>NZ_LT827012.1 GCF_900169075.1 Chryseobacterium phocaeense
TAGGCCGCCGCCAGTTTTTATTAAAACGTCTCATACAGTTTTGTGTGAGACGTTTTTTATTTATACCCCTACCAAAAAGAAACAAAAAAATAAATGATAAATGATAAGTGATGAATGATAAGCAATAAGGGATGAATGATGAACACTGTATGATCAACAATCAGTTATCAATCATCAATTATCATTAATGGGAATGAATCTTGTGGGTAGCTCCATAGGAGCGGACTGTTAATAGCAGTATATTATATTTTGAATTTATTAACCCTGTAGGGGTGGCCTGTAAAAGTATTGTTTGTAAACTATCATTGGAGATATTACAAACTGCTTACATCCTTTCCTTATTGTTCCATCATTTTTTTGTCCAAATATTATTCTAAAAGGGGAACTGTTGCCTTTGTTTTTCCCTGCTGAGATTTTACGTCTTTGTTTACCTTAACTCCACACCCAAGCCTTATTCTTTGTTTGCCTTTGCGGTTATATCATTCTGATAACTTCTTCCCTGATCCTGTCACTAATCTCCAACCCAATCAATCCGGCACTGTTTTGTATGTATTCAATAGTAGCGGGCTTTAACTCACCTTCAGAATCACCAGGATGAAACGGCTTTAGCCAAAACTTAATTTTTCTCAAAATATAAATGCATACATAAAGAATAAAGAATATGCTTCATCTGTCGGATCTGCGTGAGACTCTTCTGATTGAAAATTAATCTGAATATGTAAATCTTTAAGATCTCCGCATCTTAGTGGATACTGCTTCTCATATTTTTAAACTCTGTCTTTATCGAATAATTTTTCCGATGATGAATTTAATATTCTGTAATTAAATCACAATATCTACTCAAACCTGGGATTATCCCTCTTCTGGTATACCTTTTTTTGCAACCCTGTACCCAGCTACATTCACAGCTTTGATCCATTTCCTCTCCGATTATTCCAAGATTTATAAGCAGACTTTCCAATGCTAATCTGATATCTCCTTAATGTGGATAACTCCATATTATATGCAGCTTGCATTAAACCAGAGCCTTATGTGGATACTTATCCCCAATCCTCGCTGTATATGAATTTTATGTTAAATAAACTTGTTTTGTGAGGTAATAAGGGTGTATCTTTGCCCCACTGAAAACGAGAGTATTTGGTAAGCGCAGGAGAGCTATTAAAGAAGCGAAATTATTTAAACTACTTAAAAAGGATACAAAGAAAAAAGCTTTTAATTTTTATTCAGATAAAA
>NZ_LT827013.1:0-217318 GCF_900169075.1 Chryseobacterium phocaeense
AAACTTTGAGCGGGTCAGGAAAAACATACAATGGAGAGTTTGATCCTGGCTCAGGATGAACGCTAGCGGGAGGCCTAACACATGCAAGCCGAGCGGTATTTGTTCTTCGGAACAGAGAGAGCGGCGTACGGGTGCGGAACACGTGTGCAACCTGCCTTTATCAGGGGGATAGCCTTTCGAAAGGAAGATTAATACCCCATAATATTCCGGATGGCATCATTTGGAATTGAAAACTGAGGTGGATAAAGATGGGCACGCGCAAGATTAGATAGTTGGTAGGGTAACGGCCTACCAAGTCTACGATCTTTAGGGGGCCTGAGAGGGTGATCCCCCACACTGGTACTGAGACACGGACCAGACTCCTACGGGAGGCAGCAGTGAGGAATATTGGACAATGGGTTAGCGCCTGATCCAGCCATCCCGCGTGAAGGATGACGGCCCTATGGGTTGTAAACTTCTTTTGTATAGGGATAAACCTTTCCACGTGTGGAAAGCTGAAGGTACTATACGAATAAGCACCGGCTAACTCCGTGCCAGCAGCCGCGGTAATACGGAGGGTGCAAGCGTTATCCGGATTTATTGGGTTTAAAGGGTCCGTAGGCTGATGTGTAAGTCAGTGGTGAAATCTCACAGCTTAACTGTGAAACTGCCATTGATACTGCATGTCTTGAGTATATTTGAAGTAGCTGGAATAAGTAGTGTAGCGGTGAAATGCATAGATATTACTTAGAACACCAATTGCGAAGGCAGGTTACTAAACTATAACTGACGCTGATGGACGAAAGCGTGGGGAGCGAACAGGATTAGATACCCTGGTAGTCCACGCCGTAAACGATGCTAACTCGTTTTTGGGTTTTCGGACTCAGAGACTAAGCGAAAGTGATAAGTTAGCCACCTGGGGAGTACGGACGCAAGTCTGAAACTCAAAGGAATTGACGGGGGCCCGCACAAGCGGTGGATTATGTGGTTTAATTCGATGATACGCGAGGAACCTTACCAAGGCTTAAATGGGAAATGACAGGTTTAGAAATAGACTTTTCTTCGGACATTTTTCAAGGTGCTGCATGGTTGTCGTCAGCTCGTGCCGTGAGGTGTTAGGTTAAGTCCTGCAACGAGCGCAACCCCTGTCACTAGTTGCCATCATTAAGTTGGGGACTCTAGTGAGACTGCCTACGCAAGTAGAGAGGAAGGTGGGGATGACGTCAAATCATCACGGCCCTTACGCCTTGGGCCACACACGTAATACAATGGCCGGTACAGAGGGCAGCTACCAGGTGACTGGATGCGAATCTCGAAAGCCGGTCTCAGTTCGGATTGGAGTCTGCAACTCGACTCTATGAAGCTGGAATCGCTAGTAATCGCGCATCAGCCATGGCGCGGTGAATACGTTCCCGGGCCTTGTACACACCGCCCGTCAAGCCATGGAAGTCTGGGGTACCTGAAGTCGGTGACCGTAACAGGAGCTGCCTAGGGTAAAACAGGTAACTAGGGCTAAGTCGTAACAAGGTAGCCGTACCGGAAGGTGCGGCTGGAACATCTCATTTTAGAGCGTTGAAGAACGTTAAACAAAATTAAGTACAGTGATGTACATTGATTCTGCTTAAAGTTAAGCTTTAGTTTTTTATTTGGTTGATATAAATAAAAGATAAATGATAATTGATCACTGATAAAACATCAATCATCATCTATCAATTATAAAATAAAACCCACTAGAAATTAGTAAAAGGGAAGAGATTGAGAATGAAGCGAGGAAAAAAAGGATATTAAAATATTACTTATTACTCATCACCCATTACTCATAACAAAGTCTCGTAGCTCAGCTGGTTAGAGCGCTACACTGATAATGTAGAGGTCGGCAGTTCGAGCCTGCCCGAGACTACTAATTAAAGGGATTTAAATATTAAAAAATTGAAAGATTAAAACATTAGCGAGCGTTAATTATTTAATCATTAAATCTTTTAATCATTTAATCTTAACTAGAGGGGGAATTAGCTCAGCTGGCTAGAGCGCCTGCCTTGCACGCAGGAGGTCAAGGGTTCGACTCCCTTATTCTCCACGAATTGTACCACGTACGAAAGTATAGAGTACACTGTATGAGGGTATTTATGGAAAATGTATCAAAAAAGTACGAGAGCCGTACATTTTACATTGTACATAATACATTAATACAAGCATTAAAGATCATTGACATTAACGGTAAAGACATCACAAAGAGAAAACCGAGCGCATAAGAGCGCTTGAGTAACCAAAAATAGGAAAGAAATCGTTAAGGGCGTATGGCGGATGCCTAGGCTTTCAGAGGCGAAGAAGGACGCGGTAAGCTGCGAAAAGCTGCGGGGATCGGCACACACGACTTGATCCGCAGATGTCCGAATGGGGCAACCCGGCATATTGAAGATATGTCATCCCTTAGGGGAAGCAAACCCGGAGAACTGAAACATCTAAGTACCCGGAGGAAAAGAAATCGAAGAGATTCCGTAAGTAGCGGCGAGCGAAAGCGGATTAGCCCAAAAGTCTTAATATGTTTAAAAGAATGTTCTGGAAAGAACAGCCATAGCGGGTGATAGCCCCGTATTTGAAAGGCATATTTAGATGATAAATGAGTAGGGCGGGACACGTGAAATCCTGTCTGAATATGGGGGGACCATCCTCCAAGGCTAAATACTCCTGAAAGACCGATAGTGAACAAGTACTGTGAAGGAAAGGTGAAAAGCACTTCGAATAGAAGGGTGAAATAGAACCTGAAACCGTACGCCTACAAGCGGTCGGAGCCCACAAGTTGGGTGACGGCGTGCCTTTTGCATAATGAGCCTACGAGTTAATTTTACTAGCGAGGTTAAGGTATTAAGTACCGGAGCCGGAGCGAAAGCGAGTCTGAATAGGGCAGTTAGTTAGTAGGATTAGACGCGAAACCTTGTGATCTACCCATGGGCAGGTTGAAGCTCTGGTAACACAGAGTGGAGGACCGAACCGGTTGACGTTGAAAAGTCTTCGGATGACCTGTGGGTAGGGGTGAAAGGCCAATCAAACTGGGAGATAGCTCGTACTCTCCGAAATGCATTTAGGTGCAGCGTCGCAAATGAGTTTATTAGAGGTAGAGCTACTGATTGGATGCGGGGGTTTCACCACCTACCAATTCCTGACAAACTCCGAATGCTAATAAATGTTCTGCGGCAGTGAGGGCATGGGTGCTAAGGTCCATGTCCGAGAGGGAAAGAACCCAGACCAACAGCTAAGGTCCCCAAATATATGTTAAGTTGAAGCAACGCGGTTGGACTGCATTGACAGCTAGGATGTTGGCTTGGAAGCAGCCATTCATTTAAAGAGTGCGTAACAGCTCACTAGTCGAGCGGTCCGGCATGGATAATAATCGGGCATAAACATATTACCGAAGCTATGGATTTGTATTAATACATCTGGTAGGAGAGCATTCTGTTTGCGCTGAAGCAGTATCGTGAGGTATTGTGGAGCGGACAGAAAAGAAAATGTAGGCATAAGTAACGATAAAGGGGGCGAGAAACCCCCTCACCGAAAGACTAAGGTTTCCTCAGCCATGCTAATCAGCTGAGGGTTAGTCGGGACCTAACGCGAACCCGAAAGGGGTAGTGGATGGACAATGGGTTAATATTCCCATACTTGCTCACACTAAAAAGGGGACGGTTCGATGTAGCTACTGGAGACTGACGGAATAGTCAAGGCCTAGCCTTCGGGCGAAGCTGCTGTAGTGAACTCGGATCCAAGAAAAGCCGAAGTGAAGCAACCCGTACCAAAACCGACACAGGTGGTCGAGGAGAGAATCCTAAGGTGCTCGAGTGAGTCGTGGCTAAGGAACTAGGCAAAATAGTCTCGTAACTTCGGAAGAAGAGACGCCATCAGCAATGGTGGCCGCAGTGAAGAGGCCCAGGCGACTGTTTATCAAAAACACAGGACTCTGCTAAATCGAAAGATGCTGTATAGGGTCTGACACCTGCCCGGTGCTGGAAGGTTAAGGAAGGTGCTTAGGGTTAAACCGAAGGCATTAACTGAAGCCCCAGTAAACGGCGGCCGTAACTATAACGGTCCTAAGGTAGCGAAATTCCTTGTCGGGTAAGTTCCGACCTGCACGAATGGTGTAACGATCTGGGCACTGTCTCAGCCACGAGCTCGGTGAAATTGTAGTATCGGTGAAGATGCCGATTACCCGCAATGGGACGAAAAGACCCTGTGAACCTTTACTATAACTTCGTATTGACTTTGAGTAAGTAATGTGTAGGATAGGTGGGAGGCTTTGAAGCTGGCACGCTAGTGTTGGTGGAGCCAACGTTGAAATACCACCCTTTACTTACTTGGAGCCTAACTTCATATTGAAGGACATTGCGTGGTGGGTAGTTTGACTGGGGTGGTCGCCTCCAAAAGAGTAACGGAGGCTTTCAAAGGTACCCTCAGCACGCTTGGTAACCGTGCGTAGAGTGTAATGGCATAAGGGTGCTTGACTGTGAGACCAACAAGTCGATCAGGTGCGAAAGCAGGACATAGTGATCCGGTGGTTCCGTATGGAAGGGCCATCGCTCATAGGATAAAAGGTACTCCGGGGATAACAGGCTAGTCTCCCCCAAGAGCTCACATCGACGGGGAGGTTCGGCACCTCGATGTCGGCTCGTCACATCCTGGGGCTGGAGAAGGTCCCAAGGGTTGGGCTGTTCGCCCATTAAAGTGGCACGCGAGCTGGGTTCAGAACGTCGTGAGACAGTTCGGTCTCTATCTATTGCGGGCGTTAGATGTTTGAGAGGGCTTGATTCTAGTACGAGAGGACCGAATTGAACAAACCTCTGGTGTATCAGTTGTACCGCCAGGTGCACCGCTGAGTAGCTATGTTTGGAAGAGATAAGCACTGAAAGCATATAAGTGCGAAACTCGCCTCAAGATGAGACATCTTTTAAGGGTCGTTGTAGATGACGACGTTGATAGGCTACAGGTGTAAAGCTGGTAACAGCATAGCCGAGTAGTACTAATTACCCGTAGATTTATAGCCTATGGTTGCTATATAACAAGCCTTTTATGCGCAGTAAAGGTTTTGTCTTTGTGAAAGTTTTTATCGCTTAAAACTTGTACCCTGTAGGTTGTAGAAAGTATAATGTAAATACATTGTACATGATACATCCGACATTGTACAATATATACCTTCTTTAGGGTGGTTTTAGCGGTGGGGCTCACCTGTTCCCATTCCGAACACAGAAGTTAAGCCCACCAGCGCCGATGGTACTGCGACAAGCGGGAGAGTAGGCCGCCGCCAGTTTTTATTAAAACGTCTCATACAGTTTTGTGTGAGACGTTTTTTGTTTGGTACCTATCAGAGATCCACATCCCATTACCTTTGCAATAAGCAATAAGCAATAAGCAATAAGCAATAAGCAATAAGCAATAAGCAATAGGTAATAGGGTAATGAGTAATGAATACCCAGTATCCATACTCTGTTCAAATCAATTATCAATCATTATTGATCAATTATAAATTTAGATTCCACTTATTGTGAATACTACTTTGCTGTTATAGCTGGCTGCGGGAATCGTTACAGATACGCCACTTAATTGCAGCTGAACATTAATCCCTGTATACGAAGCAAGTGACAATACAGCTTGTACCCTAAACAATTCAATAGCTGTCTGGGTAACAGTTTGATAAGCGGTTCCTCCTGTTATCGTACACAGTGCACATAGCGTTGTACCGTTGCTGGTTCTTTTGGCTGATAATACCAGGGAATTATTCCAAGTAGGATTGGGCTCATAGTGGATGGACACCTTCCCGTTACCTAATAACAAAGGGACACTGACTCCGAGAATCACCTGGTTGGTAGCACTCTGATACGTCCCGGCATAGTTACTCCCTGCCTCAGTAATCGTAGGAATACTCGGGGTCCAGTTGGTGCCGGAAACTGTTACTGATTGTGCTTTACTGATTTGGCTAAGCAGAATAAACAAAACAATACATATATATTTTGCAGAGAATTTTTTATGGAAGGTAGTAAGGTTTGAACTTTTCATTTCTTTTAATTTATTCGGTAATGGTATACGTAATAACGACAGGAGTGTTTGTTCGTGATGAAAGATTGGCATAGGTATTTACCGCAAGGCTTACCGTAAGTCTGTGACCATTATTGGCTCCGGTTCCGGTAAAAGCACCTCCTATCCCTGTAATAATAGTTGCTGCGGTTGTGGATAGCGTAACCAACCCTGATGATGTCCCTAAGGTGCCTCCGCCAGCTCCTGAGGCAGCAGCAGCTTGTATTCTTATACTAACGCCGGGAATTACCTGATTAATGGAAGCGGTAACCCTCCTTGTCAGCCCGCCGGATGCTATAGCAGAAGTATAATTGATCCATTTCGTGGTGTTGGCAGCAGGAGCGGTCAAGGCCTGTCCTGCTTCAGTAGGAGCCGTAAAATTCAGTGTTAATGTTCCAGCAGGCTCCACATCCAGTAAAGTTACTACAGGCAGGGAGACCGAAACTAAAGTCTGTGACTGCAAAATTCCGGATACCATACAAAATATCAGACCTAATATATATTCTTTTAACTTCATGGCTTCTTTTTTACTTTGTTGTATCCTACCTTTATTGTTTCCTGCTGGTATTTAATTTCGCTCTGCTGTTTTATAATGTGAATCTCTATATTTTGTATTTCTGAAGGCTTAAGATTAAACTGAAATGAATCCACTGCTATTTTATATCGCTTGTCAAGACCATTCCTGTAAAGCTTGATTTTCCATTCTCCGGGACGTAAATAAGTAAAATCAAAAGAATCACCGATAAATGCTATTTTCCGGTACGTCTGTTCACCTTTTGTAGCTTCGATGATGATGCTCTGTTTTTTCTTTTTTTCTGTTTTAGGCTGGAACTGGGCAAAGCTGTATTGCTCTTTATCATTTTCCGAAAGCTGGATATTTCCTTTAATCGTTGCTGCAGTAGTTAATCCGAAATTGAACGTATTTTCTTCCCCGGCTAGATGGAGTGAAGCAGGTAAAGAAATATCAGTTATGTCATTAATCTCTGCTGTAGAACGGTCTATTTCAAGAAAGTAATCTCCCGGAACAACATTTTTGAACAAGTAGTTCCCGTTATTGTCGGTAATGGATAAATAACTTCCCAGCATCAGTTTAATACCTCCCGTCTTCCTTACACCGAGATTGCTGATATTTCCGGATAAGGAAGTATATTCAGCAGTTTTCTGAACAGGCACATTAAGGCGTAAAGTATACCGCAGTGAAAATATAAAATCTTTATTACCCAGCTGGCCGCGCTGCAAAGAATATCTTCCTGAAAGATCAAGCTCACTGCCGGGAAATAGCTGCTGATGAAATAAAATTTCAAATAGATTCCGGTCCCTGAAATATTCTTCCGGCATATAATTATTCTGATAAAAAAGGCTCAGACTGGTTTTGTCGGAAAACCGGCTTAAAATCCTTGCTCCATAATAAACCTGCTTGTCATTCTGCATCTGATAACGTGATGTGATGGAATAACTCGCATAAATATTGAAAGAGGTTTTAAACTTTTCAAACGCAATATTCGTGGTATAAAAACTGGAATTTCCACTGAATCCGCTCAGATAATTATCCGTTTTTCCAAACTGTCCCTGTAGATTTACCTGGAACATCCCTATCTGCTGATCAATGCTTACTTTAAAATAGCGTTCATTATAATCAAACTGTTTCGGTTCCAGACGGTCCTGGTATTTTTGGAATCCATGATAGAGCGTTATAAAACCAGTAGGAATATATCTGTATTGAAGCCCATACTGGAGAAAATCCCTGTATGGAGCTGCATAAAATAAAGTATCCCGTTGAAAATTTTTAGCATCACGGATATAATTTCCAAATGCATTGATCTTTTTTGAAATTTTATATTGAATATATCCTGTAAACGTACTGGTATTGGTAAAATAGCCAGCAAATTCCGGACTGGCCCTCATATACATAATATTTCCGTTAAGCCGTTCAAAAGATACCTGTGCCTGCCCCATATAGGCTGTCCCTTCCATCTGCTCGGTTTTACTGTAGGCAGCTTCCCCGGAAACTGTGATGTTTTTTGAGATCCTGAACTTTCCGGCAGTGTACGGAAGATGAGCTTCAGAATCCAGTCTTAGATTTCCAAAATTCATTTCTTCCTTCCTTGGAATTTTATACAGGTATCCGGCGGTAATCTCCGATTCTTTCCTAATTTTAAAGGTGGAATACACATTGAATTCATCCTTTATATCCCTGAAAAACCGTGGATGATTATAAAAACCTCCCAGGCTGAATCTTTTAAAATCATACCGGACTTCTGCACCACGGCCGTATCTTGCAAATTCAGTTAAATAAGAAGCAGAATAGGTTTTGTCTCCCAGATGTACAAAGAAATTATCCCTTTTATAATTGATAAAATATTCTTCGTATTGAGTAAAGGAATTGAACTCAACGGGGTTCGCCGTTACTGCATGAAATTCGATCTGGTTTTTATTGTCTTTGTCCAAAGTTCCCTTACCATAAATTTCACCCTGAAATCCATCATCATAAATACCCATATTCTTCATTCCAATAAAAGAAAGGGAAGCAGCAATAGGTAACCTATGGTATATGTCATCTTCTGCAGGTCTTACTGATATAACTTTAGTGCTAATGTAAGCGGTTTGGTTTTCTTTTGGATTATCCTTTGAATACACTGAAAGGCTGAGATTCTGAAATTCGTTCTGTCCAAGCTCAGCATTGGTAATTTTATAAATGTTGATCACTTTGGATTCATTGGGAGCTAATGTGATAGAGGCATCATGATCTACTATGGCATTCTTGCTTTCCAGAATCAGTTTTTCAGTGACATTCCCATTGTTTTTTAAAAGAAAGGAAGCGTGAATTGTTTCTCCAGCCCTTATAAACTCAGGTGAGTTTAATGAGGCGAGGGTAAGCTTCCTGTTTCCGGAAATATGAATCCAGGATGTTTTTGTAAAAGAGGTTCCGTCATTACGGTCTGTCCCGTTAAGAATAACAGAATAAGTACCCTGGGCCGCTTCAGCTGCAATGCGGATGGGGACCAGATAAACGGTTTTCTCATTCGCTTCAATTTTAAATTCCGCCTTTGCCAGAATGGGAGCGATGACGGGACTTGAAGTAGTAACCGTGAGATCATATGTTTTGTTTTCTGCTGCGGTGTTTTCCAATGCGAAAGAAATAGATGTGGACATGCCCGGCATTAAACTATCTTTTTTACTGGCCAACTGATTTGGCTGACGTTGAGAAAAAATAAGTGCCGGGAAAAGGGTGAACAGGACGATATATAAAATCCAGTTTTTAATCATTCTTTACTTCTAGCTCCACATTGAGTGCAAAGGCGTTTTCTTCTTCATCGGTAGCAATGAGCACCGCTTTGTACAGATCCGCCGGAACTTTGCTGATATCAATATGAAATGATTTGGAGGTCTGCGGCAGCAGCCCCATGGCAATACTTGTGTAGTTTCCGAGCCGCTCCCCGGTTTTCCGGTTATAGATTTCAAGAGATACCGTTGGTTTACAGTACAGATTACCGTTATTAGCTACTGCAATTTTTGCGGTCTGTTTTCCTTCTTCTTTCTCTATTTTTACACTTTCGAATTTAAGGTCAGGTTTTGCTTTTTCGGTGTCATAATCGGTGATCACCTGAATAGCGTAGCGGATTACCGAGGTGATGTTTACCCCTGCCTGATCATTGCTTGGTTTTATATCCTCTACAGGTTCCACAATGATTACGCTCCAGTAACTTCCGGGACCGGCAGGCTGGTCGGGAACAGTAATTTCGTAAAAAACCTCAGTTTTTTCTTTTCCTTTTAAAGTAATGAGGTTCGTATTAAGCTTGATCCATCCACTATTGGTTCTGGTATTGGTACGAATGGAAGAATAATGAATGGAGCCATCCGCCTCATAAGTAAAATCCTGCAAAAACAGTTTTACACTCTGGGATTTGCTGCCTGTATTTTCTATCGCAATTTTTCCTTTATACACTTTTCCGTTTTCCACTTTATAAGTATGGGTAAGGCCGTTAAGAACAACAATACCAGCTTGTAGAAAGCAAAACTGCAGCATTAAAAACATCAATAAGAAGATGCGCTTTATCATGATCATGTAAAGTTTAGAGTTAAATAATAAGCAATAGTAAACCAGGAAGAAACTGACAGGCAAATTCTTCTTGTTTTTACTTTAAAAGTGAGAATCCGGGTTAGTTATCGGAAATCGTATAGGTAACTGTAGCTACAGTAGTGGCCGTTGCCTGCAGATCAGCATACGCAGCAACTCCTCCAGGGCCGCTTCCGGCTGCAAGAGCATACGTAAGATTGTGTCCGTTATTCGCTCCGTTTCCTGTATAGGCACTTCCTATCCCTGAAATGATGGTTTGGTCTGCTGCACTTAATATAAGCTGGGCTGCCGGTGTTCCCAATGTTCCCGCACCACTTCCTGTTGCAGCAGCAGCTGTCACCTGAATGTCAATCCCCGGGATCAGTGCATTCACTTTTACAGATACGTTACGGGTAGGATCTGCTACTGATTTTATAGATGAATAATTCAGCCACAATGTATTGTTTGAGGGCGCCGCCGTAACCGGGTTACCAGCTTCAGTAGGCGCGCTGAATCCTAAAGTAATGTTTTTGGTTGCTGCAGGCTCAATGTCTACCAGTGCAACTTCAGGAACTGAAATGGTAATGGTGTGGTTGTCCGTATTGGTGTCTTGTGCTTTCAGGCCGCCGGAAAATGCAGCACCGATCAGGCATACTGCAAGGCTTAAGTTTGATTTTTTCATGATGTTGGTAAATTAGTTAAGTGAATTTAATAAAAATCAATAAATTATAAAAATAAAATCCTATATTTTAAATATCAATATTAATTTAATCACGGTATTTTATTATGCGTGAAATATTTATATGCAAATTATATAAAAGACCAGTGTAAAGCTATGACTACAGTCATAAGAAAAGCCTTGCCCAAATTTGGGCAAGGCTTTCAGCTTTAGTAATCTTCCATACTACATCCAGTGCGGATCCGAAATAGAAACTTTTCCGGTTTCCACTCTTCCTGCAAAATGCCAGAGCTGGTCGTTGAATGTTATTTTTACATCGTACCAGCCTTTATTTTTATTGAGATCAAGCCGTATTTTTTCTTCAGGATGCTGCAGGGAAATTGTCTTTTTGCTCTTCTCATACAGATCTTCGAGAATGACTGATGCACTTCCTTTTGTTTTGAAAAAAAGTTCAGCTTCGTTTTTCGTACCATTACTGATGAACTGTACTTCTATTTCAGGGTGACTATTTCCACTGAATTTACGGAAGAAACCATTAGGTCCGAAAACTTCCTGATCATATTTTCCAGGATTAACGGGATGAGACAGCTCCTGTTTTGCATACAGGGCATAGGAAAAATAATAATCTTTACTGTTAAATTGGGTTCTGTCATAAATCAACAAAGGAACTCCCGTGTCTTTCAAATTGGTCATTCTGATCTTTCCGTTCCCGAAATTGACATGAAAATGATAGGGAAGTGCATGGGAAGGTTTGGTCCCTCTTTCCTGAAGGTCAAGTAATTGGTCACTGATTTCATCTTCACTGTGCCATTTCAGATCAGGCACAGGCTTGGTTTTGGCTGCATTGATGGTTTTTGCGTAATCTTTCTGATCAAGATAATCCATTTTGGGAGCTTTTGTGTCAGAAGAATTAAAAGCGGAAGTAAGATCTCCGCAGACCGCTCTCCTCCAGTCGCTGATATTATTAACCTTAACATCTTTACTGAATTTTTTATGGATGAATTTCTCCAGAAACTGCAGCACAGAAGTATGATCCGAAACTTCAGAATTAACGAAACCTCCCTTCGTCCACGGAGAAGCAATAATCATAGGGACCCGGTAACCTAAACCGACTGTTCCCTCTATCCTTTCATGATCTTTCAAGGGAAGAACAGACATATATTCCTGGGATTTATCCACATATTCTACCCCTTCTTTGCCATTCATATCGATCGGCTGACTTGGGTTCATCGGTGGTGCAAAAGGAAGAACATGATCAAAATACCCATCGTTCTCATCATAATTGATAATGAAAATTGTTTTTTTCCACGTTTCAGGATCTTTAGTCAGGATATTGAGCACCTCCGAAATATACCAGGCACCATACCATGGCGATCCGGGATGATCAGAAAAATGCTCAGGGGCAACCAGCCATGAAACCAGCGGAAGCTTCTTATCCTCCACATCTTTCCGGAACTGGAACAGAACGTCTCCTTTGGGAACCACCAGTCTTTCTCCGTTTTCATCATTCCCGATCTCCAGATTCCAGTAATCAGGATCGTTGATATTGGTAGTAAATGCCTTTTCGTGAAGGTTTTTCTCCAGCTGTGAAAGCTTAGCATAATTTTCAGGAGTATATTGGGTTTTATCTTCTTCAAGCTCTGCAATCAGGGTTTCAAATCTTTTCTTCTGCTCCGGTTTTTTACCCATCTCTTCTTTCAGATAAGCAATAATCTTGGGAATATTCTGATAATAGCCTTTTGAAAATTTCACATTGAATTTTGAGAACCATTCAATAGGATTATCGGTGAAATTACTCAGCCAGGCTTCCTGTTCACCGGACATTCCTTTGGGTAGACTGATCTCATTCTGATAAATTTTCCAGGAGAGATTCTGTTCTTCTAAAATTTCAGGAAAGCTTTTCCAGTGGGCCTGCTTAGCCTTGTCATAATCTATATTTTCATTGTAAACATTAGCCTTTACCTTGCCATTTTGCTGTTCCCTGAGTGTTCCGGACCAGTGAAATAGACGGTTGGGTGTAGTTCCTGTCAGGGATGAACAGAAATACTGGTCAAATATCGTAAATGCATCCGCCAGCTGGTAGTAAAAAGGAAGGTCTTCACGGTTGTAATAACCCAGCGTAAGCGGAATATTTTTATAATCTTTGTTTCCGGACGCTTTAAACTGAAGCCACCGGTCGTATTTTCCTTTGTTTAAAGCTTTCTGCTGGTCGCTCCATGAGTGAGGCAGAGAACTCATCCACGTAGATTTTGTATTTCTAAGATCTAATCTTGCCGGGGAAGCATATTTTCCCGAATCATCTTTTTGAAAAAAAACGGAATGGCCGTCCTGTTTTACAAATGCTCTTTTGTCCAGAAATCCCCTCACGCCTTTTAAAGCTCCAAAGGCATGATCAAATGATCGGTTTTCCTGCATCAGAATCACTACATGTTCTGCATCATAAAAAGTGGACAGTGCGGCAGGCTCAATAGCCAGTGCTTTTAAAATAGCAGGATGAAGAACACTTGAAGTTCCCAATCCGGCCAGCAAAAGGCTTGATTTTTCTAAAAATTCTCTTCTGTTCATGTTCAATCTAAATTAGAAATAAACCGCAAGTTAACTGGATTTTCCTGCGGTTTATAAGTTTTTATAAAAATTTTGAGTTCCTTACTGAAGCCACCACGGCTTGGAGCGGATATTGTCGTTTCCTCCGTACTGAGCGACCAGAGCAGCTTTCAGGTTGTTGCTGTTGTAGTTGTACTCAGCCTGTGGATATCTGAATCTGAACGGAGCTGTAACACCAGCCTGCAGAGGATAGTTTGGATATCCTGTTCTCAGGTAATCATAATATGAAGTCCATTGTCCCTGGTGGAACATCGTCATATATTTCTGGGTCATAATTTTTTCCAGACGGGTTTCAAGCGGAGCAGCATCATTGAAAACCACAAGCGGGGTTGCCAGATACTGATTGACATCAAATCCTGAGAAATACTGTCCCGGATTTTTTACGTAGGTCTGATAAAAACTGAAGCTTGCTTTAATGGCATTGTCGTAATGGGTTTTTGCCGATCCGGAAATCCATCCTCTGGCAGCTCCTTCAGCAAGAATAAATTCAAGTTCGGAATAGCTCAGAACGGATGAAGGCTCATTCGTAGCATCTTTATAGAAGCGGTCATTTACTTTGGAGATATTTTTGGCAGTGATCAGGGCTGCATTATCAGAATAGGGAGAAGTTGGATTTCCACCATTATATCCTGTATAGTCTGTAAGGGGTTTTCCTGCTTCTTTTGCGCCTGTGGTCTGGGCTGCGAAAGTGAACAAGCGGGGATCCTGTCTGGCTTTAAACAGATTGATGAAATAATCTGCCATATATAAACTGGACCCGTAACCGCTGCTGTTGAACATTGTGTATCGGCTATCTGCTGCATCAGCAAATTTAAGTTCCCCATTGTCTGTAATAGAAGTCATTAACGGCTGGTTTGCTGCAACAGATGAAAATTCAGAAGCAACATTATAGCTTCCCAGGGTTGTTTTTTTAGACATGGTGATCAGAATCTTCAGACGGAAGGAATTGATCAGTTTTTTCCATTTTGTAGCATCGCCGTTGTAGATAATATCGCCTTCAATTTTATCGTTGGTATTGATAAGATCATTGGCTTCTTTCAGTTCGGATAAAATTCCGGCCATTACGGTTTCCTGGCTGTCGTATTTCGGTTGTGTAATTCCGGCTTCACCTTTTGCGGCTTCTGTGTAAGGGATGCTTCCGAATTTTAAACTTAAATTAAAGAAGTAATAAGCCCTGTAGAATTTACCGATGGCAGCATAATTTTTATTGCTGATCTTTTCAGCTTCCTGCATCATTTTTACGGTGTTCAGAATCCCTGTGGTGTATACATCGAAAGAGGCATCGTTCCATTTCATGTACTGGTAGGTATTTTCACCATCCGTCCCGATCATCATTCTTGAAGCATACATATTGTCTCCATTGACCTGGAAAGCATTTTTTGAAACGTAGGTCAGCAGAACTTTAGGATCTACAGAAGCTTTGTCATTCGGGTTTTCATTGATCTTATCCAGATCGGTTTCACATGAGGCAAGCATCAGTATTCCTGCCAAAGCAGCAGTTTTTATACTGAATCTTCTTAGCCATTTTGCCTTTTTACCATTTTGCAGTTTCGCCGCAGTATTTATATTTTTCATTGTTCAGATACTTATTCATTAAAATTTAAGGTTAAATCCGATTCCGATCCATCTGCTGGAAGGATCCTGGATATCATTGTCATCTCTTTTCTTAAGCTGGTAATCCGGGTCAGAGTATAGGTTTTTGGATTTTTTCCACATCGCCAGGTTGTATGCTGAAATATTAGCCGTGAAATTCTTGATCATTCCTTTTGGATTAAGGAGATAAGAGAAGTCATATTCCAGGACTACGGATCTCAGTTTGATGAACGTACGGTCGAAAACATTCGCAAACAATTTGCTTTCGTCTTCCGTTACCCTTGCCTGGTAAGGATAATTCTGTGCCCAGTCCTGGAAGCTGATCGGTTTTGTATGCTGAGTATATGTTCCTGTAGCGGCATCATAATTTACACCATCCGGTACAAAATAATAGGTTCCCGGATTGGCGTATTCAAGATCCCTGTAGGCTGTTGAATTCGGGTGTTTTCCTCCCCACCACATTTTTTCTACCACCTGAGATCTCATTACACCTCCGATACTTCCATCAATTCCGATGTTCAGGGTTAGCTTTTTATATTTAAAAGTGTTGTTGAAACCAAAGGTCCAGTCAGGGTTAAAATGTCCCAGGTTGCTTGGAGCATCTGCCCTTGTAGGCATTCCGGTTTTGGCATCCAGGATGACTTTTCCGTCCGGCGATTTTTTCCAGGTATAATCATAGAAGCTGTCCATTCTTTCCCCGAGCTTGATATTGTTGTAATTGGGCATATCTTCATAAATCGAAGTCAGCTTCTGTTCGTAGGTACTCCAGTTGATTAAAGATCTCCATGTAAAATCAGCAGTTTTCACGGGAACAAGCCCTAAAGAGATTTCCAGACCTCTAGTAGTGTATTCATTACCGTTTACATACTGTGAGATGAAAGCAGATGACGGAGCAGCAGGGAATTGTAGGATATTATTATAATCCAGCGTTCTGAAATACGTCACATCCAGAGTCACCCTGTTTTTGAACAATCCGGCACTTAATCCCAATTCATAGGATTTGGTCTGTTCCGGTTTTAAGGAATTCTCGACATTCAGTGTGGTAGGATAATAGAACATTGGATTCCCGTTAAAAGTAGCTCCCTGGCTGTTCAGATAATAGTTTCTGATGGAATACGGCTGGAAATCGTACGCCACCTTTGCCCAAGATGCGGATAGCTTTAGGAGGTTAACGGCTTCCGGCATTTTAACAAGATTTGAAATAACGGCACTTACTGAAGCGGAAGGGTAGAAGTAAGACCTGTTCGCTTTCGGAAGGGTGGAAGACCAGTCATTACGCCCTGAAACGTTGATGAAGAAAGCATTGTACAATCCGATATCAATCGTGGAATAAGCACTGTAGATCAGTTTTTCCTTAAGATAGTCGAAGTATTTTACCGCTCCTGTAGAATTTTCCAGTGTGTAGAGCTCAGGGATCTTCAGACCGTCTGTAGAAGCGTTGTCGATATCGTTTTTATAATAAAATGTAGAGCCTCCGGCATTGATCGTAAAATCAAAATTATCAGAGATTTTTTTCTTGTAGGTGGCAAGGATATCGGAGTTCATGTTCCAGGTTTTGGAATCATTCAAAAGATAACCGCCACTTCTCGGAGCACTGTAGTTAAAATAAGAATAAGGACTTAATATTTCCTGCTTGTTGTGATTTTCTACGATGGAAATCTTTCCTTTTACGGAGAAATCTTCAGTCGCTTTATACTCAAGACCGGTTTGGGCATTGATGACGTTGGTCCTGTTTTTATTCTTGTAATATTCAGCCCCGAACCATGGGTTATTGTACCATGCGTAATTCCAGTTGGCCTGCGCTCTTCCTTCCTGCCCCGGGATCCACATATGGTTTTTAAGGTCTCTTCCGTCTACATCAGCACCCATCCAGATCAGGATGGTATACATATGTCCGCTGGGGTTGTAATCGTAATTGGGAATATTAGGCGTAAATGTTTGATTGAAATTAAACTTGGTATCAAAGGTTAATTTTTCGCCCAGATGATTTTCAGAAGAGAAATTCACTCCGTAGCGCTGCAGGTAAGAGCCGGGAATCCTGTCGTCGTAATTCATGAAATTTCCGGAAAGTCTGTAGATATCTTTATTGTTTTTATAGCTTACAGCAAAACTGTTGTTGTTAATTACCGCAGGTTTCAGGAAAATATCCAGGTTATCATGATATTCCCAGGCGATCGGAACTCTTTCGTATCTTGATTTATCATTGTACTGAGTTCCTGTTACAGCTCCGTACCACGGAATCACCTGTCCGGTCATCTTATCCCTGATCGGGCTGTTCCACTGGGCAATTTTCAGTCCCGGAACAAATTTCGGTCCCCAGATCATATCTCCGTCATTCACACCACCATCGGCACCATCCCAGAATTCGTACTTACCGTGCGAGCCGTTTCCATATTCGTTCTGGGTTTTCGGAAGATTGGTAAATCCGGCGGTTATCATTGTATTTTGAGAAAACTCTACGGAAAAACCTTTCTTTTTTGCGCTTTTAGTGGTGATCAAAACCGCACCGTATCTTCCTCTGGAACCATAAAGGGCAGAGGCTGTCGCACCTTTCAGAACGTTAATGTTTTCGATATTATTCGGATCCAGATTCTGGAACACTTCTTTTTCAACAATCACACCGTCTATCACAAAGACAAGATTGGAATTTCCTCTCAGCGTAAACTGTGGGGCCTGCTGCATACCAGTAGGATTCGAAACATTCAGGCCGGCAACCTGTCCGGAGAATAAATTTCCGATACTGGGAGTAGTGATGGTTTCAAACTGCTTAGTGCCCACTTCCTGGGTGGCATACCCGATCTTTTCTTTCTTTTTGGCGATACCCAGAGCGGTGATTACTACTCCTTCAATCTGCTTCTCAGTCGCTTTTTTTAAGACAATAGCATATTGTCTTTGGGAAGATACTTCCACCGTATACATGGAGAAATCAGGAGCATAAAACTCAAGTAGGTCTTTAGGATTAGCGGAGATGGTAAAATTACCGTTTTCGTCTGTCACCGCAGTCTTTCCGGTATTCTTGTCGGTGATACTTACGCCGGACATGCTGGAGCCGCTCTCGGATTTTACATTTCCGGAAATGTTTATTTCCTGTGCAGTCAGATAAAGGGGGAGTAAAAAAACAGCAAAAGTAGCTAAGGTCTTCTTCATTTTTTTGAGGACAAATTTAGCGGTGCACTGTTACCTGAGTTTTAATGTGGTATTAAAATAAAAATACTTTTTAATATTTTTTAAGAATAATATTTAACATAATAATAAAGTCAGAACCTCTTTCATATCCGAAGATTTGTTTTTATTAGAATGTTGGTTTCCGCCTTAATAGTTCCGTGGAAAACCGGAAATATTTTATTCTGTTTTTTCCCGTAAAGACTAAATAGGTAACTTTTGATTTTAAGAATGCAAAGAAGAAATCAATTAAAATTGATTTGATGAATCATGCGTTTTATCTTTAAGCTTATTCAGTGACGCAGTCACTTCTCTTTGCTATCTTTAGACTAACCATGTAGCATTATAACTTTGCGTTTAAAAAGGAGTGTAAGAGTATAAATAAAAAATCCTTTAGAATCTACTCAGGATTCCCCAATGGATTTTAATATCATTGAATTTAAAAGGATTTCCAAACTCATTACCATTGGAAAGCTGAAAACTCATCAGCCCGATAGGAATAAAGAAATTAAATCCGAGGCCGACACTGTAGAGTTTGGGCTTCACATTCAGGGATTTATTATTGAGCTGGCCGTATTGCCCGAAGAAATCAAAGAAAGCCTGGCTTCCTATGAGGTAGCGGTATTCCAGCCCGGCATAATAGTAAAAGTCTGCAGCAAGGGACTTTTCATTGAAACCCCGCATGGAATTCCAGCCCCCGAAGCGGTACAATTCATTCGCTGAAAACTCAACTTTGGAATCCATCATCGCACCTTCCCCTTTGATATTGAGGAAATGGTTGCCGGATATATGGTAATTATGCTCCCCGAAGAAGTAGAACTGGTTTTGGTTCGCTTTAATATTATCTTTGGTATAGGTCGAGGTAAGATAATCGTAGCCGGCGTTGATCCTTGTTTTGTACAGGAACAGATCAATATCCGTAGGTTCCGTCATTTCAAACCAGATTCCTAATCCTTTCTTATTATAATCTTTCCCCTGGATATATAATTCGTCAATAATACTCGAGGATTCCAGGGTTCCTCTGAGCCCGATCTTGTTTCTGCTGTTGAGGTGATAGTAGAAAGCCGGAAGGAACTTTACGTTGGCAAAAGTAGAATCCTGTCTGAAAATATTCACTTTCAGATTCATCCCAACATTGGATTTAAGGAGATACGGGATATCGGTCTGAAGGTCAAAGGTCTGTCCTTTATCAGGGTTTCTCTGCCAGTAAAGATTCACGGTTTCAAAACCATTGAACATATTCCTGAAATTGACATTCAGGGTTCCGTTCAGGGTAAATTTTTCTGTCTTGTCATTTCCGAAACCAATTACCCCGTCAAAAGTATTCGTCTTTTTCTTTTCCATGAATAGATAAATACTTGTGGAATCTTTGGTGAACAAAGTTTGCGGAGGCCGTTCCAGACTGACAAAGGCGTGACTCTGGAAATTTTTGCTGATGGCTAAAAGATTTTTATCGTCGTAACTTTTTCCTTTGAATTCTTTTTCCAGATTTTTGATAAACCTTTTGGGAACCCTTTCATAGCCTTTTACAACAAAGTTATCTATGGTACGTTTATCATTTTTATTGATATCCAGCTCAATAACGGGATAGCCGTTTTTCTGACCTTTATACTTGGACTTAAGGCGGCTGAAGGCATATCCGTCATCAATATATTTTTTATTGATGCTTTTCTTCGTTGAGTCTAAATTCTTGGTGAAAAAATCTTTCTGGATTTTCAGTTTTAAAGCAATAGAATCCGAAAGATCTACATAGGTTTCGTTAAAATTTTTTCCTTTATCATAGAAAATTTCCGTGCTGTCACCTTTCACCTTGACATCTTTCAGCTGGGTGAAGAAATAATTGCTTTGTGATAATGAATCCAGGAACTTTACAGCCGAAACAGAATCTTTTACCTTTTTCCGGACATTGGTCTCCGTATCAATAAGCCAATACTGCTTCTTCTGCGCTTGTAGCAAAACGCAGAACAGGATAAAAAATATTTTTAAAAATAACTTCAATGTTCAATTTATTTAAACCATTCCTGTCTTAAGAATTAATAGAGTTAACTTCCGTGCTTCATTTAAAAAGCGGAGCTCACTTAATTTTCCTTAACCACTTAACAGATCTTAATGGTTTAAATCAGAATTAAATAATTTTTTTAATAACTGAATTTAGTCCAGTTTATTATACTTTTTCATCAGATTTTCATAAGTTCCCTGTGGAAGAATCCACTTCAAAGGAACGCCTATCTTCTGCCCGAATTTACCAAAATAATAATGGGCCTTCCACTTGTTCTTATTCAAAAGGTTTTCAACGTAAGCGGCGACTTCCAGAGGTTCAGTTCCGTCACCCACATGCGAGTTCATTAATGCATATACTTTATCGAAAACGTTTTTATAAGGTTCGGAAACCTTTGTTCTTACTCTGTTTTCTGCAATATTGGTTTTGATATCCCCAAGATGCAGCGAGCACACCTCAATATTCCATGGATAGACTTCATATCTTATAGCCTCCGTTACTTTATCCAGCGCAGATTTCGATGCCGAATAAAATCCGCGGAAAGGCAGCCCCATTTCACTTCCGATACTGGAAACATTAATGATCTTTCCGAATTTGTGTTCACGCATTTTTGGGAGAACGGCACTCATCATCTGAACAGAACCCACAAGATTCAGGTTAAACAGCTTCAGAATATCTTCTTTGGAAGAATCTTCCACAGCTCCCACCATTCCCATTCCGGCATTGTTGATCAAAACATCAATTCTGGATTCTGTTTCTAAGACTTCAGCAATGGCATTCTGGACCGCAGTATGATCTGTCACATCCGTTGGTATAGATTTGAAATACTGACTTTCCGTATGTTTTCGGCTTAAACCGTATACTTTGTGGCCTTTTTTTCCAAAATATTCGGCCAGTACAAACCCTATTCCTGATGAGGTTCCGGTGATGATAATCGTCATTGAATGGTATATAAATTTTTAGACTTTAAATTTTTCCGGGCACTGCTGAACTGTTCTTTACAACACTAACCGTATTTCCAGCAAATGTAAAAAAAGAAACAGGAACTCTGTTATTTATTTGCATCTAAATGATTTGTCTGGGTTAATAGAGTAAACTAAATTATTAGTTAACGATTTCGATGGTGAGAAAACCCTGTCAAGGTTTTAAACCTTGACAGGGTTTAGCGGGGATATTAATAACGAGGATAACTTGTGGATAAGTCTGTGGAAAACTATGTGGATAAGTATAAAAAGAAATGAGCAGAAGTTTAATTCTGCTCATTATATTTCTGATTGTTAGTAGTATAAGTCTTGATCCGATCCCGGGATTTTAAATTTGTTTTCCCCAATCCTGAAACTGTTCATTTTTATTAAAGTTTTAAACGGATGAACAAATTCCTTGTGATCATCCTTTGGGATGTCTTTTTCCTCTTCTTCGCAGGAAGAGTATTGATGATCAATAATTACTTTTCCTGTAGAAAAATTAATTTCATTCAGGTCATTGAAATCACAGGTATCTTCAAATCTGGAATGCGAACCGATGAGATAAAAATCTCCGTTCTGAAATCTGAATGTATGCTTGTAAGTCTGGGTATGTCTCGAATTGGTATTGAAGACCTGTTTGATGGAAAAGCTATTATTTCTAATGATAATTACCGGCGCTGCATTACTTTCCGGATAGAAACCGGTTCCGCTGGAAAAAAGAAAAGTGCTGTTCTGCTGCCAGATTTTCTGTTTTCCGTCTATATATTTTAGGATGTAAAATACTCTAGGAAAATCCTCCCGGTCTGCTGAAATGCTTTTGGTGGTGATATTAAAAATAACTATTGTTTCTTCTTTTCCGTCTTTATCCAGATCTCCTTTCGATTCTGCAATTTTCTCATATCCTTTCGGAACAGAGAAATCCTTCAGGTTTTGAGCATAGAAACTGATGGAAAAGATCAGAATGGAAAAAACCAAAAGCTTTTTCATAGTTGCAGTTTAAAATATTAAGCCAATATCCTCTTTTTGGATAATTCCGGTGTCTTCCACACGGCAAATACAGCCTTTAACGGTTTTATAGTTGGCGGGAATACGGGTTTCTTTCCCCTTGCCGTCGGTAATAATAATTCCCGCAGCATACTTTTCATCCTCCGCAAAGTAGGTTCTGAACACAACGTATTGATACCCGTTGTTGCTAAATAAAAGGTTATCCACTTCCATTCCCGCATTCTGCTTTCCTCCGCCTCTCATATAAGAATTGTAGTGGAATTTCTTCCAGCTTTCCTTATTCCTTTCGGCAGGGAATTCCATTTCCACATGATCTTTACTTCCAAATCTATATTGAATGTATCCGTTGTTTTTATCCTTAACCAAAGACATCATCTTTCCATTCTTGGTCTGGAATGAAAACAGGGTCTCTTCATTCGGAAGAAGATATTGCGCCCAGAAAGAAAGAGGAATCATCAGGCAAAAAAACAGGATATACTTTCTCATTATAGCATTACATTTTAAATTATCCATTACAAATTACCAAATTGTCACATCACCGCATCATCACATCAACTCATCATCACATCAACAAATCATCAAGATCCTTCCAGAACATCGGGTAAGATTTCTCCACCACATCTTCTTCTTCTATATTCAGTTCTTTAATCAGGCAAAACGGGGCAAAACTCATCGCCATCCTGTGATCCTGATACGTTCTGATGGAAATAGTGTCTTGCGGTTCTCCAAAGTTTACAGATTTAATGGTAAGGTCTGTAATTTCAGTTTCAGTGCCGAGTTTTTTCAGTTCGTTATATAAAGCCTGAAGCCGGTCTGTTTCTTTCACCCTTAAAGTTCCAAGTCCGGAAATGTCAAAGGGTATTTTTAATGCTGCAGCTGTTACACAAAGGGTTTGTGCAATGTCCGGGCAGTTGTTCATATCCAGGATAATTTTTTCCGGGAAAATAAAATCCGGATCCGGCTGAAGTGTTAATTGATGTTGGTCTTCCGTAAAGATGGTTTTAATTCCAAAAAACTCTTCATAAATTTTTGCAATGGCAGAATCTCCCTGTGTAGACTCTTTATAAAAGCTTTTCAGGTGAATAGTTTCTCTTCCCAAAGCTGCGAAAGAATAGAAATATGAGGCCGAGCTCCAGTCGCTTTCCACTTCATAATGGTTGGTAGATAATTCTTGATCTGCATCAAAATGCTCTACTTTGATGGTATTTCCTTCAAAGCTGTTTTTAATTCCGAATCTGGTCAGAATATCTAGGGTCATTTCAATATAAGATCTTGAGGTAACTTCTCCCACCAGATGAATCTCCAGTCCGTTTTCCAGTTTTCCGGCGATCAGAAGAAGGGAAGTGATGAACTGGCTGGATATATTGGCCGGAACATTCACCTGCTTTTGAGTGATTTTCTTTCCGGTAATTTTTAATGGTGGAAATCCTTCGTTTTCTAAATATTCAATCTCTACACCCAGGTCTCTTAAAGCGCTCACCAGGTTTTTGATGGGTCTTTCCTTCATTCTTTTAGATCCGGTAAGGATCGTTGTTTTTCCTTCAAAAGTTGAATAATAGGAGGTCAGGAAACGCATGGCAGTTCCTGCGTGGTGAATATCAACGGTTTCTGTGTTTTCGGACAATGCTTTCTTCAGCAGTTGCGTGTCCTGGGAATTAGACAAATTCCCGATCTGTATGTTTTTAAATAAACTTTCCAGAATCAATAAACGATTCGAAATACTTTTCGAACCGCTGATCTGAACTGTCTTATCTGCTGATAATTTAGATTTTTCTAGCTTCATTATTTCTTCAGTTTAAAGATCTTAGACGTCAGATATCAGATAACAGACCTTAAAAATCTGATATCTGATATCTTGTATCTGAAATCCATTCTACTTTAATTTTTCATTATTCTGATGCCGTTCCTTATCACGGTCAGTTTTAATCTTCATTTTTCTGTCGAAAGCGTTCTGCAGATTTACTCCGGTCTGGTTGGCTAAACATAAGGTAACAAACAGTACATCTGCCAGCTCTTCTCCGAGGTCCTTGCTTTTATCACTTTCTTTTTCGCTCTGCTCACCATATCTTCTGGCGATAATCCTGGCCACTTCCCCCACTTCTTCAGTGAGCATAGCCATATTCGTCAGTTCATTAAAATAGCGGACGCCAATGGTTTTGATCCATTCGTCCACCTGTTGCTGCAGTTGTGTGATTTCCATTATTGATAAGCTCCCAAGGTTGGATTTGTTGTTCTCGATACATTCACAATATCCATAGGGACAGTTCCTGCAACGGTTACATTTCCTTTTCCTCTCGCCGGAGACGTTGTTTTTACCCTTAAATTCATCTTGGCAGCAAAATAATTGAGGAACTGCGGATCTTCGTTTTTAATACTTTGTACCACATTAACATTCGTGTCGAAATTGAAACCTGCTTCCGAAGTATTTGAATATTTGATCAGTGAATTTTGAATCATGAATTCAAACTGCTGTCCCGGAGTCTGTTCAAAATTGATGGAATTATCCCGGTCTGAAAATACAATACTGTTTTTAATATCAAGACGCTGAAGCGCTCCCTGTTCTGTTGTTCCGGATGCATTTTTCCATTCATTGGTGGCGGTGATTCCGTTTCTGTTGAATGTACCCATGGATTTAGAATAGTTGGCAATAGTAGAATGAGTGTAACTGTGATTTCCCCCTCTGAAGATCCCGATGCATGATTCACCGCAATTGTTCATCACTAAATTGCTAGCTGTTACTGCAGAGCCTACCGCATAAATTCCGTATTCAAAGAAGTTGTGGATAAAGGAATTTCTGATATTCGCGGTATTCTGCTTCATATCCAAGCCTCTGGTTCCCCCGAAAAGGCGGGCAAAATTCATATTAAGAATAGAATTGGCTTCCATACGTATAGAATTCCAGTTTTTAGGAATTGTATCGTGTTTTTCGTCATTTCTGTCACCACGGAGGATTACTTCGTCATTTAGGGCTCCGTTGATATTTAAAGTAGCTCCTGTGGAAACTTTCATGCCGCTGTTGGTGTGGAAATATACTTTGGTTCCTGGTTGGATATCCAGTGTTATATTAGGATTGATGGTAAGATTACCATAAATAATCTTTGCTTTGGTTTTATCCCATGTAGTGTGAGTAGCAATTACATTAGGGTTGGTGGGGGTTTCAATGAAGAATTCAGCATCCTGAACCACTGAAAATAAAGTCACATGCTGCTGGCCTGCCCCGCTGCTGAAAAGAATTTTATCTTCAGCAATAGCTTCCGGTCCTGTGGCTTCCGGAGCAATTTCAACAAAAATATACATGCTGTCTTTCTTTCTCAAAGGCACATCTTTGAAATCATAGCCGGGTTTTCCGTCTACGTTGATCCTGTATAAGGAAGCACTTCCTTTTTCCAGATTGATCCTTGGAATCAAAACATCTTTGTCTTCATTATTATATACTTTTACAAGATAGGTTTCAGAACGTACCTGATGATATACCGTGTCACAAAATACCGTGTCTGCTGAAAAACGCAGCTGCTGGGAAGGGGCATCAAAAGTAATCTCATCCTTATTACATGATACTGCCATCAGAAGCATCCAGAAAGAAAAAGCCAGTAATAGTTTGAATTTCATTGAAATTAAAGTTTAATAGATTCCAAATTTAACGAAAATACTTTGAATTTCTTATCAACAAAAAATATTGGATTCAGTATTTGGATATTTGAAAAAATGTTGTACTTTTGCAACCTAAAATTAGCAGAGAAATATCCATTACTATTTCGAAAGCAAACTTTAATTTTTTAAAAATTGTATTATGAAAAAAGGAATCCACCCAGAAAATTATAGACTTGTTGTTTTCAAAGATATGAGTAACGACGAAGTGTTTCTTTGCAAATCTACTGCAGAAACAAAAGATACCATCGAGTTTGAAGGTCAAGAATATCCATTGATCAAAATGGAAATCTCTTCAACTTCTCACCCTTTCTACACTGGTAAAGTGAAATTAGTTGACACTGCAGGTAGAGTTGATAAGTTCATGAACAAATACAAAAAATTCGCTAAGTAATTTTTTGTTAATACAACATACTGAAGTCTTCCAATATTTGGGAGACTTTTTTTATTCTAGAAATTAGAAGTTAGAGGCTAGAAATTAGTAGGGCTGCGAAACAAATTTTCCCGGAACAAGTAGTTATGGGCTAAGTTAAGTATTGATACTACGACTACCATAAACTAATTTCTAACTTCTAATCTCTAACTTCTCATTAAAGCTATTTTTGTATTTTTGTCCTAAGTGGAAATTAGATACTGCAGGACTTTCGTCTTCCATCCTCTAACTTCTAACTTCTAATCTCTAACTTCTATACCAATGCAATTAGTATTTTCAGATGCTCAATACTGGGAAGATTTTCTTCCGCTCACCTTTACCCGTCCTGTTGCTGCCATGCGCTGCGGAATCCTTACTTTTTCCGAACGATGGCAGAAGATTCTGGAGAATACGGAAATATCTTATTTCACCGAGAATTATCTTCAGGATAAATTCAAAAACCCGGAAGAAAAGGAAAGTCTCTTTCTGGTTACCAATTTTCTTCCCACAGAATCCGTAGTTCAGCAGATTAAAGAACTTAAACAAGGAGAAGCCTTGGTGTATGAAGACGAACTGATCGCTGCCAGAATCAATATGAAAGGATTTTCCCTTAACCAGATTGAAAAAATGACGGATATCAAAGAAAAACTGACATTTTTCAAAAGACCGGCAGATTTATTTACCTACAATCATCTTGCGATAGATTTTGATTTTGATCTGTTGACTGCGGGAAGAACTTCACAGGAGCTTTCTTCTACCAACGGATTTTTAGGAGATAAAAAGGAACTGTTCATTGAAGAAGGGGCGCAGATAGAATTTTCTACCATCAATACAAAAACAGGGAAAATCTATATCGGGAAAAATGCTGAGGTGATGGAAGGCTGCAACCTTCGCGGACCAATATCATTAGGGGAAGATTCCAAATTTAATCTGGGATCTAAAATTTATGGTGCCACCACCGTTGGTCCCCATTGTAAAGTAGGAGGTGAGGTCAATAATATTATTATCTTCGGCTATTCCAGTAAAGGGCATGAAGGTTTTGTAGGGAACTCTGTCATCGGTGAATGGTGTAATTTCGGAGCCGATACCAATTCTTCCAACCTGAAAAACAATTACAGCCAGGTTAAACTCTGGAACTACAGAACAAAAGCTTTTGAAGACACTGGGCTTCAGTTTGCCGGCCTGATCATGGGAGATCATTCTAAGACAGCAATCAATACTCAATTAAATACAGGAACTGTCATTGGGGTGGCTTCCAATATATTTAAACCGGGTTTCCCTCCGAACCTTGTGGAAAACTTCTCGTGGGGTGGGTGTAAAGATGATGAAAGATTTAAACTTGATAAAGCCTATGAAGTGGCAGAAAGAGCAATGGCAAGAAGAAAAGTGGCATTGACAGACGATGATAAAGCTATTCTGAAACATATTTTCGATACCTATTAATATTGAAAGCCTCCATTCCGGAGGCTTTTTATTTACAGAATAATGTTAGAATAATCTGCTTCATCAGCAAAATCAGCGTGAATTTTTTTTAAACCACTAAAGGGGTATTAAGATTATTAAGTGAGCTCTGCATAAGCGGTTTACTCCCAAAAAAAATCTTCACTCACAGTATATATGAGCAAAAACGATGTCTTTGAAATTATTTTTCAGGAAACTAAAAAAAAACTTAATTTTATAAAAATCGATAAGAGCCTTTTGTAAAGGGCTTTATAGGCATGCCGGAATATTGAATTACAGAAAATGCAAACTTTTTTTGATCATCGTGTAATAGAATTAAGATTGTAATTGTCTTACTTATAGAAACAAAACTCATGACCCAGGAAACTTTCAAGAATACGGTGTTTATTCTCAAAGACGAGATGTATCGTTTTGCGAAAAGATTCGTTATGAGCAGTGATGAGGCAGAGGATGTGGTGCAGGACCTGATGTTGAAGTTCTGGCAGAAGAAGGAAGAACTGGAGCAGTTTGGAAATTTGAAGTCCTATGCGCTCAAGTCCGTCCGGAACGAATGCCTGAACCGGCTGAAGCACCATGATGTGAAGTTGGGCTTTGCAGATTTGCAGCTTCACCGCTCGGAATTATACAGCATGGATATCAACAATCTGAAGGAGCATATTATCGGATTTATCAATCAGCTTCCCGAAAAACAGAAAATGGTAATCCATCTGAAAGACGTAGAAGAATATGAAGTCTCGGAAATTTCCGACATGCTGGAAATGGAAGAAAACGCAGTAAGAGTAAATCTGATGCGGGCGAGACAAAAAGTAAAAGAACAAATATCACAACTGATGAGCTATGAACAAAGATCAATTTCAGAATAAATACGACGAAATCTTCCAGGAAATTAAGGAAGAAAAGATGGAATGGAGTTTTGAAGATTTTCTTCAGAAAACGGAAGGGGGGACAGAAAACTCTGAAACCGGTGAAGCTCCTGTTATTCCCCTTCAGAAAAATAAACCTTCTTTCCCGAAATGGTTCTGGATGGCAGCAGGATTAGTACTTCTTTTCAGCATTGGCTTTTTCTTTAACGATTACCGGACAGGTGTTTCCGAGAGAGAAAAACTGGTGAAAGATGAGGTTTTAAAACAAAAATCTGAATTTATTGAAGAAAACAATGACCATCAGGAACAGGTAGCGGTTAATCATACCGATTCCATTTCCGGTGCTAAAAAAGATTCGGTTTTCCAGGAAAATTCATTTGCAGAAAAAGATGTTCTGGATGAGATTTTACCGAAAAGAGGGAGACTTAAAAAAGAATCAAAGCCGAGATTTGTCAACAATTCTTCCTATAAAAATAAAGCTTCAAAAGACTCTACAGGCTACAAGGACTCTTATGTCATTGTAAACGGTAAGAGAATCGATAATGTAGATGAAGCCATCAATGTGACTAAATATTCATTCCAGATATTTGCAAATAACGTTAGTGAAAAGTTAGTACAGCCTACAGTGGTAGACGACGATTATTAACAACAATAAAAGATTATGCACCTGATCAGGCACCAGTAATCAGCTTAAGAAATAAAAATTGACTCATGAAAAAACTATTTATAATATTCGCACTCGCTTTTTCCCATTTCTTTACGGTATATGGCCAGCGGGATAAATTCGACATGCTTTTTGACAGATATCAGGAAGTAGAAGGAGTGACCTCTATTAAAATTGCAAAACCGATGTTCGGTATGCTCAGCAGCCTAAATATTGATGATTCCCAGCTGGATCAGATCAAGCCCCTGCTTTCAAAAATCAACGGACTGAAAATTCTGATTACAGAAAGTTCTGATAATGGAGATACTACAGAAGGGCGTAAAGTTCAGGATAACGTGTCCAGGTTAAGTAAAGATATTTCAATGTATATGAAAAATCTGAACTACAACGAGATTATGGCCGTCAATAATTCCGGAGCGAAAATAAAATTCCTTGCTTCTGATGTAAAGGATGGTATGCTGGATGATCTTTTGCTCAGCATTGACAGCGGAAAAGGAGAAAATATCCTTGTAATGCTGGATGGAAAGCTTTCTATGGATGATGTGAATAAGATCATTAATTCCAGTGAAACCAAAATTAATCCGGTGACCAATGTGAGAAACAGTCTTACGTCTGAAAATAATTCATCCTACCTTAACGGAGAAGCCAGAAATGTGGGCGAGTTTTCAGGAATCAGCGTAAGTACAGGGGTAAATGTGGTTTTCAAGCAGGAAAGTCCTGCCAGCGTAAAAGTAATTGCAGATGCAGATAAACTTCAGTACATCATTACCAAAGTGGAAAATGGAATCCTGAAAGTGTACGTAGACAATAAAGGAACAAAAAACCTGAGATTTAAGAACTTGAGTGTTAATATTTCCGCACCAAGGATGAACAGTATCAAAGCCTCTTCCGGAGCTAATTTTAATGTGGTGAATTCCATCAGAGAAAATGACCTGGTTATTGACGCATCGTCCGGAGCTAATGTGAAAGGCGACTTTAAAATCTCCAATACAATAGATGTTGGAATTTCATCAGGCGCCAACATCAGAGCCGGAATGACAACGGGAACGCTTATGGTAAAAGCTTCAAGCGGATCCAACGGAGCGATTGAGGGAAAAGCAGATTCAGGAATAATAGATATCAGCAGCGGAGCGTTGCTTAAAGCAGATAATTTAAGAATGGATAATCTGGAAGCAGAAGCTACATCAGGAGGAAACCTCTCTGTGAATGTTTCAAGCCGGTTAAAAGTAAAAGCTTCTTCCGGTGGACTGGTAAGATATAAAGGAAGACCCGAAATAGAATCCAACATCAGTAAAACATCCGGCGGAACTCTGAAACCAATGGATTAAAAAATGATCACCATGAAAACTTTAAAAAACATTTTCCTAGGAATCTTTACTATGCTCATGATTCAGTCATGCGTTGTTTCAAGAAGACCCAATATGGATTTCGTAAGGCATTCCGAACACGATTTTAAAGGAGCGCGTTTTGCAAGCTTCAATATTCCTGTCTTTTTAGCAAAACCTTTTATTAAAAAAGCTCTGAGAGAGGACGGCGAAAGTGAAGAAGTGATCAACCTGATTAAAAAAGTATCAAAAATAAAGGTGATGACGGTGGATAATGGCAGAAAAGAAATGCTGAACGAATACTCCAGATATTTAAATGACAATGATTTTGAAGAATGGGCAACCATCAGACATGATGGTGAGAATGTCAATGTCCGGGTAAAACAGAATGGTGAAACCATCAACAATATGATGATTACGGTAAATTCAGATAAAGAATTGGTTTTCGTGGATGTGAGAGGGAATTTTACTGCTGATGATATCTCAAAAATGATCAATGCCGCGACTGACAAATAGTTTCAACACCCAACTCATAATTATATGGAAAAGCTGATCAGAGAGGTACGGATCCTGAAAATCTACGCCGTTTCCCTAACCGTTATATGCATTTTGTTCTTTTTCTTCGGTTTTAAAAATCAGAAATCCAACCAGCGTTTTGAAGAAATAGATGTGGAGCGGATCAATATTATTGAAAAAGACGGAACGCTGAAAATGACGATCAGTAACAAAAGCCGGCAGCATCCCGGAATGTTCAATAAAAAAGACTTAAAACCCAGGGAAAGAGAAGCCGGAATGATTTTCTTCAATGAGCTCGGAGATGAATGCGGAGGGCTTGTATATGGTGCTGATAAAGAAGGTTCAGGAATGGTGTATTCGGTAGACCAGAGAAATACAGACCAGATTATGCAGTTGCAATACATGGAAGGAACAGGAGATCAAAAGAACAGGACGTATGGACTTAAGCTTTGGGACAGACCGGATAATTTCCCGATGGAAGAAATCATGAAGTTTGAAGATTCTTTAAAGAAACTCAATGACCCTGCGGCTTCAAAAAAAGCATATGCTAAACTTGGAAAAGAAGGCAAGCTTACCCGGGAAAGATTTTTTGCAGGCAAGACTGGCGATGGAGATGTAGGCCTGTTTCTTAAAGATTCCAATGGAAAAATCCGTCTTAAAATTTATGTAGATAAAAGCAATCAGACCCATATTGACCAACTGGATGAAAACGGGAAGATTGTTCAATGAATATAATAAGAAAACAAGTAGTTTCATACTCTACTAATTATTTTGTACAAGAGAACCGCTCCTTCAAAAGAGCGGTTTTTTGATTTAATTTATTGATTATTAATTTTTATTTAAACTATTAAAAAGGATTTTCATATCTCACCGAAATAACCTAATTTTGCACAGAAAGTAAAGATGTCTATTCATAACAAAATTGTAGAGACAGCCATCACTTTCGATGACGTTCTTCTAGTCCCTTCTTATTCAGAAGTTTTACCTAATCAGGTATCATTAAAATCAAGACTTACCGACAAAATCACGCTGAATGTTCCGATAGTTTCTGCTGCGATGGACACAGTTACTGAAGGAGATCTGGCCATTGCTCTGGCAAGAGTGGGAGGTTTAGGTTTCATCCATAAAAACATGACGATCGCTGAGCAGGCTGCACAGGTAAACCGGGTAAAGCGTTCAGAAAACGGAATGATCTCAGATCCAGTGACCCTTTCAAAAGATCATACGCTGGGTCAGGCCAAGGAGACCATGGCCAAATATAAAATTTCCGGTCTTCCTGTAGTAGATGCCAATAATGTTCTGATCGGAATTATTACCAACAGAGATGTAAAGTATCAGGAAAATCTTGATATGAAGGTGGAGGAGATCATGACCAAAGAAAACCTGATCACTTCCGATAAAAATACCAACCTTGAAAAAGCGAAGGAAATTCTTCTGAAAAACAGAGTAGAGAAGCTTCCTATCGTAGACCAGGAAAATAAACTGGTTGGTCTGATCACAATCAAAGATATTGATAACCAGCTTGAATATCCTAATGCCAACAAAGATGAAAACGGACGCCTGATTGTAGGAGCCGGAGTAGGCGTTGGAGAAGATACTTTGGACAGAATTGCTGCTTTGGTGAAGGCCGGAGTAGATATTATCGGAATAGACTCTGCACACGGACATTCAAAAGGAGTTCTGGATAAAATCGCTGAAATCAGAAGAACATATCCTGATCTTGATATTGTAGGTGGAAATATTGTAACGGCAGAAGCTGCCAGGGATCTTATTGAAGCTGGAGCAAACGTTCTTAAAGTTGGGGTAGGACCTGGTTCTATCTGTACAACAAGAGTGGTTGCAGGAGTAGGGGTTCCGCAGTTATCAGCTATTTATAATGTATATGAATATGCGGCTTCCAAAAATGTAACCGTAATTGCAGATGGTGGAATCAAGCTTTCCGGAGATATTGTAAAAGCAATTGCAAGCGGAGCGGGAGCAGTAATGTTAGGCTCACTGCTTGCAGGAACCGATGAAGCTCCGGGAGAAGAAATTATCTTCCAGGGAAGAAAATTCAAATCTTACCAGGGGATGGGAAGTCTTTCTGCGATGAAGAGAGGAGGAAAAGAAAGATATTTCCAAAGTGAAGCCAAGAAATTTGTTCCGGAAGGAATTGAAGGAAGAGTACCACACAAAGGAAAACTGGAAGATGTAATTTTCCAGCTGACCGGAGGTCTGAGAGCAGGTATGGGATATTGTGGAGCCAAAGATATTGAAGCTTTACAAAAAGAAACAAAAATGGTCATGATTACAGGAAGTGGATTAAAAGAATCTCACCCGCATGATGTGATTATCACTCAGGAAGCTCCGAATTATTCTTTATAAAGTTCTTACATTTAAAATACAAAAGAATCCGTCTCGCCCAATTGAAGTGAGGCGGATTCTTTTATTGATCATCAGCTTACTTTTATAAAATTGAATCTGCGTTTAATGACACTATTCAGGAATCTGCCTTTTGATCTTGCCTCCCTGAACTTTTCAGAGATGCTTAGTGGTACATTGAGATAGTCATATACAGCGCCGGACTGATAAATAATTCTTAATATTTCAGTCTCCGGAAAATAAATATAACTATTGACAACACTTGATGGCATATCATGTATTGAGCAAAAAATATTCCTAAAAAAAACCTTTCAGAAGTAGCTGAAAGGTTAGAATTTGTAACACTGTTTTTTTAACTATTGGCCAAGCATTTTATGGTAATGGGCAATGTGAAGATACCCCTCCTCTTTAATACTTACTTCCAGATGATGTTTTCTGGCGGTTTCATAGATCTCTTTTGGCAGCATACTTCCTTTTTTACTCAGCTCAATGCTCATATCTTTCAGAAGATCCAGATGAAGGATAAGATCTTCTCTTGTCTTTTTAGCGAGATCCTGAATCAGTTTTTCAATCTTTTTATCTGTAATATCATGGCGCATGCGGTACGGATATTCTTCAAAGCTGTATACCGCCTGGTATTCCTCATCAAAGCCGTATTTTCTGATATAATCCGTGGCCAGGATGCTAGCCTGCTCGCGGTCATGGCTTCTTCCGATACTTGCATTATTTTCTCCGAATACAATTTCTTCCGCAATTCCTCCAGCAAGATAAATTTTAATCCGGTCCAGAAGACTTTCCTTTGTATCGTGAATCTGATGTGGAAAAGTAAATCCTGCGGCATAGCTGCTGGCTACCTTACTCTTAAGCTGGAGTGGGGCAAAACCGGTATAAAGCATATAAGAAACAGCATGCCCGCATTCATGAACGCTGATATTGGCCACTGCATCCTCCTGGTTAGACTGGCGTATGCGGTCTATTCTTCCCGTGTACGGAATTTCAATGATGCGTGTGCCCACTTTTGCGGAAATCACTTTCTTGTTAACAAGATAATCTATTTCTATGGTTGTATCCTCATGGATGATGGCCTCAAAAAGAAACTTGCTGAGGTTGGTATCCAGAATATCCACAACACTGCTGAATACCGGACGTACACCCTGAACAGGAAAAACGCCGTTTCTGTAGATCAGTTCATTGATATTTTTACTGATTTTTAAACCAATTCCGAATTTTGATTTGGTCTTGGTTTTAAGATGATTGATCTCCCGCTGTACCAGTTGCTGGAAATCCTCCGTCTTCAGTGAAAAATAAATCAGATGGATATTCCCGAATCGGGCCACCTGCTCCGGCCGGAACTTTTTGGAAAGTGCATTTTTAATATCAACCACGGTGATCTTTTTCGTAAATGCATGATAAATGTTGGCATCCACATCCGCTTCACTGGTTTCATGGGACATCTGAAAGGCCTCATCCAGATTTCCGCTGATGATGATTAGCATCTTACTGTAATTTACGGGCTCATAGATCTTTTTTTCTTTCTGCTTTTTCAGAATCAGCTTGATCATATCTTCCTCTTTCATGTCAATAATGCTCATGACATCATCATCCATGCTGAGGTATTTTTTCAGCTCTTTGGCATCCCAGAGATTAAGGTACGGATTTTCGTCCATTTCCGTTTCTCCGTTCTGCTTCCGGCGTTCATTTTCTTTTTTTCGTAAGAGGAAGGAGAGCAGGTAGTGCTCAAGATCATCCCGTTCTCTTCTGCTTAGCCGTCCGTCACTTAAAAGCTCCCAGAAATCTGTAAATCTTGTCTGCGGAACCGGAGTTCCATCAGGCCCAAGTGTGTGGAACCTCTGGATCTCATCAAAGAGAACAATACTGGGTTTTTCATCATTAAGGCGGTTGTTTTGGAAAATATCGGAAACGCTTTTACTCCAGGTGGTTTCATCACTATTGCTCAGCTCTATTTCCACAAATCGGTTTTGAAATTCCAGAAATCTGATGGTTTTTCTTACCAGATCTGTTTTGCCCACACCGGTCATACCCCATAGATTGATTATTACGGGGCGGGTCAGGATTTCCGGCATCAGGTACCAGATCTGGATGTATTCCATTAAATCATCAATAATCTTATCAATTCCGATGAATTCTTTTTTCAGGAATATTTTGCAGTCGTCCAGCTTTTTCTTTTTCTTCCGGATCTCTTCTTTATCAATAATCATGCGTGAAAATTACGCTATTTTTTTAAATTATCCTTAAAATCATCAATCCTGAAATCAGTCATCGCATTTCCTTTTTCTATTTTTTCCTTTGAATACAGCCTGAAATCATTTTCTGTCTTTTCTAAAAGATGATCATAAGGTCCTACATGTGAGATCAGTTTAACCAGTACCGGGGATATTTCAAGGCAGATGAAGAGTCCCATGATAAAGGCTGCTGCCAGTCCTATGATCGCTGAGTTTTTTCCAAGCTCGTCCAGGGCCTGAAGTCGCGCTGCAAATCCGTTGAATTTATCTTCAAAAGTTTCGGAAGACTTTCTTTCGGTTTCCAGGTTGGTATAGACTTTGGAAATTTCTTTATCTAAATATTCCAGCCTTGGACCATTTTGCTTTTGAAAGTTTTCAAGGTCCTGGCGGCGTTGCTCCTTCAGTTCCTGCTTACGTTTTGCATTAGGCCCGTAGCCTTCTTTTCCACTGGTCAGTCCGGATTGTTTTCCGAGGATTTCTTTCTCAAGCTCCACAGCAGCGGAATCATATGCTCTTTGGTACTGAATGGTTTTTTCAGCGATCTGTTTCTTTTCTGCCTCAAAAGGGCCGCTCTGTTGCAGAATCCTGCCGCTCATTTCACCCTGAAGCTGTTTTTTGTTTCTCTGGATAATGGTGTTCAGCTGCTTATTAACTTCTTTCTCAAAAATTTTAAGCTCAAGTGGTTTTGAAATAATAATTCCAAGGAATGTAGCCAGAATCAGACGGGGAATAGCCATAAGAATCTGGTTCCACCATGTGCCTGTTTTTTTGATAGAGGAGACAATGTAACGGTCAAGATTGAAGATCATGAGTCCCCAGAGGATCCCAAATCCCACGGAAGTCCATATATTATCAAATACAGTATACATGGCATAGCCTGCAGAAAGGGTAGCAAATACAGCGGTGAATAAGACAATACCTCCGATTCCGGAAAATTTATTCCACTCGCTTGGGGTTTTTCGTAAAATATGAATATTTCCTCCGGAGCATACCATAAGAAACTTCTGGAACCAGTTTATTTTGTGATTCGTTTGATTTATAGATTGTTGGTTTGTTTTCATCAGTGAAAATTTGTACAAATGTAGTACTAAAAATCATACCAATGTAAAAGATAGTATTATGTTTTGCCAAGTAATTGGGTATTTTAATTTAATATCTTGTCTTTCAGTTTTTTAAATTTCAAAAGAATCGGGAATTTGAATTTTATATTTTTTATAAATTTAGTTTATCGTTTTATTAAATAATATTTATATTTGCAGCGAATTAATCAAAATATATTTGTAAAATGAATAAAATAAGTATTCTTTCCCTTCTTTTTTTGTTTTTTAATTCTTTTGCGCAAAACACGGAACATTTCTGTGGTTTTGATGAAGAAATGCGAAAAATGGACATCAAATTTCCTGAATTAAAGAAAAACAGAGAAGAGGTAGAAGCAAGGTTAAGAAATATGGACAAGCAGTCTTTTCTTAACAAAGTGGGCGGAACTACTGGTTGGAACGGCTTGTATACAGGGCAGACTTTTGAAATCCCGATTGTAGTACACGTTATTGAATCGAGTGCGGCAGCTAATTCAAACCTGGCTCTGACGGATCAGGAGATCATCAATTGGATCGACAGAGCTAATAGAATGTACGCAACTACTTATGGTAACGGATTTTATCCTGAAGGTAACGGAGCTACAGGAGGAAATGTTATTCCTTTCAAGCTGGTACTGGCTAAGAGAGCCCCGAATTGTGAAGCTACCAACGGAATTATAAGATATAACGGGAGTACCATTCCTCTATATGATACAAGAGGGGTAAAGTCTTCAGCTTCCGGTAACGGAGCAAGTGACAGCCAGATTAAAACGTTGGCACCACACTGGCCTGAAACGTCTTATTTCAATATTTATATCGTTATTGGATTTAATGGGCAACAACAGTTTTCAGACGGTTTGATGGGATATGCAAGATTCCCTGAAAGTTACGATTACTTTTATGAAAGCTTCATGAAGGTGGCTACGGTTAAAAACCAGCATGATACAACACTTACTCACGAGTTGGGCCACGCTTTTGGTCTATATCATACTTTTGAGGGTATTAATTATACCAGTCAGACGACATGCCCTGTGAATAATAACTGTGCGACAGATGGCGACAGAGTATGTGATACCTCTCCATCCAGAAGTATGTATGGAGTAGCAGTTCCAAACAATACAAGTGTTGATCCCTGCACAAGCCAAAATTATGACGGAACACAATATAATGTGATGAACTATACCAATTCTAACCGCAAGTTTACTGAAGGACAAAGGGACAGAGCAATTATGTTGATGATGGAGTATAGAAAAAACCTGATCAATTCTACAGCAGGACAGGCTCCGGGAACAGTTATAACATCTCCGGTTTCAATTATTGCGGCACAGTGTAACCCAACAGGAATTGCCAATCCGTCTAATAATAATTTTGGAATAGGAGCTACAAGAGTACAGTTTGGAAGTATAAACAGTACCACCAACGGATATGATTCTGATGAAACAACTCCTAAATTCTATGATGATTATTCTGCAGCCACGTGTATCAGACCGGCCTATTATACAGATATTCCTTCTTCTGCAGGTACAGAATTAAAGGTTACGTATGATAATGGATTTAACCAGGCGGATAAGTTTAAAACAAAAGTATGGATTGACTATAACAATAACGGAACATTTGAGGATACGGAACTGGTTGTTAATAATTTATCAGCAACTGTTGCATCCGGAGGAAGAAGAGTTGTGACTGTAAGTGTTACTCCTCCTGCTACTGCAGTTACCAATACCTATTTAAGAATGAGGGTTGCTGTGGATGCAGCGACATATAATTCGGCCGTTCTTCCGGATATTACTCCATGTTCGCAGGTTCAGTACGGGCAGGTGGAAGACTATGCAGTAAGGATAACAGGAGCATTAGCAACTGCCGATATAAAAAATAATACCGCTGAATCTAAAATTGTTTATCTCAAATCTGAAAATAAACTGAAGTTAACCGGTAATGCAATTTTTGGAGATTATCAGATCTATGATATGAGCGGTAAGCTCATCCAGAAAGGAAACGTTAAAACTAACGAGGTCCAGATTGAAAGAGCTCTTCCAAAAGGAACATTTATGATCACCTTTACGGATAAAAATAAAAAAGAATCAAAGAAGTTTTTAAATAATTAAAATCAGAATTTTTTGAAGAATGAAAGCCCCTTGACTGGGGCTTTTTTTGTTCGTTAAATATGGGGAAAAATACGTCAGGTTGTGTCGCTTTGCCTGAATACCTTTGTCTTGCTGAGGTAAAAAATGGAAAATACACCAACCAGTGATATTATATATATTAAATCTCAACAAAGAGATTTGTGGTATGTTAAAAAAGGTTAAATTTACCGTGGAAATTATAAAAACTAATCTTAAAAATAAAAAAACATAACAGATGAAGAAATTCTACGCTGGTGCATGTACTTTATGCACGCTTGTTGGGCTGTCTGCCCAGGAAGTATTATGGCAGAAAGATATCAAATCTTCTACCCAGGATTTTCTAAGCCAGGTAACCACAACTATTGATCAGCAGTATCTGATAACCGGAAGTTCTATTCAGACAGGTTCCCTTCGAGAGCCTGAGGGAACAGGAAAGCAGAATAACGGTTATGATTTCCATTTAGTTAAGCTTAACCAGCAAGGGGAGCAGGTCTGGGAAAAATATTTCTCAGGACAAAATCACGATTATCTTTCTGCTTCCGTTGCCACGCAGGAAGGAGGATTTTTAATTGCAGGACCTTCCTATTCCGGGAAAGGTCTGGATAAAAAAGAAGATTCCAAAGGCGGTTCTGATATCTGGCTGATCAGACTGAATGAATTCGGAGATGAATTATGGCAGAAAACTTTAGGATCAGCATCTGATGAGGAAGCAAGATCGGTTATCCAAACTACAGATTTTGGATTTTTTGTCGCCGGGAATGTTCAGAATTCAGCTAAAGGCTATGGATCAAAAGATGTTTTGATTGTAAAGCTTGATAAAGATGGCAAAATTGTGTCAGAATCCGTATTTGGAGGAAAAGGACTTGATGAAGTTGAAAAAATAATTCCAACCAGAGATGGCGGTGCTTTATTGGGGATCTATTCCAGAAGTAATGCTGTACAAAGTAAAATGTCTAATGTACAAAGTACAGGCAGCGCCAATACACCCGACACCCGACATTTTATTTCTGTACAAAAATCTTCAGATAACTTCGGTGAAGGCGATTACTGGATTGTAAAACTTGATAAATCCGGAAAGGTAGAATGGGAAAAGAACTTTGGAGGAAAAGGAGATGATCATCTGAGAACACTGGCTTTAACATCAGCAGGATATTTAATCGCTGGAGAATCCAGATCCGAACGATCAGGGAATAAATCGGTTGGAATTGAAGAGGGAACGGACCTGTGGCTGATTTCCTTAAATGAAAGAGGTGAAGAGATCTGGCAGAAATCTTACAATTTTGGGAACCGTGATATTCTGATGGGAGCGAGCGTGCTTCATTCCGCAGATGATAAGTCTTCTAAAGGAATTCTTTTAGGCGGTTATACCCAGGCTGAAGCAAGGATTGAGGCAGAGGATGAAACCTTCTGGATGCTGTATCTGGATCAGGAGGGTAATGAGCAGTGGAGAAAACATGTGAAAGGAGAATCCAGAAAAAGAGAAGAGAGACTTTCAGATATTAAGCTGAACAGGGATGGCTCAATTATCCTTGCAGGAACCAGTGCAGAGGAATTAGGAAAAGAGAACTGGAAGATTGTGAAACTTGGAGACAGCCAGATTAATAAGCTGATTGAGAAGCAGGATATTAAAATCTATCCGAATCCGGTTTCAGAGTATGCTTATGTGGAAATAGGCTTCGAATTCAAAGAGGCTGATATTTTATTGTATGATATGGGTGGAAGACAGCTGCAGAGCTTGAAGACGAAGAATAAGGTAACGAAGATAAATACCCAGAATTTGGTTCAGGGGGCTTATCTGGTTACGATAAAGACGGATAATAATAAAACGGCGAATGCTAAACTCATAAAAAAGTAAAATGATGAAAAAACTTATTATATTTTCTGTTGTATTAGCATACTCGTTTGGGTATTCCCAATCAGTAAACACAGGTGATAGTAAATACAATTTAACTATAAAATCTCCCGATGCGGCCCAGTTGTCAAAGCATACAGATATACCAACCTCTACTCATACGGGAGCAGTGGGTATTGATATTCCTTTATATACGATCAAGGTAGGAGATTATACTTTACCCATTTCTTTAAAATATCATGCTTCAGGAGTTAAGGTTAAAGAAACCGCTTCAAAAGTGGGTCTTGGATGGTCGCTCTCAGTTGGAGGTATTTCACTTTCCAAACAAATTATGGGTGCAGAAGACAAAGGGAAAGTTCCATATATCAACCCTGTGAGTTTTAATCCTGTTCCTGGTAACCCTACCGATTATGATCTTGCTATGAGGGCTACAGGATTTAATGGATTAACAAAATATGATACCCAGCCGGATATTTATTCATACTCTGCAGGCAGTTCCTCAGGTGAGTTTTATTTTGACAGTGCGGGTAAAATTATTCAGATCCCATATAATACGGTAAAAATAGAAGGTTCATTTATGGTTACTGATAACGAAGGGGTAAAATATTATTTCATCCCAGGGAATCAGATTCGGAATATAGGAGGTTCGATACCCTCTCCTGATGATACACATACTACAGATTTTGTGATTTCTAAAATTGTGCTTACCTCCGGAAAAGAAATTAAATTCAATTATTCAAATATAAATTACAGTTATTTAAGCAATTACTATAAAGGTATCAAAGTTCCCAGAGCATGCACTGTTCAGAACGGGATAACCAGCGAGGAATTTGTCACAAAAACAGATGTTCTTTCAGAGAATGTATTGCAAAGTATTGATTTTGAAGGAAACATCTTGAAATTTCTCTATACGGGACGCGAGGACATCAATAACGGACTCTCACTAAGTAAAGTAGAAGTAAGAACTGTAAATAATACATTGGTAGAAGATTACAGCCTGATAAAAGATTATTTTGTGAGCGGGGATTTTCCATCTATATCTGGTTACCCGTCCGAACTTCCATATACTACGAAAAGACTGAAACTAAAGGAAGTTATCAATAATAAAAACAATGCAAAATACAGACTGCAGTATTACGAAGATCATCCGTTACCGAACAGGCTTTCCAACCAGACGGATCATGTGGGCTTTTATAACGGAAAAGTTACCAATACAGGGATTCCTTATGTAGAATATGGTGATCAGCTGTATGGTAATGGGGATAACAAAAACCCTGACATTATCTATGCCATTTCAGCTAGTTTGAAGGAAATTCAATACCCCACCGGAGGGAAAATGGATATTCAGTACGAACTGGACGATTTCTATTTTGAAGGTATAGAAACACAAGTTGAGCAGAAAAATTTCATGGTTTCGAATCTGGAACCTCTGGGTAGTGTATTCAGTGTTAATGGAAATACAAACACAGTCAACTTTAAAATTACCTTTCAAAGCAGTGCCAATCCTGATGAAAGCGACCAGGGTACTCTGCCTGAGGGACCACATTTCGTGGGAGAATTGCTTGACAATAACAATACGGTTCTCAGAACCTTTCTGATTAACAAGGATTACGAAATAACAGTAGATAAAAAACCTTCCTACAAAATAAGGATCAGAAAGTCAGGGAACGTGAATGCCAGCCATTATGCCACCTTAAATGCACAATGGTTTGAGAAAACATCCCAAAACAGGCAGTATAACAAATCCGTAGGAGGGATCAGGGTTCAGAAAATAAGAAAAACAGATTCCGGTAACCTTACCCGTGAAACCGAATTCATCTATAAAGATGAGAATAACAGGTCCACGGGCGTATATATGGCTGATGATATTAATTACTCGTACATTCAGGAAATAGCTGAAAATCAGGATGCAGGAACCAGCTGTGAACAATTGGTAATAAGTAATTCAGGAAATTTCAATATTGCAACCATTAACGGAAAGCCTACGGTTTATAATAAGGTCATATCACGTATTAAAAATGTGAATAACGGAACTGAAAGCTATGAAATTATTGAAGAATATTTAAACAGATCCCACACCAATCCAAAAAACGCAAGAAGCCCGTTGTTTACCTATGCCAATAACCAGTTTGCACGTGGAGTACTGCTCAATAGAAAGTATTTTAATTTAGATAAAAAATTAGTCAAAAAGGACAGTATGACCTATGAATTTGATAATCATTTCAATCAATTTTCAAGTGATTATAATGCCGGTTTCCCCCATACTCCGATCAGACCTTACTTTATTGGGTTGAAGTCTGCAGTTTGCAGCATGTATGACATCAACGGAAACTGCCAGTCCCGAAACGCCGTTTTTTATGTTGAAAGATATGAAATTACATCTGCATGGGTTAAAAAAACAAAGACTATTTCCACCCAATATCTGGAAGATAAAAATTTCAATGAGATCACCAACTATTCCTATGATACTTCCTATAAGCACATTAATCCGCTGGTTGTTAATACCATATTTCCTGATTCTGATATACAAACCAGATATCAATATGCCTACGAGAAAAACAACACAAAGCTGATCAATGCCCATATGGTTGGAATTCCTTTAGAAACTGAAATTAAGAAAAATAACAAAACAGTTTCAAAGACGGAAACAAAGTATGACGCCCCTTTGAATCTATTTCCTAGCTCTGATCTTTCTTATGATCTTCAGACAGGAACAGCCGCATCCACCGAGGTTACTTATGATAAATATGATTCCAAAGGAAACCTCCAGCAGTACACCTCAAAAGACGGTCTTTCCACCACCATCATCTGGGGGTACAGTAACACACAGCCTATCGCCAAAATAGAAGGCGCAAAACTCTCAGATATTTCTCAAACATTAATAGACAATATTGTTAGCATATCAAATAATGATGCCCAGTTGGGAACTGATGCTTCAGAACAGGCATTAGTTTCAGCTTTGGATCTGTTCAGAAATAATGCAGCCTTATCAATCTATCAGATTAGCACCTACACTTATGATCCTTTAATCGGGGTAACCAGCATTACTCCGCCGTCCGGGATCAGAGAGGTATATGTTTACGACACTGCCAATCGACTGAAAGAAGTAAAGCAGCTGGATAAAGATGCAGCAGGAAATCCGGTATACAAAATCGTTAAAGAATACAAATACAACTACAAAAACTAAACACAGATATGAAAAAACTCATCATCCCCATCGGACTGCTGCTGATAGCTCATTCAGCTCATGCCCAGCTTACCCAGGGAGAAAACTATATCCAGTCCAAAACTTACCTGGACTACAATGGAACAACGCCTACCAAAACTTTGGAAACCGTTCAGTATTTGGATGGATTAGGCAGACCCAAACAGGTTGTTAATGTGAAAGCCTCCCCCAAAGGAAGGGATGTCGTTACCCATATAGAATATGATCAGTTTGGAAGACAGGTATTAGATTTTTTACCTGTTCCACAGGCAGGAACTCTGAATGGAGGAATTGTACCTTCTTCACTGGCCAATGCTACCCAGCCCGATATTTACGGCTCAGAAAAGATCTATTCAGAAAAAGTACTCGAAAACTCACCTTTAGACAGAATTCTGGAACAGAAACAGGTGGGAACTGCATGGACTAATAAGCCTGTTAAGTTCGAATATGGAGCTAATATAGGAAATGATGTCTATAAGTTTGTCACCACCACCATTTGGGAGAATAATGCTACAAAATCCGGCCTTAGCTTTTCTTCCGCCTATGCTGCCAATCAGTTATACAGAAACGCCGTTACAGATGAAGATGGAAATAAAACCTATGAGTATAAAAATGGTGAAGGACAGACAATCCTGGTAAGAAAAATGATCTCTGATACGGAATATGCAGATACCTATTATGTGTATAATGAATATAACCAGCTGGCATTTGTTATTCCCCCTAAGGCTGTCAATCAAACCATAACCGAAACGTTGTTGAATGATTTATGCTACCAGTACCGTTATGATGGCAGAAACCGTTTGGTAGAAAAGAAACTTCCGGGTAAGGGCTGGGAATCTATGGTGTATGACAAGCAGGACAGATTAGTCGCTACCCAGGATGCCGAATTGCGAAAAAAAGGTCAATGGCTGTACACTAAATATGATCAGTTTTCAAGAGTGATCATGACCGGAATATCTCAGGCTATGGGAAGCTCTCAGGTGGTGGGAATCTCCCGGTTAGAAGAACAGAATTATGCAGACACCAAGGGCAGCAATAATGAGATCCGGCTACCTTCTGTTTCTGTGAACTACAGCGGAATGGACGTTTATTATTCTGTCAGCTCCGGTTATCCTCAATATGATAAGGTATATAATTTCCTGAGTCTTACTTATTATGATACCTACCCGGCGGGATCACCGGCCGTTCCATCCCAGATCCTGGAACTGATGTTTTACAGGAAAATGCTCAAAATTCTACGATAAGTACAAAAGGGATGCTTACTGCCAGTTATGTAAAAAATACCGAAGCCAGTGATTATGGATGGACCAGAAACTACACGTGGTACGATATCAAAGGCCGGGTGGTAGGAACCCATTCTGTTAATCATTTGGGAGGCTACACCAAAAGAGAATCAAAACTAGATTTTTCAGGAACTCCACAAACTGTTGTTACCAAACATAAAAGGCTGGATACAGATACGGAAAGAGTGATTACTGAAACCTTTACATATGATCATCAGAACAGGCCTCTTGTCCATAAACATAAAGTGGACAGCAATCCTGAGGAAATTCTGGTGCAGAATACCTACAATGAACTTTCCCAGCTTGAATCCAAGAAAGTAGGTGGAATAGCATTAGGGTCTGCACTTCAGACCGTAGATTACAAATACAATATCAGAGGCTGGATGACTCAGATTAATGAGCCTGCCAATTTAGGAACAGATCTTTTCGGATATAAGATTAATTATAACCATGTGGAAGGTTTGGAAACTCCCAATTCAGATTTTCTTGATTTAAAAGTGAAACCAAAATATAACGGGAATATTGCAGAAGTATCCTGGAAAACCTTAACAGAAGAAAATGAGCCACTGAAAAGGTATGGTTATGTATATGATCCTTTAAACAGGTTATCAGCAGGATTCTATCAGAAAGCTGGTAATGGATCGGCAAAAGAATATTTTGAAAAACTGGATTATGACCTTAACGGAAATATCACAAGGCTGAAAAGATCTGGAGGAGTACTTCCGGGAAGTACTGTAGCATTAGGCATAGATAATCTTAGGTATGATTACACCGGAAACAGGCTGACTAAGGTTACCGACGAGCAGCAGAATCCTTCAGGATATCCTTATGTGGTTACTCCTAATACCATTGAATACGATAATGGGAGTATCAGTGGAAACGGAAATATGACCAAAAATTTAGATAAGGGAATTTCTTCCATTGAGTATAATTATTTAAATTTACCTAAGCAAATTAGCCAAAACTCAAAGGTGACTAATTATCTGTACAGAGCAGATGGAGTAAAGCTAAAGAAGCTCTTTGGAGATTTAGAGACCCATTATCTGGACGGATTTCAGTATAAATCTACGTTTCAAATTGAATCATGGGACGGGTTCGGAACTTATCATCCAGACCCCAATGAGGTTCCTGAATTAAAACTGAGAATAATTCCTACTTCTGAAGGGTATTATGATGCTCTTCTTAACAAGTATGTTTATAATTTTACAGATCACCTGGGAAATGTAAGATTAAGCTATACGGATACAAACGCAGACGGAATCATCCAGCCAAGAAGCTATAATACTTCCGTTTGTCTTCCTAAAATAGGATGTTTAGGAGAATGGAAGCCTGGTGAAATTGTAGAAGTAGATAATTATTATCCTTTTGGATTGTTACATAACTATACTGCAACGAATCAGAATGTTTATCAGTATAAATATAATGGGAAGGAATTGCAAGAGACTGGGATGTACGATTATGGGGCGAGAATGTATATGCCGGATCTGGGAAGATGGGGTGTGGTAGATCCATTGGCGGAACAATATCGTAGGTTTTCAACTTATAGCTATACTGTGAATAACCCAATAAGATTTATTGATCCCGACGGAATGCAAGTTATGGATCCTGGAGATAAATTTAAAAATCTCAGATCGGCAGCGATTGATTTTGGTAAACAATACAATGGGTTATCTATTAATTATAATGCTGAAGTTAGTACTCTTTTTTATAAAGCAGTAGATAAAAGTGGAGAAGTTTATTATAGTTACTCTATCCCTGAAATGGGTTCTCAAGGTATGACAAGTGGGATAACTCCCGATCAAGTTGCTGAAGTATCAAAATTAGGAGAGATTGTAGGTGATGGTCATACACATGCTGGAGATATGGACGTTATAAAGATGGATGGGAAAGATTATAGTTCAGCAAATCAGTTTTCAGGAAGGGATGTTAATAGTTACAAAAATACTCTATTTGATAGTAATGGTAAGAAAGAAGACAATGGCTTAGGAAAACCTGTTACAGGATATGTTGCAACTCCAGATGGAGGTTTGAGGGAATTTATTCCAGGAGTAAGTAACAATTCTAATTCTGCAAAGAAAGATGCTGCTGGAATTCCTGTGAAAAATTATGATATTCCAGTGGATAGTAGTTTACCATCAGATCCTAGTTCCAAATCTTTAAGATTAAATAATATTGCACCAACAAATATGCCGAATGTATTACCTAATGGGTTTGATCCTGAACAACCTAAAAGATATTAATTATGTTAAAAAAAGTTTTAATAGTTTTATGTTTCCTTCCTTTATGTGCTTTAGCACAAAAAAATAAAGATGGGAAGTGTAAGGATAAAAACAGAGCGAAAGATCAACTTCCGTGTAAAATTGTAGATCGTTATGGTACAGACATTATACCTGACGAAAAAATGGTTATAGAATATACAGATCTTCTTATAGGTAAAAGAGAGTTATTAGATCCTGAAAGGTCAAAGCCCTATCAAATAAGTTCAATTGCAGATAATAAGGTTTGGCATATTGTTGTAAAGAATTATAATTGCAGATATTGTAAGATTTATATTAACATTAATAAAAATACTGGAGAAATATTAAATTTCTATAAGTCCGAAGATTAAAATGCTATTGAAGTTCGTGAGCAAAAAGTCCCTGTTGCGTAAAGACTCCTGACTTTAAGCCCTCAAAAAACCTCATATCTTTGTAAAAATAGACCACTGTTTTCGCAGTGGTTTTTATTATTTAATTATGAGAAATGTTATATTTAAAGATGTAGAACACAATACTATCAAAAAAAATATTACAAATGCAACAAGAATCTAAAAAACCTAAACCCTCAGATTATTAAAATATGAAAAGATTTTTTTTGAGTTTACTTGTAATTTTATTTACGAGTTGTAATAAATCAGATCTACAGCAAAATGGTAACAATAAAGTTATTGAAACCAGATTGGACTATTATGAGCGTTGTAGACTATTAGTTTTAGAACAAAACACATTTAATCAAGATTTTGGATTTACAAAAAAAGGAAAAGAAATTGATGAGCAAGTAGTTACTTATTTGGGGAATATCACTACTCCTAAAAAGGATACTTTAAAAATTTTAAACTCTGTTCATTATACCGGTATTTATGAGGACTCCAAGAGAGGGAACGGACAAGTTTATATTTATACTGTACATAATAAGCTTTTAGGCTTTTATAATTTAGGTTCTGCAGATGCAGTACCCAGTAATATTGACGATGAAGGTTTGATTTTTAAATATAACAATGGGAGTTGTAATCAAACGACCAAAATAAGTTTGAAAGATAGTATTCCAAAACAAATATTCATACAATGTACAAAAGAAGGTGGAGATATATATAATTTAGAAACAGACTAGGAATACTATCTTTTTGCTTGTCTGAAAACAGTTAAGTTTATCGTCACTTCAAACTACTCCGTAATGAAAATATTGTTACAAATTATTTTAGGTTGTTTTCTCTTGCCTATTAATGTACATAGTCAAAGAGAAACTGAACTAAATTTAATTGCAAAAGTTACCAAAATAGACTTTACATAAATTAATTCTATGAAAAATATAGTTTTTATATTTATTTTATTTATTTACGGTTGTCAAACTAACAATGTAATTATTAGCTCAAAACCCATTCATATAACAAGGAAAATAGTCTCTTTTAAAGAAAATAAGGAAGTTAGTATATTAATAACCGAGAATAATGATATTGTAGAAGTATTTAAAGAAAGCACTTCTAAAAATTGTAAGAAAATTAAACTAGGAAAAAGGTATTCCTTAAAAATAATTCCGGTTAGTGATTTAATACAACATGGTGTTGAATCTCCCAATGAATATATTTTAAATGATTCCACCATAATTAAATACAACCATTATTATACTTTAGAGAAGGATCAAAATATCTGCATAATAAAATAATATCTTTTGTATAAGTAGATAAGAAAATATAAAGTCTGCCGCAATTGCGGCAGACTTTATATTTTATAAAAGGTTTTAACCATATTAAAAATCTCTATGAAATTCCCTAAAAATGTTGGATATAAAAAAATAAAATTTGAATGCAAAAATTTGGTATTGAAGAAAAAATAATAAAAACCGTGGTACATAAACCCCACTAACACAAGCGTTTCCCCCGCTGGCGCAAGCGTCCTCGCTTGTGCCAGCCTCTAAAATAAGCATAAAAAAATGTCCTGGTTTTTTTCTCCCGTAAGAAAATGGTAAACTTCCCTTTTTTCAGACAAATTAAAATTATTAATATATTAGTAGTCAATTACAAACTAGAATATTATGAAAAATTTTAAGAAAATTTCAAAAGAAGATTTAAAATCAATTAAAGGTGCAGCCTCGGTATGTCCAAAAAATCATTACTGGTGCTCACCTGTAGGAGGATGCATTCCTAACGAAAGAACCTGTTGCTTATAAATTCAACATGTGACTAGTCCTGAATAAACAAAACATTACAGGTTAGTAGGATAAAATTATTAATAATTTACAGGATAGCTGCCGGAATAAACCGACAGCTATCTTTGTTTTATTAGGTTCTTTTCTTTCCGGAGAAATCAGGGGCAATGAATGGTGAATGTAAGTTCAGCATTTTTAATTAAGATTAGATTTTACTTCACCCTCCCCGGATTCTGCTTCAGAAAACTCTCCCATCCGGTATAAGATTTCGTATCCGCAATAGTTCCGGAATTAAAATGATGGCATACTGCGACAGCTAAACCATCGGAGGCATCTAAATATTTGGTGGGGAATTCTTTCAGTTTCAGGAGGTTTTGCAGCATTCCGGCTACCTGTTCCTTGCTGGCATTTCCGTTTCCGGTGATGGCCATTTTGATCTTTTTGGGCGAGTATTCTGTGATGGGGATGTTCCTGTAAAGGCTTGCCGCCATCGCCACACCCTGGGCGCGGCCTAACTTAAGCATACTCTGTACGTTTTTTCCGTAGAAAGGAGCTTCAAGAGCTACTTCATCAGGATGATACTCGTCAATCAGGGCCAAGGTCTTATCAAAAATATATTTCAGCTTGGTTTCATGATTCGGGTATTTTTTCAGGATCAGTTCGTGGATGGAGACCATTTCCATTTTTCCTTTTATTACGGAAATAATACCGAAACCCATAATAGTGGTCCCCGGATCGATGCCTAAAATTATCTTCTCTGAAATCATGGTTCAAAGATACGGCATTCTGAACTTTTTTATCGGAGGAATTTTTTAAGAAAATATTCAAATTTTTGGGAAATATTTATAACTTTAAAATAAAAAGATGCTATGAAAATTCTATTTAATTTTTTTATTGTTCCCATACTGTTTCTGTGCAGTTTTCAGAAAAGTACTGCGTTGGGTGATCTTCGTAACAGGGCTTTGGGTGCTGAGGTCCGGAAAGAAAATAAGATTTTGTATTTGTTTTTTAAGGCGGATAAAGAAGCTTCCGGAAAAGACAGAATTGTTCTGCAGGAAAAGAAAATTGCTGCCGGAAAGTTGAAATTCATTCCTGCTTTCGATCGCAGTGAAGTGGAAACCGGTGATCTTATGGTGATTGTTTCAGATTCAGAGGGGAAAGAAATAGCAAAACAGCTGGTTAAAAATCCGCTTTATCCGGAAATGGAAGTGTATGAAAAAGAAGGAATCAGCAGAAAAAGAATAAATCTTCAGGATGCAGAATTCAGTGTAAGATATGTGTACTCTGAGAAGATCAGAACGGTAAAAATCGAAAAAGTAACCGAATCGGGAACAGAGCTTTTATTCACTCAAAAACTATAACCATGAAAAAAATTGTACTGGCTTTATTCATCAGCAGCTTCTGTGCTGCTCAGACATTTGAAACGGTTCCCCTTGTTCAGAATGGATCGAATGACAAACGGATTGTTATCGCGGTATTAGGCGACGGTTTTACCACAGCCCAGCAGAGTTCATTTGTTTCATCAGCGCAGTCTACTGTTAATTATCTTTTTTCAAAAAGTCCTTATACAGAATACAAAAATTACTTCAACGCCTATGCTGTGAAAGTTGTTTCCACTGCTTCCGGAGTAAAGCATCCGGGAACTGCTACGGATGTAACAGAGCCTGTAATTCCGGTTTCAAATCCTAACAATTACCTGGGATCTTCCTTTGATTTTGGGGTCCACCGTTGTATTTACAGCAGTACCACAAATAAGGTAGGTCAGGTCCTGGCAGCCAATATTCCCGATTATGATATAACCTATGTGTTGGGCAATTCTACAGAGTATGGAGGGTGTGGCGGTACTTATGCATTTGCTTCACTCAACGGATCTGCCAATGAAATTGTGGTTCATGAACTGGGGCATTCCTTTGGGAAACTGGCTGACGAGTATTGGTTTGCCGGTTCCGGAGAATCTGCCAACAAAACCCAGACTTCAAATCCCACAACCATCAAGTGGAAAAACTGGGTGGGAACCAATGGAATAGGAGTATATTCCCATGCGGAGAGTCCTTCCTGGTTTCGGCCTCACCAAAGCTGTGAGATGAGATATCTGAATCAGCAGTTCTGCTCAGTATGTAAAGAGGCAATTATTGAAAAAATTCATTCCCTGGTATCTCCGGTGGATTCCTATACGCCGGCCAATACATCAACGGTTAATGCCAATGCCAATGTAACATTTACGGTTAATGAAATCCTGCCGATCCCCAATACGCTGGTTAATTCCTGGAAACTGAACGGAACACTTCTTTCCTCTACTTCCAATTCACTCACTGTTTCCCCTTCCCAGCTGAATGTGGGAAATAATACGCTCCTCTTTTCAGTTAATGATAATAATCCGTCACTTAAGGTGAATAATCACAGTACCGTACATTTTACGAATGTCACCTGGACACTGAATAAATCTGCAAGCCTTAAAATGACTGAGGTAAAAGCAGAAGAAAGAAGATACAGCATATATCCCAACCCTTCAGACGGTGAATTTTTTATCAAAGGAAAACAGGATTTTTCGAGAAATACGAGGGTGGATTTATATGACAGTTCCGGAAAACTGATCCGCGGAAAGTATGAGCTCAAAGATCAATCAACACTCTGGGTAGACATTAAAAATCTTCCTGCAGGAACCTATTTCGTCAATGTGTACGAAAATAATGGAATGATTATTTCACAGAAAATTATCAAAGAATAATATTTAAAATTTGTCACAAAAATGCCGGCTGAAATAGCCGGCATTTGTTTTTTTATTTCAGAGCTTTTTCAGCAATCGGAACCCATCCTCCATCATACCGGAGAAGAAGAATTTTGTCAACTAGGAATTTAGTTTTGTATTCTTTTGATTGGTAAACCTCCCATGCTTTCAGAAAATTATCATAACTCAGGTCTCTGTAACCTACCGTCATATGAGGAGTAAAAGATTTCTTCCCAAAACTGAACTGGTCTCTTACCCTCTGATGAAGAAGATTCAAGTGTTCGTTAGCTTCAGGATGAACAAAGAGGACAGGATTTTCCGGGTTAGGAAAACTTCCGAAACCATTCAGTATGATTTCAAACGGCTGAATGTCCGTATCTATTTTATGAAAAGCGGTGTGGATATCGCTTTCAAGCTCCAATTGTCGGTCAAAAGGAGAAAGTAAAGTAATATGCGCATCATTATTCAATGCTTTTGAATTGTTGTAATTCAATACCATATCTTTTTTAAAGACCTTGACTTCCTCAATGATGTCCTTTGGAGGGTAGATTGCAATGAAATACATTTTTTTCATACAGCAATATAAATAAATTTTAATAAAAATTTTAATACATAAGAAAATTATGCATAGATTTGAAAGGTATAAAATAACATCAGGTGAAAAAGAACAGTCTTTACAAAGGAACACTCCAGAACATTATTTTGAAATTGCTTTCGAAAGAAATGAAAATGTACGGCTATCAGATCACCCAGCGTGCAAAAGAACTGACGGAGGGCGAGCTTGAAATGACTGAAGGGGCACTCTATCCGTTGCTGCACAAACTGGAGAACGATGGAATGATCACCTCAGAGATCCAAAAAATCAACGGCAGGGACCGTAAATACTATCTCCTGACCGAAAAAGGGAAAAAACACCAGGCTGTTCAGGAAAACGAAATGAAAAGCTATTTACTAAACCTCAATACCATTTTTAACATATGATCATTGACACACAGGAAAATCAGGTTACAGATTATCTTATTTTTCAACAACTCCCGCTGGATATTTTACTGGAAGTTAAAGACCATATGATCTCCCAGATTACAGATCTTCAGATGCGTGAACAGCTGAATTTTGAAGAGGCTTTTTTCAAAGTACAGAAATCCTGGGACGGAGAATTTAAAATGGTCAGTTATTTTTTATTTTCCGCAGTGAAGATTCCATTGATTGTTAAAAAGATAATAAAGGAAAAATTCAATTCAATGATGAAAAAATCTCTGCTGATCGGTCTTTTTTTCTTTGGAATTAACCTGCTGCTGATCTTTCTTTCAAAAAACCAGGAGGAGTACAGCTTATTTTTCAAACTGATGAACGGAATGTTCCTGCTGGCTTTGGGAACCACATGGCTTTTAAACATAAAAATCTGGAAATACCTGAGAACCGACTTTAAATACAAAGGGAAGTGCTTTTATACCTTATATCAGCAAAATATGGGACTGATGGCGGTTTGTACCATGTCTATGTTTCAGATTGTCGGAAAAAACGGACATTATGCTTTTCAGTTTTTCAGAACGCAGAATACGTCTGAAATTGCAGGAACACTCATCACACTGATCTTTCCTTTTCTTTTGCAGAGTGCCATCATTTTTACCCTGTTTAATTTCTTTGAGCACAAAAAGGCTTTGGGGAGAATGCAAAATTTTTTACAGTCACAAGCTCAATAGTAAGAACAAATATCCATTATTTAAAATGATAAAATACTGTAGAAGAGAGCGAAATTGTAAAATATCTGGCTTCAAAGAAACTGTATTCTGCGGCCATTAAGGTCCAGCTTTTATACTGGAAGGCGAGGAAAGTTAATGTTTTGCCTTAAGCTGAAGTAAAGTATTTTCCAGATTGTCCGTCATCTTTTTAACCTCCACATGAGGTCTGAAGGTCGAACTTTTCCCCTTTTCCTCATCAGCAATATTGGATAAGATAATGACGGAGGTTTTCGTATGCGGATAGTAAATATTCAGAGATGGAGAACCTTTAATATAACCGCTGTGGAAATAGCTTTCGGGCTGTCCTGTATTCATCATAATTCCGTATCCGTAGCCCATTTTTCCAAAAATAGCATGGCGCCTTTCTGCACTTTTGGCGGAGAACTGCTTTAAAGTTTCAGGTTTCAGGATCTTTCCTCCATACAAAGCATTGTTCCAGATATGAAGATCCTCAATCGTAGAAAGGATGCCACCCGCCGGAGTTCCGATGTCTTTTCCGGCAAGTCTTTCAGGCATATTCGGGACAACTGCAGGCTTTGTAGTATTCCCCAGATACGCGCTGGCAAAATTTTGACCCTCAAAAATAGTTCCGGTAGAAGAATGTTTCATTCCTGCTTTTTTAAACAGCTCCAATGCATTTTCATCAAAAGATTTTCCGGAAACGGCTTCCACAATTTGTCCCAGGGCATTAAACCCGTCATTCGAATAGAAAAAATCCGACCCGCTTTTAAACATCAGTTTTCCTCCAAAAGTATTCAATCCTGAAGTATGATTTAAAAGTTGATGGATGGTAATATTCTCGTAATCTTTATTCTGAAAAATTTTCAGGTATTTCGATGCTTTGTCCGCCACGTTCAGTTTTCCCTGCTCCATCTGAAGAAGTACAAGGGTGGCGGTAAACTGCTTGCTCACAGAACCTATGGCAAAAACTGTATTGTGGTCAATGTTCACTTTATTCTTAAAATCAGAAAAACCATTGTCTTTCCTGTACAGCTGCAATGAATCTTTAAATACAGCAATACTTCCATTGAAGTGATATTTTTTAAAGACCGAATCAATCTGCTGTTCCAAAAGCGTTTTCTGGAAAGCAGTAATGGTGGAATCGATGATAGCATATCTGTTAACAGTTATCGGTGGGTTTTCGGTTTTGCAGGAAAACAAAAAATACAAAAGAAAGAGAAGTGTAATTTTTTTAATCACAGGTGTTTTTATTTTAAATTGAATAGTATATTGAGGCTACTTAAATGTAAGAAATTCCTTTGAAGTTTCAAAGCGTAGCAAAATTTATGCTAGGCCAGGGTGCTGGGTTAACAAGTATTTAATATTTTTGAATAGATTATCCGGAAACTACCATCATGAAAGACTATTTGAAAAACGATTCAGAACATATAAACCATATTTTAGACCTTATAAAAACACAGGGCATTGAATATCTCAGTACCCTTTCGGAAAGACCCACGTCGGTCAAAAATAACCCGGTATCCGATAAAATAGAATTGCCGGAATCCGGCTTCGGAGCTGAAGAAACACTGAAAATATTTAACCAAAGATTTGAACCTATCATGGTAGGTTCGTCCGGTCCCCGATACCTCGGATTTGTTACGGGTGGCACTACGCCGGCTTCCATTGCAGGAGACTGGCTCGCCACAATATATGATCAGAATACCCAGTCTACAACAGGGCAAGGTGATATTTCAGCCAAGATAGAAATAGAGACCATTAGTGTTTTACTGGATCTTCTCGGGCTTCCGGAAAGTTTTCTGGGAGGTTTTGTAACCGGAGCTACCATGTCCAATTTCACCTGTATGGCTGTTGCCCGGCAGTGGCTGGGGAAAGAGCAGGGGAGAGACATTGCTAAAGACGGAATTTCAGGATCCATCAAAGTCCTGACAGGTACCCCTCACTCATCATCCATCAAATCCTTATCGCTTCTGGGAATCGGGAGCAGTAATATTATTAAAGTAAAAACAGCCGGCGAAGACCGTGAAGCGATCAGCATACAAGACCTTGAGGAGCAGATTACAAAGCTGAACGGCGAACCATTCCTCCTGATTTCAAGCGGTGGTACAGTAAACACCGTTGACTTTGATGATTTTAAAGAAATCAGCAGACTAAAAGAAAAATATAAATTCTGGTGGCATATAGATGCGGCATTCGGAGGTTTTGCAGCCTGTTCAGATCAGTATAAACATTTGGTTTCAGGATGGGAAAATGCAGACAGCATTACTGTTGATTGCCATAAATGGCTTAATGTTCCTTATGAAAGCGCGGTGTTTTTGGTCAAAGAACAGTATAAAATCCTGCAGGTGGAAACTTTTCAGAACTCAAACGCGCCTTATCTGGGAGATCCGTTGGAGAATTTCGGGTATTTAAATTTTCTTCCGGAGAATTCCAGAAGACTGAAGGCGCTTCCTGCTTGGTTTTCTCTGATGGCGTACGGCAGAAAAGGATATCAGGAAATTGTAGACCGTAATATTTCACTGGCGAAACAGTTCGGGCAAATGCTGGCAGAAACTAACGATTTCAAATTGCTGGCACCTGTAAGGCTCAATACCGTATGCTTTACTTTAAAAGATGAAGCACAGCAGGATAAGGCCCAGGGGTTTCTGGAAGCCCTTAATGGCACAGGAAAAGTCTTTATGACGCCTACTTTTTATCAGCAGCAGAAAGGTATAAGAGCTGCTTTCGTTAACTGGCAGACCACAGAAAAAGATATTGAACTGATCTTTGAGGTGATGAAAAGAGTAGCCGCAGAATTAGTATGATGAATTGGAAGCTGGAAGGAGGAGGATGAAAGTTACCTCGCTATCCTTGTCAAGGTTCAAAACCTTGACAAGGATAGCGACAATCTAAACTCCGGTTTATATCAGGATCAGATCACAGAACCAGAAAACATATGCTCCGTCTTCATCTTCGGGACAGGCCTTAGGTTTCGGATAGGTTTTCTTTACCGTTTCCCCGGTTTCGAATTGTACAGGTACCTTAAATAAAGGCCCGTCAAAAGTAAACGTATGGAATTCCCCGTTTTCCCCACAGGGGTCAACATTTTCCGGAAGATCGTTAATGAAACTCTCATCAATAATTCTCCCGGCAAAACTTTTGTCCAGATAGGTTTCATTAACACAGGTCACGATGGTCTTAAAGCCAAGTCGCAGGAATTCCCTGATCAGGTCCGAAGTATTCTGTTTCCACAAAGGAAAAACGGCTTCCATTCCAATTTCTTTCAACTGGTCTTCACGGTATTTCCTTAAATCTTCCAGGAAAATATCACCAAAAATAGAATGGGTCACTCCGCGGGCTTGAATTTGGCTCAGTGTCGCAGTCATAATTTCCCGATACTGTTCCATTGATGGTTCTTTCGGGATTTCCATTTTAATTAAATCAAACCCCAAGCTTTCCGCCTGTTTTTCCAGCAGTGAAACATGAACACCATGCATGGAAATTCGCTGAAACTCTTCATTAATGCTCGTCAGTAAAGCAACGATTTCAAAATTTTCCTCTTGTAAAGTTTTATATAAGGCCAGAGCAGAATCTTTTCCGCTGCTCCAGTTGAAGATAGCTTTGGGCTTCATGGAATAAGTAAGTGATTTAAAATTAAAGCAGTACGATGAAAATTATATATTTTTTTCAGTATTTAATTCGCCAAATGGTGTGTAAAATGATGAAAACTTATTAAATTTAGCAAAATTAATTCAACTACATGAAAAACTTTTTTATCGGGACTGCGGTCCTGTTTTTTACCGGCGCTGTAAACCCGGTTTTTTCTCAGAAAGCAGATGCTCCGAAATTCGTGAGCAATACTGAAGGCGTAAAAGAATATACCCTGAACAACGGGATGAAAGTCCTTTTGATTCCCGATGCTTCCCAAAGTAATATGGTAGTGAATATCATTTATAACGTAGGTTCCAAGCATGAAGGCTACGGAGAAAAAGGAATGGCGCACTTACTTGAGCATATGCTGTTTAAAAGCACCAAGAAATTAGGAGATATTAAAAAACAACTCTCTGACAAAGGAGGAAATGCCAACGGAACCACCTGGTATGACAGAACAAATTATTACGAAATATTTCCTTCCAGTGATGAAAACCTGAGATGGTCTCTTGAAATGGAGGCGGACAGGATGATTAATGCAACCATTCTTCAGTCGGATCTGGATAAAGAATTCTCTGTAGTGAGGAATGAATTTGAAATCGGGGAGAACAGACCTGGTGACGTTTTGATGGAGCGTATCGTATCAACGGCTTACCTATGGCACAACTACGGAAACAGCACCATCGGAAGTAAGGAAGATATTGAAAGGGTAAAAGCACCAACCCTCAGAAGATTTTACGAAAAACATTACCAGCCGGATAATGCCACGTTGGTGGTAGCGGGTAAGTTTGATGAAAATCAGGCTTTAAAATATATTTCCCAGTATTTTTCTGTTATTCCGAGACCGTCAAGAGTTTTGGATCAGACGTATACTGTGGAGCCGGCCCAGGACGGGGAACGTTTTGTTGAGCTGAAACGCTCCGGAGACAGTAAAATTGTAGGAGCATTGTATCACACGGCTCCTTATGCAGATAAAGATTACGCAGCACTTGATGCACTATCGGAAATTCTGACTTCAGATCCTTCCGGATATTTATACAAAGCGATGATTGATTCTCATAAAGCGGCTTCTGTCTATTCTTACCAACCTACGGTAAGGGATGCGGCGTTTATGTATTTCGGACTTGAAGTGCCTGCAGATAAAGATGTAAAAGCAGTAGAGAGTGAATTCAGAGCTGAGCTGGATAAAGTGGCTACTATAAAATACACGGAGCAGGATGTTCAGAGAGCCAAGGCGAAAATTCTCAAGCAAATAGAAAACACAAAGAATAATACCATTGGTTTTGCCATTAACTTAACTGAAATTGTAGGTGCCGGAAGTTATAAACTGGGTATGCTCTACCGCGACAGTATCGAAAAATTAACGCTGGCAGATATTCAGAGAGTTTCGGATAAATATTTTAAAACAAATAACAGAACAGTAGGGGTGTTTATTCCTACAAAAGATGAGGTAAGAGTTAAGAATAATGAGTTTTCTGATGAGCAGATCGCCAGTCTTACAAAAGACTACAAAGGGAAGGCTCTGGAAAAAGAAGTGGCGCCTTTCGAAGCCAGCATTAAAAACCTGAAAGCTAATCTTTCTGAAGGGAAGCTGAGCAACGGAATGAAGTATGGCGTTATTAAAAAAGAAATCAAAGGAGGAAAGGTGATAGGAAGTTTCCGTTTTCCTGTGAGTAATGCTAAAGATTTGAGTGGAAAAGCTCAGATCGGAGGTTTGATGGCACAGGTCATGAAAACGGGAACGAAGTCTCATACCAAAGAACAGATTCAGGATATGCTTGATCAGTGGAAATCAAACATCAATTTCTCTTTCAACGGACAGACTTTGTATGCCAACGTGAGTACCTACAAAGAACACCTTCCGAAAGTAATGGATCTGATGAAGGAAATTTTAACCCAGTCCAGTTTCCCTGAAGCTGAGTTGGCAAAAACCATCAATGAATACAATACTTATCTGGAAAGCTCTTTAAACGATCCGCAGGCACTGGCATTCACTGAAATTGAAAAAATCACGGAAAGCTATCCTAAGGAAAGTGTTTTCTATACGCCATCTTTTAAAGAACAGATTGAAGCCAATAAAACCATTAAGAGACAGCAGCTGGTAGATTTTTATAACCAGATACTGGGAAGTAACAACGGAATAGGAACCATGATCGGTGATCTGGATGCCAAAACAGCGTCCGCCCTGATGGAAAATACATTTGCAAAATGGAATTCAAAATCATCTTATGAGAAAATCAAGCCTGAGCTTTTTGCCACGAAAAAACAGGATAAAGAATACCTGACTCCGGATAAGGAAAACGGGGCAGCAGTGGGTAAAATCAGTTTCTCTATGGACAGAAACAGTCCGGATTACCCTGCGTTTGTGATTGCGAACGAAATGCTGGGAAGCGGAGGATTCCTGACTTCAAGAATTCCGATCAGGCTTAGAGAAAAAGAAGGGATCAGCTATGGTGCAGGATCATATATCAGTGTTCCGACAGATAATACGGTGGCATCATGGGGTTGGTATGCATTCTTTAACCCGACTAAAAAAGATGCTGTGAACAAGGCATTGAAAGAAGAAGTGAACAAGGCGGTGAAAGAAGGATTCACAGAAGAAGAACTGAAATCCAACCTTAATTCATGGCTAAATTCAAGAAAGACGGACTTAGGAAATGATACTACTTTGGTAGGTCTTGTGAACAGCCAGCTGCAGTATGGAATTCCTTTGGAAGATTATGATGCGTTAGAAGCTAAAGTTTCCGGCCTGAAAGTAAACCAGGTGAATGATGTGCTTAGAAAATACATCAGCGAAGAAAAATTAACGTCTGTTTTTGCAGGAGATTTTAATAAGAAGTAGATTTCCACCATTCAAAATAAAGAAACCCGCAGAGCTCATCCGCGGGTTTTCTTTTTATTGGGAATATAATAAATACAGATTGTCTATATAACTTCTTTTGGAAAGTTTTTGAACCGTTGCCTCGTCGTAAAATGCCCGATATTTATATTCCGGATGCTCTTTCTTTATTTTTTCGAATTTTCTTTTGCCTATTTTTTTGCCGTCAAGGAAGTAAAAATCGGGAGGCTGTGGGTCTGAAATCACGATAGCTCCCATCGTTACATATCTTTCCTCAATCTCAAAATTCTGTTTTCCCAACAGTTCATTGGTTTTAAGAATAGAGGATGCGTAATCTGTAAACTCTTCATTATTGGAACCTTCCACCGTGTAGTCTATCCTGACGATATTATATTCACTTAAAGCTTTTTCCGGAAAAGTTAAAGTGAAATTCCCGTCTTCATCTGCTTTTGCGTGGTATAATTTCTCTAATGTTACTAACGAAATTTCCCCGGAAACCAGCTTCATTTTGTATTGAGAAACCAGTTTGCCGCTTATTGTAATATTCTTCTGGTATACATTTTCTGCCAGGGACTTTGTATCCGTCTGTGCCGGCGCATATATTGACGATGTTAAGGTGAAGGCCAGAAATACACCCGACAGTGCCGGCTTTAAAAATGATTTTTTGATGCAGACAGAATCGTTAGTTTTTAAAATTTCATCAATGTCCGTTGCAGGGAGCTGATCAAAATCCCAAACTTTTTTCCTGCAGGAATCACAGAATTTACCGTCCCCAAAATCCTGCATCTGGTCCCAAAGCTGTCCACAGGGTTCTTTAATTCGAAACTTTTTCATCATATACGTATTTTATCAATCTAAAATAACAAAAAAACCTCAAAGAAACTTCCTTGAGGTTTTAATTTATCAAATGACAATCCGGTTACGGACTACATATTTCGTCTGTACTTACCGCCCACTTCAAACAAAGCGTTGGTAATCTGTCCAAGAGAACAGTATTTCACAGCATCCATCATCACTCCGAATAAGTTCTGCTGGTTAATCGCCGCATACTGAAGCTGCTTTAAAGCTTCCTCAGACTTTGCTTCATTGGATTTCTGGAAATTGTGAAGGTTTTCAATCTGAACCTGCTTCTCTTCCTCTGTAGACCGGATAACCTCTCCCGGACGAACCGTTGGTGAACCGTCTTTTCCAAGGAATGTATTCACCCCGATAATCGGATATTCTCCGGTATGTTTCAGCCATTCGTAATGCATGGATTCTTCCTGAATTTTAGAGCGCTGGTACATGGTTTCCATAGCACCAAGAACTCCGCCTCTTTCCGTAATCCTGTCGAATTCTGCATACACTGCTTCTTCCACAAGATCCGTAAGCTCTTCAATAATAAATGATCCCTGAAGCGGGTTTTCATTTTTAGCCAGACCTAATTCCTTATTAATAATCAGCTGAATCGCCATAGCTCTTCTTACAGACTGTTCCGTAGGCGTGGTAATGGCCTCATCATACGCATTCGTGTGAAGGGAATTACAGTTATCATAGATGGCATATAATGCCTGAAGCGTCGTTCTGATATCATTGAAATCAATTTCCTGCGCGTGAAGAGAACGTCCTGAAGTCTGGATGTGGTATTTCAGCATCTGGCTTCTTTCGTCCGCGCCATATTTCAGTTTCATGGCTTTCGCCCAGATTCTTCTTGCTACACGCCCGATGACCGAATATTCAGGGTCGATACCATTCGAGAAGAAGAAAGATAAGTTAGGGGCAAAATCATTGATGTCCATTCCTCTGGATAAATAATATTCCACATACGTGAAACCATTCGCCAGTGTAAATGCAAGCTGGGAAACCGGATTGGCGCCCGCTTCCGCAATGTGATATCCTGAAATGGAAACAGAATAGAAGTTTCTTACTTTCTCCTTGATGAAATATTCCTGAACGTCACCCATCAGTCTCAGGGCAAATTCAGTAGAGAAAATGCATGTGTTCTGTGCCTGGTCTTCTTTTAAGATGTCAGCCTGAACCGTTCCACGAACGGTTGCAATGGTTTTGGCTTTAATTTCAGCGTACACATCGGCCGGAATAACTTCATCTCCTGTAATTCCCAGTAATTTCAGTCCTAAACCGTTATTGGAAGGGGGAAGTTCACCATTATATTTTGGTCTTTCCAGACCTTTATCATCAAATTTTGCTTTTAAAACAGCTTCAACTTTCGCCTCAAGACCATTTTCAGCAATGTATTTCTCGACGTTCTGGTCAATGGCTGCATTCATAAAGAAAGCAAGCAGCATTGGCGCCGGTCCGTTGATCGTCATGGAAACGGAAGTCAGTGCATTGATCAGATCAAATCCTGAATACAGCTTTTTGGCATCATCCAGCGTGGCAATAGAAACGCCCGCATTTCCGATTTTACCGTAAATATCCGGTGGAAGAGCAGGATCCTGGCCATAAAGCGTTACAGAGTCAAATGCTGTAGATAAACGTTTTGCAGGCATTTCTGCAGATACGTAATGGAATCTTCTGTTGGTTCTTTCCGGGCCTCCTTCTCCGGCAAACATCCTTGTAGGGTCTTCACCTGTTCTTTTAAACGGATAAATTCCAGCCGTATAAGGGAATCCTCCGGGAAGATTTTCCTGGCCTTTCCATCTGATCAGATCACCCCAGTCGTTGTATTTAGGTAAAGCAATTTTTGGAATTCTTAAGTGAGACAGGGATTCCGTTGAGGTTTCCACTTTGATTTCCTTTCCTCTTACAAAGTAGGAGTAGAACTCTTCATGGAAAGCCTTTTTTGTATCATCCCAGGTTTTCAGGAAGTCGATGTTTTCCTGGTGAAGCTCTTTTTCCGCCTTTTGATATTCAGCGTCTAAAGTTTCATTAGATAAGAAATTTTTTACCCCTTCAATATGATACATTTTTCTCGCAAGCTCAGCTTGTTTTTCGATGTTTTCGTCATATATCCTATTGTTTTCCACAATTTCAGAGAGATAACGAACTCTTTTTGGAGGAATAATTGTTACTTCATCCGTAATTTCCTGTTCAGCGAAAGTTTTCAGATCCAGACCTGAAAATTTATCATTGACTTTGGAAATCAATCGGTTGTATAGTTCTGTCGTTCCGTGGTCATTGAACTGGGATGCCTTTGTTGCGTAAACCGGCATTTCATCCAATGGCTGCTCCCATAGCAAATGGTTTCTCTGGAACTGTTTTCTTACGGCCTGTAAAGCATCAAGAGCCCCTCGCTTGTCGGATTTATTTAATGCAACAAGATCCGCATAATCTAACATGTCAATTTTTTCCAGCTGCGTTGAAGCTCCATATTCAGGAGTCATCACATACATGGAAACATCTGCAAAATCAGATACCTCTGAACCTGACTGTCCGATACCGGAAGTTTCCAGGATGATGACATCCGGATGAGCCAGTTTCAATACATTTAACGCAGAATGAATGAATGGTGAAACAGAAACGTTGTTCTCTCTCGTCGCCATCGAACGCATATAAACCCTTGGATCATTGATCGCGTTCATACGGATTCTGTCTCCCAGAAGTGCTCCTCCCGTTTTCTTTTTGGAAGGGTCAATGGAGATAATGGCAATTTTTTTATCAGGATTGGAACGGATGAAACGTCTTACCAGCTCATCGGTTAGGGAAGACTTTCCTGCTCCACCTGTACCGGTGATCCCGATGATTGGGATATTTAAATCTTTTGATTTTTCGTCAATAGCTTTTACAAGCTCGGGTTTTTCTTCTGAAAAGTTTTCAACAGCAGAAATAATTTTGGCAATGCTGGTTGAGTTTTCAAAATCTATTGAATCCAGATCAGCTGCTGTGGTCTCTTTTCCGGTTGCGAAATCTGATCTTTTTACCAGGTCATCAATCATTCCCTGTAATCCAAGCTCGCGGCCGTCATCCGGAGAGTAAATCCTGTCGATTCCGTAAGACATGATATCTTCAATTTCTTCAGGCAGAATAACACCGCCGCCACCGCCAAAAATTTTAATCTGTGGGGAGTTTTTTTCTCTTAAAAGATCGTAGATATATTTGAAATATTCATTGTGGCCACCCTGATAAGAGGTTAAGGCAATAGCATTGGCATCTTCTTGGATGGCGGTATTCACCACTTCCTCTGCTGACTTATCGTGTCCCAGGTGGATCACTTCACATCCTGTTCCCTGGATCACGCGGCGCATGATATTGATCGCTGCATCATGTCCGTCAAATAATGACGCCGCGGTTACGATTCTTACTTTGTTGGTTGGAGTATATTTTTGGGTTTCCATAAAAAAAATAGAAAATTTCTGAATTCTCAAATATAATAATAAAATAAGAACCGTTTAATTTTGTTTAATGGTTTGGTTTTGAGTTGATTGTTTTGGTTTTTGACATCAGTTTTCTCCCGATTGGCAGGCTCCTTTACCATTTAATTCGTTAGTCCCGGCCAAGGCTGGCATTAATTTTCAAATGGAGTACATTTCCGGATTCTCAAATTAATTTCTCTATTTTTGCGTCATATTTTACAGACATGCAAAAAGCTTTGGTTTATTTCGCTTTGGGGACGGTTGTGAGTTTCCTGATTAATTATTTCTTTTTAAGTTCACAGAATATGGGGCTGGATTTTTATTACGCCATTGCTTTCGGATTTGCATGGGGATTGGCTTATTATCTGGATACCCCAAATATTTCACTGCCTAAAAAGCTGGGCTTGTCTTTTGTGGCTATGGGTGTTCTTGTGCTGATCGGCACTCTGATTTTCAACCTGGAACTTGCCATCCCATCAATATTGAAATTTTCTACAGTTTTTGTAGCATACTACCTGATCGCGAGTTTCAGAGGCAGTAAATCATTAAGAAAATAAAAACAAAGGCTCTTTTCATACAAGAGCCTTATATTATATTAGTGGAGCATCAGGAAACTTACGATGGCCAGCCCTGTAAGTAAAAACATGAATGCAAAAAAGTTGATGAAAAATAATATGCCGCCAATAATTAAACTCACTATACCATGCGTGTGATACACGCGGTAATGGGCAATATAGAAATACGCTATACTGTAAATGGTGAGAATGCAGATGATAAAATACAAAAGTGAATTAAGGACACTAAAACTAATGAGGCCGGTTAATTTGGACAATAAAAATATGAACAGGATAATCAGCAGAAGGAAGGAGAAATAATGCAGCGTGAAAATCCCGTGATCAAAATACCACCATTTTTTCTTACTGTGGAAAATCCATAAGAAGAAGGCAAACAGGGGTAGGTATAAGAAAAGAGCTTTGGGTAAATTATGGTAAGATTTTTCAACCATATTTTTCATGAGTTCTTTTTTGGTGACGCCTTTTTCTTTAAGCTCGTAAAATTTGTGAGCTATTGGGTTTAACATAAAATCCCAGGAAGAAGGGTTTTTAGCCATTGCAGAATCATAAGATTTTCTTGTTTTATATCCTGCAAAGCTGAAGTCGTTGTCTATCGCCTTATTCATATCAAGGGTTTCCTGTATATTTTCCACAGTTGCAGTATCAGGCAGGAGACTGAGATTTTTCATAGCAATAGAATCTTCTCTGGTCAGATTTTTCTGGGCCTTGATACTGTCAAATATTTTCTGTGTTTCAGGCGACTTCATTTTATCCAGAAAGCTTATTTTCGAATTCTTATTATCTGGTTTATCCGAGCCGATATTCACCATAGGAAAAAGAGCGAACGTGAAAAAAGTAATGAAACTCACAAAAATATACAGCTTGACAGGAGGTACGAATTTCTGTCTTTTGCCTTCCAGATAAACATTGGTAAGTTTTCCCGGGCTCAGCAGCAGATTTTTTAAAGTACCCCAGAACTGGCCGTCGTAATGGGTGAAGTCTTCAACGAAGTGGGTGAAAAGAAAGTAGAAAGGATGGCGGCTTTCAACATTCTCCTGGCCGCAGTGCGGGCAGTATCTCTCTTCAACCTGATGTCCGCAGTTCAGACAGGTTTTATCTTCTCTTAGTTTTCCGTGGCTCATGGATGTATGGAATATGTTTGGCGCAAATATAAAAATTTAGCCTAATACGATAATCATATCAGCAAGCTTTTGGCGAAACCTTTAAAGTAAAGTTAATAAAGAAAGAGTTTAGAATCAAACTCTTTTCTTTATCACCCGTGTTTTTAGAATCTTCGAAACGTTTTTTTCATCGGTCATTCATTTTACAAGTTCTGTGCCATTTCTAAAAATATTGTTAAAATCTACCAGAACCTCTTAAAATACCGATAGTTATATAGATAAAACAAAATATGTTTTTGCATTACAAAAATAATGTGTACCTTTGCACACCCTTTTAGGGGGAAATTATGTTTAATCTTTAACTAAAACGTGTGAATACATTAAGTTACAAAACTGTTTCAGCGAACAAAGCTACTGCTAATAAAGAATGGGTTGTGGTAGACGCTGAAGGACAGCCGTTAGGAAGACTAGCTTCTACGGTTGCAAAGATTTTGAGAGGTAAGCACAAAACGAACTTTACACCTCACGTAGATTGTGGTGATAACGTAATCGTTTTGAATGCTGGGAAAATTACACTTTCCGGAAACAAGTGGGCTGATAAGACTTACATCTGGCATACAGGTTACCCTGGTGGACAGAAGTCTATGACTGCGGCTGAACTTCAGAAGAAAGATTCTTTAAAAGTATTGGAGAAATCTGTAAAAGGTATGTTGCCTAAAAACAGATTAGGATCTGCTTTATTGAAGAACCTTTATCTGTATGAAGGAACTGAGCACAAGCATGAAGCTCAGCAGCCTAAAACAATTAATGTTAACGAATTTAAATAATTAATTATGTCTATAGTTCACAAAATCGGAAGAAGAAAAACTTCTGTAGCTAGAGTTTATGTAAAGCCAGGTTCTGGAAACATTACAGTAAACGGTAAAGATGCAAAAGATTATTTCTCTACAGACGTGATGGTTTACAAATTGAACCAGCCGTTCATCCTTTCTGAGACTGTTGGTCAGTATGACGTTACCGTAAATGTTTTCGGTGGTGGTAATACAGGTCAGGCAGAAGCTATCAGATTAGGTATTTCAAGAGCTTTATGCGAAATCAACGCTGAGTTCAGATTAGCATTGAAACCTGCTGGTTTACTTACAAGAGACGCAAGAATGGTGGAAAGAAAGAAGCCAGGTCAGAAAAAAGCAAGAAAGAGATTCCAATTCTCAAAACGTTAATTTTTTTCAGACATCAGATTGGAGATGTCAGATCTCAGATTTTCTGTCTGTTATCTTATATCTGAAATCTATTAATCTAAATTTAAAAATTGCCCGTTACGTTTAGCATCCAAACGCTTCTCCCATCTAAAGAAGTTGTTGATTGTTTAAAAGACGGAAAGTAAACTAACAAAAACAGAAAACATGGCAAAAGCAAATGTAAAAGACCTTTTAGAGGCTGGCGTACACTTCGGTCACATGACCAGAAAGTGGAACCCAAATATGGCTCCATACATTTTTATGGAGAAAAACGGTATTCACATTGTAGACTTACATAAAACAGCAGTTAAACTGGATGAAGCGTGCAGCGCTTTGGAAAAATTAACTTCTGCAGGTAAAAAAGTTCTTTTCGTAGCAACTAAAAAGCAGGCGAAAGAAGTAGTGGCTAAGCATGCTGCTGAACTTAATATGCCTTATATTACAGAAAGATGGCCTGGAGGTATGCTAACGAACTTCGTTACTATCAGAAAGGCGGTAAAGAAAATGAACCATATCGACAAAATGAAAAAAGACGGTACGTTCGAAACTTTATCTAAAAAAGAAAGATTACAGGTAGACAGACAAAGAGCTAACCTTGAGAAAAACTTAGGGTCTATCTCTGACATGGTTCGTCTTCCTTCTGCAATCTTTGTTGTAGATATCATGAGAGAACACATCGCTGTAACTGAAGCTAAGAAATTAGGTATTCCAGTTTTCGGTATTGTTGATACAAACTCTGATCCAAGAAAAGTAGATTTCGTTATCCCAGGAAACGATGATGCTTCCAAGTCTATTGATATGATCTTAAACATCGTTTCTGATTCTATCAAAGAAGGTCAGTCTCAAAGAAAAGCTGATAAAGAAAAATCTAAAGAAGAAGGAGAAAAGGTATCTGCAGATACAGATGCTGATTTCGATGCTGAATAATTAAAGATTTTCTTTAATATAGGAAAAACGCTGGATTTTTATCCAGCGTTTTTTTATTTACAGCTTGCTGATGTCGGATTTATTAATTGGTAAGCTTGATTGCGTAAGAAGTGGTAATGAATTTTGTAGATTGGTAAGAAGAATTGCAGAGTTTTCCCGAGAGTCTGTAATTCTGGTTTTTAGGCACCATGGTATAGCCTATTTTCCCGGAGCCTATCGGGATTTTTTTATAGAAATTGTTACTGCTTACCGTGAGCACCATATTGCATGGTGATTTATTCTCTACCGAAATAGAAGTCCTGGGATCGGTAGGAGAGTCGCCATTGAGAAGGTCTGTCAGAACTTCCGCTGTTTCGGGTTTGTATGTTTTAATAAGTTCCGCATACTCTCTTTCCGTACTCATGGAGGTATTCCCTGATCCGGAAGCAGGGTAGTTGGTTCTTACAGGATAGGTGCTGTAATTGGCATCGCAACTCATAAGGATAAGTGAGATACCGGAAAGGAGAAACAGCTTTTTCATACAGTTTTTATGATTTTTTCTTTTTCTTAGGCTTTTCGGGGATTGCTTTTTTCAGATCTTTTACCGGATTTTCTGCTGGTTCAGGGTTCTGTTTACCGGGATGACCGGGATTATCAATCACTACAAATATACTTTTTTTTATGTCTTTTGCAGAGATATACCTGATATCACAGACATTACTGCTCAGGGTATATGAGCCCTTATTGAGAACAATAAAATTTTCTCCGTGCGCAGGTACGGCAAGGTTATAAAAATCTTTTCCTTCAATTCTAAGAACTATATTACAGTCGGAATTATTTCTGAACAGAAGAACAGCTTCTTTGCGCGTAATATCTTCATCAAACATTGCATTCAACAGCTTGACCGTTTTTTCTTTGTGCTGGTCGGAAGTTTCGGCGATCAGTTTTTTAAATTCTTCGGCGTCATCAGAATAGGAATTCCGCATAAACCGGTTGGGAATTTCGGTTATCACAGGCCGTGTCTCCATGGGTTTGGCGTTCTTTGCACCTTTTGTCCACTCAGAATTTTTCAGAGCAATGAGCTTTGGTTTCAGTATACTCCTTTTAGGGTCATCGGGATGTGCATTTTTAAGATAATCTTCAATTTCCCGGATATTGGTGCTCTTGAGAATGTCTTTGCTGCCTTTGCCGTTTTTAATATTTTTCTGCGCGCTGGCGAAACCTGGAATCAGGAAAATGAGGAGGAGGGTCGTTAAAAATTTTTTTTTCATCAGTTTGTGTTTACTTCATCAGCTTATCCGGAATTTAATGTACGTAATGGTTTTTCCTTTGGCTGAGAACAGCTCTTCATAATATGTTTTTATATCTCGTAAATGTTCCGTGTTCGGATCGTATTCAGGAGCGCCGTAGATATCATGGTGTGCTGTGATAATTTCATGTCCGGCTCCCTGTAAATAACCTAAAGTATAGCCATGCAGGAACTCAGAATCCGTTTTTAAATGAATGATTCCGCCTGGTTTCAGGAATTTCTTATACCGCGCTAAAAAGTCAGGGTGTGTCAGTCTGTGCTTGGTACGTCTGTATTTGATTTGTGGATCAGGGAACGTGATCCAGATTTCATCCACCTCGTTTTCAGCAAAAAAATGATCTACCAATTCTATCTGTGATCTCAGGAACGCTACATTATTCATCCCGTTTTCTACAGCTTCTTTAGCCCCGAACCAGAATCTTGCGCCTTTGATATCAATCCCGATGAAATTCTTTTCAGGAAATGTTTTGGCAAGACCTACAGAATATTCTCCTTTTCCGCAGCCCAGTTCCAATACGATCGGATGATCGTTTTTAAAGAAATCATCTCTCCATTTTCCTTTCATGGGGAAACCTTTCAGTGCATCTTCTCTGGTTGGTTGGATAACGTTTGGTAAAATCTTGTTTTCTGCGAATCTTGCTAGTTTATTTTTGCCCATCGAGTTATTTATAAAATCCCGCAAAAATAGCAAATTTTATATAGATTACGTTGCCTTTTAAGGATAAAAGAAATGGAATTGAGCATATTTGCCGCGTACTTATGGTGCCGCAGAAGCGCCTAAGGCGACCATGATTGCTTTTTCTACGGTCTTTTGTGAGGCGTACTGTGCTCCGCAGACCATGCTGGTGAAAAGATACTGGCCTTTATCTATCACAATAGAGCTTTCATCATGAGCAGGAACTGCAAGCCTGTATTTGGTGTTTCCAACGCCTTCCATTCTTACAATAATATTACAGTCGGAATTGTTCCTGATCAGAACTGTGGTTTCTTTGGAGCTGGGATCGTTGTTGAATAATGCGTTTAATATTTTTACTGTCCTGTTTTTGTGCTCTACAGGATTTACGGCCATCAGCATATTGAATTCTTCAGCTTCAGCATTGGGCACAGCTGCGTTGGCTGTGGTATTTACTACGAAAGTATTTTCGGCATTACTTGGGGTATATACTACAGTTGACTGTTTGGCGGCAAGTTCTGCCTTGTATTTTGCAATCTGTTTCTGTTTGATAATGGCATTCATTTCATCGAAACTGATCTTGGTAGAGGGTCTTCTTCTGAGGAGGGCAAGCATCTCCTGCATATCTTTTACTTTCTGGTCGGCGGGATGGGCATCTTTTATGTATTGCGTCATCATTTCCATCACCCGCGGTTTCAGTACGGATCTGCGCGGATCATCAGGGTGGGCATCTCTCAGGAAAGCATTGATCTCATAGATGTTTTTGCTTCTTAAAATATTACTGTAATCTTTTCCCCTTTTCTGGGCAGACACACTAATGAATACTAAGGATACAAAAAGTAAAAGAATTTTTTTCATTGACAAAATATTAAATAAAAGTTTGGTGCTCCTCTTAATTTGTGTTTTGGTCAATTAGTTTTCATTATAACAACGAAATACTATTGTTTTTATTTTAGTTACTTTAGATGAAGATAAATTTAGTATAATTTTAAATATAAAAGAAATATGTGTTGTAATTTGTTATATAATGCCTGTTTCTTTACTAGAAATGATATTTTATTTAATGACTTCCTGGAGATTGGAGGTTTTCAATCTTTTCTGATAAATAGGGAGATATTTCTCGATAGGAACTTTAATGGCTTCAAAATTCCCCGCCAGCACATATGCTTCAATATTTTCCGAAGTATAAACAAATTGAAGGAAATTGTCAATCAGATTTTCAGGAATCTTGAATCTTACAAAATAGTCTTTTCCAAGATAGTTCTTAATCTGAGACACAGAATTATTCATCCTCTCATATGCCATATATCGTTGTTTTTTCTTTCTGTCCCCGGAAAGGATATCATAAATACTTTCCAGGCTGAAAGTAAGACCTCCATCTCTTAGTCCTGCAACAGGCAGTTCAGGAGAAGTTCCGTCACCCTTAGGCTCCGGAAGCCCTATCACTTTTTTGATGGCCAGGCCTTTGTCTTCTTTTCTTATAGAATTGACGTCGTATCTTAGATTTCCCGTAGGCTTAAACCGGGTAAGGACAATTTCCTGGATTTCGTAATAGGCAATTTTCAGCTCAATTAAATTTTTCTGCTGCATCATCTGCGAGGTAAGCTTTACATCTTTTCGTTCTGTGATGATGGATGTGAAACGAATCACGTCTCCCGGAACTGCGGGAATGGTGTAGGTACCATTGTAATCAGTAAGTACGGTTTTCTGGTTATTCAGATTGGTTACATAAACCTGATTAAGGTATAAGATGGAATTATCTCTTAAAAACACCTCTCCGGAATAAATTTGTGCACTGACTTTTGCCAGAAAAACCAGCATAAAAAGGGTAATTAGCTTCTTCATATAATTAGGGCAAAATTACGTAGAAATACAGCAATTTATACCTGTTTAGATAAGGATTACAGGTTAAAGTTATATTAAACTTTAAGATTAAACTGTTAAGGAATGTTATAAACCTGCATTAATAAAAAAATACAAAGAAATTAACATTAAAACCGCTGAATTATTTACGTTTTAACAGTAGCCAGCTTGTGTATTTTACGCTTATATTGGTGCCATATTCTGTCCAGCTGACAAAATACCAGTAAGTGGCGGTAGGTACAGGTCTTCCTCCCATTCTTCCATCCCATATGTACCGGTTGCTGGGACTTCCTCTGAAGATTTCAGCACCATAGCGGTCGAATATCCTGAACTCAAGATTGGTATTGCTCATCAGAGATGAATAATCGATCTGGTCATTGTGCCCGTCGTCATTCGGAGTGATGGTATTGATCAGGTTAATGAGAGCGAATTCCTTGGTTACTTCTTCACACAGGTTGGAATCCCTTACAAAAACTTTATGAGGACCTCTGGGTACATTGTTGAAGACATTCGAATTTTGCCAGCTTACCCCATCCAGAGAATATTCATAAGGTGGTGTTCCTCCGGTTACGCCCACGGTTACCGTATTTCCGTTGATCTCAATAGTTGTAATTATTGGCAGAGACGATTCTGTAACCGTAACGTATTGTCTGTAAACGCATCCGTTAAAAGTAAGTTCTACCCAGTGAGTTCCTGCCGGAACATTGGAAATGGAAGACGATGTAGCTCCCGTACTCCATAAATATTTTTCAAATCCAGGTCCCGCATCTAAGGTAGTAGTAGCTTTAGGGCAGATAATTACGTCCTTTAATTTATCTGATTTTTTAGGTGATTTAACCGTAATTTTTACAGAACCCACTTCAGGACATACTCCGTTTTTCTCAAATCTGATATAAAAGGTTTGGGTTCCGGTAATATTTACAGGAACTGAAAGTGCATTGATGTCATTCTGTGCATCGGCTAAAGTTCCGTGGAAGGTAAACGTCACATTAGGGTCTAAGGTAAACTGCGGAATAAACTGTGATAGATTAACTGCTTTTATTCCATCCAGATCATCATCACAGACCGTGGTTACAGCAGCTGTTGTGATTAAAGGAATACGGCCCCCAATGCTGAATTGTAACGGCTTTACAACTACCGCACAGCCGTCCGGAGATTCCACCCTGATGTAAATCGTAGTCGTCGCAGTATAGCTCCAGCTGTTAGGAAGCGTATTGGCATTTCCCGCATTGGCATCGGCAAGAGAGGCATAGTATCTTACATTGATAAAGTAACCCGGATTGTTCAGCACAATTCCTGTAATATTATTAAGTAATACGGTGACTGTTCCGTCCAGATTATCATCACAGAAAACACCATTATAATTGTCCAGAACGATGGCTAGATTGTATAAAGAAAGGGTGATCTCAGCAATAGCTTTACAGCCTATAGCATTTTTAACCACAGCGTATACAATTGTACCATTAGGAGCTGTATATGCGTTGGGTGTTGTAATCAAAGCGCCCGGGTTTTCTGTCTGGGCATCTACAAGGGTAGGGTAATAAGTGATGGTTACCGGTGAGTTGTTCGTCACGTTAGCGGTAGTCAGATTAAATGTCCCCTGACCATTGATATTACACGCATTTATAGTGACGTTCGTCACCGTTAGGGCCTGAATATTTATGGTAACGGTCACTGTCTCACAGTCCGTGAAAATGGGGTCATTTCCGCAGAAAGTATAAGTGAAGGTATCGGTTCCGGTAACTCCCGGTGTAGTAACATTATAAGTAATGACGCCTGTTGCGGGGTCTATCACTGCTGTCCCTAATGCAGGAGGAGTGAGGATGGCCACAGTGGAAGCTACAGGGGTTTGTGCAGAGCTGCTGAATGCAGGTGTAATCGTTTGCGTAGTACACAGATCATAGGTTGCTGTACTCAACTTGGTGCAATTCAGCACCTTAAATTCTTCCGTGACCAATGGGGCACAGCTTCCCATCGTTACCGAACAGGTATAAAATCCTGATTGCGTTGGCGTAATTGATGCTGTGGTAGCCCCGGGAATGATGTTTCCGTTTACGTACCACTGATAGGTATCGTAGATAACTGGATCTACCGTAAGGACAATACCGGGTGCACAGTCTCCTCCTGACCTTAAAATAACAGGCTGTGTAGGAAAACCTGCAAAGAATCCTCCATATCCCACTGCATTACTTCCCGCAGTGATTCCTGCGGTGATAGCTTTGTCTGAGATCACAGTAATGGTTCCCGATACATTGGGAATACCATAAGTTACCCAGTTATTGGTTCCCGTCATGCTGAATGGTCCCGTTGTCGCAGCCGGAACACCACCGTTTACCGTAACGTTGGCTCCTCGTTGCGTAATAAGGTTCAGCTTTGTCGGGATATTCAGGATTCCGGATGGGTTAGCATTGGAGTGGACAAAGTTTTCATCGATGAGCCCCAATTCATTAATCTGCTTGGGAAGATAGCAGTTCAAGGCCGGAATAAAATTAAATCCTCCCGTAGCTACCTCACTTCCTGACGCGGAATCTCCGGCAAGAATCTGGTAGACGTAAGCATTTTTAGAGGTTCTGAGATAAAGATTATAATGATTATTTCCCTGCAACAGATATTTTGAATCAGGGACAACAAAATATTCTCCTGTATTTAATGTGATCAGCGGAGGAATCTCATCATTGGCAAAAATCTGAGTGTTATCCTGTGTGGCAATGACAATAGCCCCTTCCATATGAGAGCCCCTGCTGCCGTTCCCTTTGACCAGGGCAAATTCACTTCCTAATCTTTCCACCGGAACAGCCTGATCCATCAGAATATCAGAGCTGGATGGAAAGTTTCCGGCATACTGGCCGTTAAAATTTCCATTGGTGAGATTTATAGGTTTACTGGCTGTGATTTTGGCACCGATAAATCCGTTAGAATTGGCGGCAATTGTACCGCTTCCGTCGATGATATAGGATTGGCCTTTATTGAGCGTGACCGTAAGCGTGGGATTGGTAGCTCCCGTCATTCCGTTTGAAAACTGTACCGTTGGCTTGTAGCCGCTTATGGTAATTGTTGTATTATCTTCGGTAGCCAGAATACCGGCCATAAAATTCAGAATGGTATTACTGACAGAAATGGGAGCATGCGCAACATAAAAATTTTTCCCTGTGGATGGTATTCCCTTGGAAGTAATGATCTCGGCATGGTTAAATACAGAGAATCTTAAATTAGCATAAAATGGAAATTCAGCTTTAAGATACAAACCTTTCGTTGAAGGAGTAAATAGATCCGCCTGGAGATTGGTGATAATGTACTTTCGCAGGACATCAAATTTTTGTGGATTGTTTTTACTGATGTTCACCGTTCCGATAAGCACATTATTACTGTAAATACTCACCGGAAAGGGAGTTGTTCGGTTGGTAGATAAATATAATTTCTGGTAGGGATTGGGGCTTACACTTCTGTCAACCATTGGGGCAAACCAGTGTTCCCTGTCCAATTGAGCAAAGGAAAAGGCGAAAAAACAAAGTATAAATAAAAAAGATAAATTTTTTTTCATTCAGTGAACTGGGTTTAACACAAATTTAATAATAAAATGTATTCATACCTTGAAAAAATAATAAAAAAACCGCGATGTTAAAATCGCGGTTGAGAAACTTATATTTTTCAGTGACTATTCCCTGCTTTTAACAAGGATCCAGCCGGTATAATTTACCTGTGTCTGTTTGCCGGAAGGCTCATTCCAGTGAATTTCAAACCAATAGTTGCCGGTAGGAACCCTTTTGCTTCCGCCCAAAGTTCCGTCCCATTTGTATCCATTGTTCTTATCCCCCTGGAATACTTTGGTGCCGTAGCGGTCAAAAATGGTAAACTCCAGGTTCTTTTTACCGGATAATAATGAGTAGTCGAGAACATCATTTACTCCGTCATTATTTGGCGTAATGGCGTTGATAAGATTAGGAATGGTAATTTCCACTGTAATCGGATCACAGTTATAGCTGTCTTTTACATATACTGCGGATGTTCCTCTCGATACATCTGTGAATATATTCGAGTCCTGCCATACGATATTATCAAGGGAATACTGGTAAGGTGGGTTTCCGCCTATAGCATACACCGTAACGGTAGTATTGGAAATATCAATACTTGACACAACAGGCTGGTCAGATGCGTATACCTTTACGGTCTGTAAGGTAACACAATCCCCGGTTTTTAATTTCACCCAATAGGTGCCTACTCCGGCATTACTGATGGCCTGTGTAGTGGCTCCGGTGCTCCATTCATAACCGTTAAAACCAGGACCTGCATCCAGGGTTGTGGTATCTTCAATACAAATGATTTTATCAACAAGTACTGAAGATTTTACAGGAGGAAGCACGGTAAGGGTAACTTCTGCAATTCTGTAACACCCATTGGCATTGATGACCTTTACATAGGCAACCCCGGTTGGCGCTTCATAATTTGCAGGGTTGAGAATTTCATTGGTATTATTGTCGGCATCCGTTGGTGATGGATAATATTTTTTTGTGACGCCCAATTGTGTAGTAACGGGGGCGTTGGTAAGGTTAAATAAACCTAAGGCCGGATTGGATTCCAAAAAGCATACCCTTAAAGATGCATTGCTTACTACCGGGCTTTCTGAAACCGTTAAATTTAAAGTTACTTCCTCACAATCTGTAAAGTCAGGATTATTCCCACAGAATTTGTAAACGAAAGAGTCCGGGCCTACATAGCTGAAAGCCGGAGCATAGCTGATGACTCCTGTAGCAGGATCTATAACCGCATTCCCATTAACCGGAGGTGTAATAATCGTTACACTTCCCGGTACTACAGACTGTGTAGAATTGGTAAAGGTAGGAACAATAAGCTTTACGCCGTCACACACTGTTTCGTTCATCGTTGTTTCCGTGAGACAAGTGTATACTTTATATACCGGAGTCGTGATGGGTGGGCATGAACCTACGGTGATCTTTACCGTATACTCGCCGGATTGGGTAGGGGTATAAGAATTGCTTATTGCAGTAGGAATGGGGGTATTATTTCTGTACCATTGATAAGAATCAAAGCTGTCATCTACTTCCAACACAATTCCGGGAATACAATCTCCGGTCTGTTTGGCTATAACAGGAATTGATGAGAATCCGGCGAAATATCCGCCATATCCTACCACACCGCTTCCTCCTGAGATTCCAGCAGTAACTGCTTTAGATGAGGTAATGGTCATGTTTCCCGTCACATTCGGGACAGAATAGGAAACCCAGGATGAAGTTCCCAGTACAGGATATGGCCCTTGAACAGCAGGTGGAGTGGCTCCGTTTACCGTGACGGCAGCTCCTGTTTCAGTCAGAATATTGAGTTTAACATTGTTGGTTGTGGGAGGAAGAATGTTAATATTTCCTATCTCATCGATCTTTCTCGGAAGGTAACAGTTCAGAGGAGGGATGTAATTGAATCCTACGGTAGCATTACTTGTTGCTACACCTGCCAGCAGCTGATATACGTACACATTTTTAGTTGTTTTAATGTACATATTGTAATGGTTATTACCCTGGTTAATGTAATTGGTATTGCTCAGCTTATTTACGCGGTAGCTTTCACCTTCACTTAAGGTAACTACCGGTGTTGCGGAGTTATTAATATATACCTGGGTGCCGCCTTCTGTGGCTACAATCAGGGCATCTTCCATTCTTTCACTGATATCTCCGTTTCCTTTTACAAGGACGAATTCATTTCCTAAGCGGTCAGTAGGTACAGATTGATCCATTACAATATCAGCTCCGTCAAAAAAGCCACCTGCGGGAATAATGGCAAACTGTCCGTTGAAATTACCATTGGTTACGGAAATAGGCTTGTCTGCCTCTATCTTTGCGCCGATAAAACCTTCTTTATTACCTGCCTTATCACCAACACCTTCAATGATGTAAGACTGGCCTTTATTTAAAGTAAATGTAAGAGTTGGATTGGTTACCCCGGTCCATCCGTTGGAAAATATCACATCAGCAGAGTAATCTGAGACAGTAACCTGGGTATTGTCTTCTGTAGCCATAATCCCTGTTGTAAAGTTCAGAGCAGTGACGGGGTTTTCAATTGGAGAGACTACGGCATAAAACTTTTTGCCGATTCCGGCTTTTCCTTTAGAGGTGAGGATCTCTCCATGGCTGAGTACGGAAAAACGGAAGGTTACAAAATAAGGTTTTGTGCCTTTTGTGTACAGTCCCTTATTCACCGGAGTGAATAATTCGGAAGTATTACTGGTAATAATGCTCCCAAGGGGAATAGTAAATGTTTGTGGGGCTCCTTTACTTACTGTCACGGTTCCCAAAAGCGTATTGTTACTGTAAATTTCTACAGGAAACGGAGTTGTGGAATCTGTAGAAAAGTAGAGTGCCTGCTGCGGGGAGCTGACGTTAGTGCTTCGGGCGGCCATAGGAGCGAACCAGTGTTCGGTATCCCTTTGGGCAAAAAGCGGGTTAATAGTGACGAGTAGTAAAAGAAAACTGAGTAAAAGTTTTTTCATGTTATGGAAATTAGGATTGTCGCAAAAATAGCAGAATATTTAATGCGATATTATAAAATGTTTAAAAAATAGCGATTTTATATCAAAAAAAAACCGCGATTTCAAATCGCGGTTAATTATTTATTGTTAAAAATGGTTTATTCAACGTTTTTCACTAAAATCCATCCTGTATATTTGATCGGAGTTTTTTCTTTATTGGTTTCATTCCAGTTGATATGGTACCAATAGGTTCCGGTTAAAAGCTTCTTGTCATAGTGTCTTCCGTCCCATTTATAATTATTGAATTTGTTTCCGGTGAAAACCATGTTCCCGTAACGGTCATAGATCATAAATGTAAGGTTTTCTTTGTATCCCAGTTCACTGTAATCGATGAAGTCATTTCTGTTATCTCCGTTAGGTGTAATAGCGTTAATCAGATTTGGAACTGTTACTTCTACCGTTGTAGGATCACAGTTGTACATATCTTTTACATAGAATGTATGCTGACCTCTCGTTAATCCTGTGAATACATTGGAATCCTGCCAGTTATTTGGAGCGTCTACTGCATATTTGTAAGGAGGTTTTCCTCCGTCTACAATAACTGTTGCTGTTGTATTCGTAATCTCAATTTTAGTGATCACCGGATCTTCAGCTTTTCTTACCCTCACCGTCTGCTTAAGCAAACATCCGTTCTTACCAAGGATTACAGAGTATTCACCAACTCCTACATTCTGAATAGAAGATGTTGTAGCTCCTGTATTCCACAGATAAGATTCATATCCCGGACCAGCATCCAGATTTGTTGTGCTGTCTACACAGATGTATTGGTCTACAAGTATAGGAGATTTTTTTATTGGCAGGGCAATCAGCTCAATCTTTGCAATAGCTGTACAACCTTCGTTGGTGGTCACTTTTACGTAAACATATCCTCCCGCAGACGGGTAATTGTCTGGAGTAGTGATCTCATTGGTCCCTGCATTCAGGTCAGCTAGTGTTGGGTAGTATTTTTTAGTTACCGCAGCGTAGTCTGTAATGTTCGCTTTAGTAAGATCAAAATAAGCATAAGGGTCTACATCGTACTGACATGCTTTGATTAATGCATCTCTTACTACGAACGGAACTACTGTAATATTTAATGTAACCTGCTCACAGTCTATAAATTCAGGGGCGTTACCACAGAATTTGTAAACGATCTGATCCGCACCAAAGTATCCGGAAGTTGGAACATAAGTAATGGTGCCGTTTGAGTTGACAACAGCAGTACCATGTGTTGGCGGCGTAATAATCACCAGTGTTCCTGCTACAGGAGTCTGGGTAGAAGATGTAAATGCCGGGGTAATTACTTTGGTAGAGCATGCGGTCAATGTCTTTGTAGTCAGTTTTAAACAGGTATGTACCTTATAGATAGGTGTTGTAATCGGCGGGCATGTACCCATGGATACTTTTACCGTATAGTTTCCGGAAGCTGTAGGTGAGTAGGTATTGGCCGTAGCACCCGCAATGGCAGTTCCGTTTAAGAACCACTGGTAACCTTCGTAGCTGTCATCCACCTCCAGCACGATGCCCGGAGCACATTCTCCTGTTTTTTTCGCGATAACAGGAATCGATGAGAATCCGGCAAAATAACCGCCATATCCAGCTGTACTGTATCCTCCGTTGATTCCTGCAGTTACTGCTTTGGTAGAAGTGATGGTAATATTTCCGGTAACATTTTCCACAGCGTAGGTTTCCCATTGTGTATTCCCAGTCAGTGGATAAGGTCCCTCTGCTGCTGTAGGAGGGGCGCCGTTTACCATAACAGTAGCGCCGGTTTCTGTCAGAATATTAAGCTTTAGGGAGATGGCAGATGTAATGCCCGGCATTTCATTGATTTTCCCGATTTCATCAATCCTTCTAGGCAGGAAACAGTTCAATGGCGGGATATAATTGAATCCATTGGTGGCATCACTCGAGCCTACTCCAATAAACTGATATAAATAAACGTTTTTGGACGTGGAAATAAACATATTGGAATGGGTTCCTGCTCCCGGCTGGACCACATAGCTTGTTTCGTTGATTCTGTACCATCCTCCCGCATTAATCGTAGAAACGGGAGTGGTGGATCCGTTCAGGAATATTTCTGTGTTGTCCTGGGTTGCAATGATCAGACCGCCTTCCATATTAAGGGCCGGAGCTGTAGATTTTGTCTTTACCATGGCAAAGGTATTTCCAAGCCTGTCTGTTGGTACAGACTGGTCAAGACTCGGATCTGTTCCTGTGGTGGAAGTTGAAAAGTTACCGTTACAGCTACCATTGGTAAGCGTAATCGGTTTATCTGAGACAATTTTAGCGCCCATAAAGCCTGACTGATTGGCAGCCACGTTTCCCGGCCCTGCCAGGATAAATGATTTTCCTTTATTTATGGTGAAGGTATGGGTAGTTCCTGTAGGAGTTCCCCCGAAAAAGGTTACGGGGTTGGTCCAGCTTACCGTAACGGTGGTATTGTCTTCGGTAGCCAGAACTCCTGCTGTAAAATTATAGAACGAATCGGTGTCGGTATTGGGAGCAGTTGCTACGAAAAATTCTTTTCCCGTACCTGCTTTTCCTTTGCTGGTAATAATTTCACCATGGGCAAACTGCGCAATCCTTAAACTGCAGTAGAAAGGTTTGTCACCTTTTAAGTACAAACCTTTGGTACTTACCTGGAAAGCATCAGCCGCTGTATTAGCTGAAATGATGCTGGGATCTACTGTGTAGGTCTGCGGATCTCCTTTACTTACCGTAAGGGTAGTAAGCGGGGTCGCCGAATTGTTATTATATATTTTTACTTCAAAAGGCGTTACTGAATCAGTGGAAATATATAGCCTGTTGGTATATCCTCCGAAGCTATCATAATACGGAGCAATCCAATGCTCGGTATCCCTCTGCGCCAGAAGGGTATTTACTGATAAAAGAAATAATACTAAACTGAGTAGAAATCTTTTCATGTGTGTGGAATTAGGATTTCTACAAATTTAAAATAATATTTGAAATAGTATTAAATAAATATAACAAAAGTTAAAAATTATTCACGATATTTAACTAAAGGCCGTCCGGAATATGAAACTGGTAATTTTGTATGGTCTTGTAAAGTGCCTCCATAACTGCAGTATGATCATAAAAAAAATCCCGGTGAATTTTCACCGGGATTGTATAATTTATTGAAAGAGGATTAAGCTAAGCTTACTCTTACAAATCCTGTTACTTTAAGGTCAGCATTTACAGATTTCACATAGTCAGCAACTGAAATAGAGTTGTCCTTGATGAAATCCTGGTGTACCAAAGTGTTGTCTTTGTAGAATCTCTGCATTTTACCTTTAAGGATATTGTCGATAATGTTTGCAGGCTTACCTTCTTCAGTAAGTTTATGTCTTTCGATTTCTAATTCCTTATCAATCGTCTCCTGAGAAACTCTTGTTTCATCCAAAGCGATAGGGTTCATAGCAGCAACCTGCATAGAAACAGACTTAGCAGCTTCGTCAGCACCATCTACCTTAGCAGAAAGGGAAGTGATCGCAGCAATTTTGTTTCCAGCATGGATGTAAGCACCAAGGTATGGTCCTTCGATTCTTTCGAAAACTCCGATTTCGATTTTCTCACCGATAACTCCTGTTTGCTCAATTAATTTTTCAGCAACAGTGATTCCGTGGAAATCTGTAGCTAAAAGCTCTTCTTTAGTAGCCGCGAAGATTGCCATTTCAGCCAGTTCGTAAGCCAGTTCAATGAACGCTTCGTTTTTACCCACGAAGTCAGTTTCGCAGTTAAGAGAAATAACAGCACCTAAAGTGTTGTCTTCGTTTACTCTTGCAATTACTGCTCCTTCAGTAGATTCTCTGTCAGCTCTGTTAGCCGCTACTTTCTGTCCTTTTTTTCTAAGGATATCTACAGCTTTTTCGAAGTCTCCTTCTGCTTCAACTAGAGCTTTCTTGCAGTCCATCATACCTGCACCTGTTTGGTTTCTTAATTTTGCTACGTCTGCAGCAGCTGGTGTATAAGACATAATATCTATTATTTTTTATTTAAAGATTAGTATTAATTTTTAGCTTAATTTTAGAGCAGTGCAAAGATAATGATTTTAATGATAAACTAAAAAATGACTTTTCACGTTATTGATATATTTAATATTATTTTAAAGGCTTGATTAATGAAAAAAATCCTTCTCCTTATATTTTTATGCATTTTTACACTAGGTTTTTCTCAAAAAAAGAAAAAAACGAAATCTAAAGCCGTTGTAGAAAAAGAAACCGTTATCATCTATACAGAGCAGGATGCTGATGCTTCAAAAGAAGCCAGGGTTATTGCCGGTTTTCTGAAACAAAATCCGGGACATGCCAAAACAGATTATTTTAAAAGAAAACTGATTGATTTGATCATGGCGGATAATTCACCGGAAGCTAAACCAACCATAAAACCAATCAGTAAAGATAAAATTGAAAAAATTGTTCAGAATAATGAGCTGAACAGCGGTAAAGTGATTGCAGTTAATAAAGCAACACCAGAAAGTAACAGCAAAAATTCAGATAAAGTGAATGATGCTATCAATGCTTTGAAAGAAGAGAGGCTGGCTGCTTCCAAAAGTTCAGCAAAAACTGCTGGTGTCGCCAAATCCGAACCCAGTGAAGCCAATAAGAAAACTGCAGCCATGCTTACCCACCTTTTCAATAATGATCTGAACAAAAATGAAGCTTATATCAATATCAAGAACAGGTCCAGCTGCAACCTGATCGTTAAAATAAGCGGAAAAAAATATTATAACCTGAGTGTTCCCGCAAAAGGACAGAATTTTATCCTGATAGATAAAGGGGAATATGTACTTACCACTATGGTGTGTGATGCAAAATATTCATCCATTAAGAAAATAACACAGGATATCGAGATTGCACTCAACGTTTCTGAGTAGAAAAAATAAGAAGGAAACTATAAAAAAAGCGGTTAAGAATTTTTTTCTTAACCGCTTTTAATTTTTTATCCTTTAAACTGTCCCATCGCAATGAATTTCTCCTGTCTCTGGGTTTCAAGTTCCTGTCCTGAGAATTTTGAAAAAGCTTTGATATTCTGTAAAATTGAATTTTTCAGATTCAGATACGCTGTTTCAGGATCGTACTGGGCACCTCCAAGCGGCTCCTCAATAATACCGTCGATGAATTTTTCTCTTAATGCATCTTTTGGGGTAAGGTTCAGTGCATTGGCTGCATCTTCCTTGTGATCCCAGTTTCTCCATAAGATGGAAGAACAGCTTTCCGGTGCAATTACGGTGTACCATGTATTTTCAAGCATGTATACTTTGTTTCCTACACCTATTCCCAGGGCTCCGCCGCTCGCTCCTTCACCAATAATATAAGTGAAAATAGGCGTTTTAAGCTGAACCATTTCGAAAATATTTCTGGCAATAGCTTCTCCCTGTCCTCTTTCTTCAGCTTCCAATCCCGGATAGGCTCCCGGTGTATCTACTAAAGTTACTACAGGAATCTTGAATTTTTCAGCAAGCTTCATCAGTCGCAAAGCTTTTCTGTATCCTTCAGGATTCGGCATTCCGAATCTTCTGTATTGTCTTTCTTTGGTGGTTCTCCCTTTCTGGGTTCCTATGATCATTACTTTCTGACCGTCCAATGTAGCTAAACCACCAATCATTGCAGGGTCATCTGCGAAATTTCTGTCTCCGTGAAGTTCCAGGAAACTTCCTTTATCCACCATTCCATTGATATAGTCTATAGTATACGGACGATCCGGATGACGGGATAATTGTACTCTTTGCCAAGGGGTAAGATTTCCATAGATTTCTTTTTTCTTTTCTAAAATCTTATCCTCAATCTGGCTGCATGCTAATTTTACATCAACACCACTTTCTTCTCCTACTAAAGAACAAGTTTGAAGTTGATCCATCAGATCTTTTATAGGAAGTTCGAAACTTAAATATTCCATTTCTTGAAGTAAATTAAATCTTTCAAATTTATGAAAAATTATGAAAAACTATTTAAAATTATTGATTGCATTGTTTATTCGGGAGATACTTTCCTCTTTTCCAATCAGTTCCATGATGTCCGGAACATCCGGGCCTTTCAGTTCTCCTACCAGAGACAAACGCAGCGGCATCATCACTTTTCCCATTCCAAGACCTTTGTTTTCGGCAAAATCGTGAACGGCCTGCTTAAGGATTTCAGCGGTGAACTCAGTAGTGGTAAGACTATCTGCAAGCTCTCCTAAAACGGCAGATGTTTCTTCATTCCATGCTTTTTTAGAGGCTTTTTCGTCATAAGAAACCGGTGCTTCAAAGAAAAATTTTCCGTTTTCGTAGATATCTTTCGGGAAAGTAGCTCTTTCTTTCATCAGGTTGATGATTCTTATGAGCTTTTCATCAGAAACTCCGGAAAGTTCAGATACGGTATTTTTTAAGATCTGAAGAAGCTCTTCATTAGATTTCATCTGGATATACTGGTGATTGAACCACTCTGATTTTTCTTTGCTGAATCTTGCACCAGCCTTGTGAACTTTATGAAGATCAAATTCTTTACCCATTTCTTCCAGTGAAAGAACCTCTTTATCATCAGCAGGAGACCATCCTAACAAGGCTACCATGTTGATAAACGCTTCAGGAAGATATCCGTTTTCTCTGTATCCTTTGGAAACCGCCCCGGTCACAGGATCTTTGAAATCCAGCGGAAATACAGGGAATCCGAATTTATCACCGTCTCTTTTGCTTAATTTTCCGGAAAGCCCTTTCTTTAAAAACTGTTTCACAGAAGCAGTTAACGGATTGTCCTGATCGTTTTCGCCCAGCATGGATTTAAATCTCGGACTTTTTACTTCCGCAAAGAATGATTTAATAAGTTCTGCTGATTCATCAAAAGAAAACTGACTGTTTTTCATTACAAATTCATCGGTAAAAGATTTGGTAATGCTGTCGATATTATCTTTATTGATTAATGTAGAAACATCCGGTTTCAGAATAAGAGAAAGGTGGGCAAACTGTGGAGCTTCCCAGCCCATGGCCTCATACAATAAAGTGTGTAAGCCTAGTGATGGCAGCCATTCTTCCCCACGGATCACGTGAGAAATCTTCATTTCATGGTCATCAATGATGTTGGCGAAATGGTAAGTAGGCATTCCGTCGTTTTTTACAAGGACTTTATCGTCCAGTGTATTGGTATTCACGGAAGAATTTCCGCGAATGATATCTTCAAGATTCAGAGTTCTGTCTACCGGCATTTTGAATCTTACCACATAGGGTGTTTTTTCATCCAGTAATTTCTGTACTTCTTCTTCAGAAAGTGCCAGGCTGTTTCTCAAACGGTTTCTGGTTCTGTTGTCATAGGAGAAAACTTCTCCTTTTGCCTCAAATTCAGAACGGATTGCATCCAGCTCTTCGGGCGTATCAAAAGCGATATAGGCGTAGTCTGTTTTCAGGATCTGCTCCGTATACCTGTCGTAGATCTCTCTTCTTTCAGACTGTCTGTAAGGGGCATATTTTCCTCCTTTTTTAGGACTTTCATCAGGGATGATTCCGCACCATTCTAAAGCTTCTTCGATGTAATCTTCAGCTCCTTCTACGTATCTTGCCGTATCCGTATCTTCAATCCGAAGAACAAATTCACCACCCTGGTTTTTAGCAAAAAGATAATCATATAATGCGGTTCTTACGCCTCCCAAATGCAAAGGTCCCGTAGGACTTGGAGCAAAACGGACTCTTACTTTCTCCATTTCAATAAAAATTTTGTGCAAATTTACTTAAAATTACCCGAGTTGAAGGCAAGAAAGTTGAGATTAAAGGGGCGAAAGCCGGACGCTTGAGGATGGAAGTTACTGTCAGGCTGATAATATCTTACGGTTGTAGTAAGATTTGATTTAAAATATTTAAAAGAAATCAATAAAATCAGACGTCAGCTGATTTTTAGATGGCTGAATAACTTCCATCCTCCAGCTTCTGACTTCCTGTCTTATTTAAGCATCAGCAGCTTGAAGAACAATACCGGATTTTTATATTTGATCCTGTATTTTTCCTTTTTCCATTCTTTCTGAAGTCTCTTTTTTTCAGATTCCGAGTTGGTTTCTGATAAAAGAATCTCATATTTGAAATGAATGAGATTTAGCTTGTATTTTTTATAAAGCTCTTTGTCTGCCTTTATATAATCCAGGTATTTATGAGTGACTTTTTCATAGGAATCCTTCATTACCTTCCAGTTTCTGGAAAGACTGGTGGAAAGAATTCTGTAGTAGAATAGTTTTTTGTCAATGAATCCGATTTTGTATCCTTTGAAAGTCAGTCTTAGGTTCATATCCCAGTCTTCGGTATTGATGTTTTCGTCAAACGGATATTGCACCAGAAGTTCTCTTTTTACGAATGTTCCTACGTTGGCTGTTTTGTTTCCCGAAACATTTTCATGAAAAAATTGATCAAGGCTTTCTATCACCTGTTTTTTTTCTTTCGGGGTATAGATGTCGGTGGTTTTATCTTCAGACTGGTAATATTTGTATCCGTCCGAAAGGATAAAGTCTATTTTTTTTTCCTCGATGTAGGCTACCTTTTCTGAAAGATGATCTTCCGTTAACCAGTCGTCTCCGGAAAGCACAGATACGTATTGGCCGGAAGCCTCTGAAACTGCAATATTGAGGTTTTTTGCCACTCCAAAACTTTCCGTATTCCGGATCATCTTATAATGCTTCGCAAATTTTGAAAGTGCTTTTTCTGCATTTTCAAATGTGTGGTCTTTCGAGGCATTATCCAGAAAGATGATTTCATAATTGGGATAATCCTGTGAAATAGCAGACACACATGCCTGTTCAATGAACTTCTCGTGGTTCATGGTGATGATGATGAGGCTTACAAGTGGAGGTGTGTTCATGTTTATGGTGCTTATACGGACTTTAATCTAATTACTGTAGATCGTAAAAGATTTTGTTTTATTAATTATTTTTTTCTGTTTCATTACAACAAGGGTGATAGAACTTACAAAAAAACCTTCTTTATAATAAGGAAGAAGATTATGATCTACAACTATTGTATGGTTTTTAAATTTTTTAAGATCAGATTTCCAGCTGGGGTATTCAACATCCATTTCCCATGAAGCCCTGTTGATGAAACTTGAATTTATAATATCCAACAGAGGAGAAGCAGGAAGAAATATTACGTTCTTGTACGTCCTGTTTATCTCTTGTGCTTCCAAAAGATAGGAATATTCTTTTTTTGAAACCAGTAATCCTGATACTGCCGGCATGTTTTTAATGAAAAAATGTTCGGTTGTAAAACCTTCAGAAGCATAGGGGTACTTAGTTCTATACGCTGAAAAGATAAATAAAGTGCAGGCCCATAAAGGAATAAACAGTTTATTTTGTGTTTCGATAAACCTGTAAAGCAAAATCAAAATAAAAAAAAGCGGGGTATTGTATCCCCATGAAATGGAAGAGCACCACCCGAGGAGCAAAAGCAGAAATACAAATTTGTTTGTCCGTTCATATTTTAGAAATAAAATGAATAGGAAAACATAAAGTACATATGCTCCCTTGAACTGCCCATCATTAAAAAACGGGTAGATTATAAAAACGGGTAATACGACAGCCAGCAGTATTTCGAATACTTTTTTATTGATGTTGAGAAAGTAGATTATTATGAGTGAAATAATATAAAGAATAGTGTGGAAGTTTTTTTCAAAAGTTAGGTAAGGGGCTATACAGCCTTCATAAAGATATGAAGGTGATGCGGTCTGGAAAACCTGTTTGATAAATAAGCTGAAATTCTCAATAATCCTGTACTGAAAAAGGACAATAACTAAAAATAATATGGAAAGAGTAAATATATATCCATCTTTTTTGACAATTTCCCGGTTCTTGAAAAAATCATTAAGAATGATTACAGATGCACCAATTCCGAAAAAAATAAAAGACTGCTTGGTAAGGGTTGCAAATAAAGCAAAAATGAGTGCACTCAGATACCATTTCTTCTTATAGAAAAATAAAGCAAGCACAGAGAAAAAAATGCCGTCTATGGTATGCCACGGCATTATGGGAAAGGTATGAAGAAAACAAATGGTCAGAAATACTGTAGTCAGAACATCCTTTCTCTTAAAAATGATTTTTTGTATTAAATAACAAGTTAAAAAACTCTGTGCAATGACGAGAATTCTTGAAATTAAAATCAAATAACCAGACTGCAGCGGAGTAAATTTCAGAAGATAATCCCAAAAAACAATACTGAAAAAGGGCCGGATAAAATCATAGTCTTTATATATAATCTGCCCTGTTTTTAATCTGGCCACGGCAGATAACTGAAACCCTAAATCAGCCTGATTAATGGAATAAACACTTATGAAAGCTAAATATAAGACTGATAAAAACAATAATCCATAAGAAAAAAACTGTCCTGCTTTATCATTCGGGATAGAATCCATATTGGTCATATATTTCCTTTGTTGCAATGAGTACATTTTTATTTCTTTTATGCATTCAGTTTAAATACAGTGTTCACCCAATGGTCAAGGGTATATTTATCATAAACTTCTTTCGGCAGTTTTTCGTATGGGGTGTTGAAAAAATCTTTTTTTATGTTACGGAAGTTTTTATCCAGAACCAGTATATTGTTAGGATTATAAAAATCGTAGGTTTTAATGGTGGGATTATCCGTGATGATTTTCTTTTCCAGGGCCATGGCTTCAAATATTCTGAAGCTGAGCCCGGTCTGGTTGGCACGCATCAGATCAAGAATAACTTTTGTATTCTTATAATACTCCGGCAGCACCTCATGAGGTATTTTTTTTATTCCGAACTTTAGAATATCGATGTTCTTTTGATCGATAATCTGGTTCAGCTTATTTTTCCAGCCTTTTTTTCCCACCATATATACCTCGAATTTTATTTTCATGGAGTATATTCTGTTGATCAGCAGGTTTAATGCTGAAAGCCTTTTCTGATCATAGGAAGTGATGTAGAACAGATCCAGCTCCGGGTTTTGCTGTTCGGCGGGAATATGATCGAGATAATTATAATTCGTGATCTTTTCAAATCCGAATTTTTTTACATCATTATCATCAAAGGAAAATATTGTATCAAAATAGTGCAGAAGATGGGTAGCCGGATTTCTGGCCATGCTGTCATAGAGGTAGGCAATATTGCGGTCCGCATATTCCCTGATCTTTTTATGAATGCTTTCTTCAATCGCTTCGGGATTGATCACCAGGATCTGGTCCTGCTTTCCTATTTTTTCCAGGGATTCCAGTATGAAACTTTGTCTTTTATGATATTTCGGGTTTTTACCCAGAAAAATCTTGCTGAAAGTGTTTTTCAAACGTTCACCAGTATTTTTGTGGGTAAAGGCTCCGATGTTGATATGGCACGCCTGAATGCCTTTATCACTCAGTTTTTCCACGATGTGTTCATCATAGTGCCAGAAATCAAAGCTGATTAAACAAATTTTCATATGCAAAAATAAAAATTTCATTATCAAATTGATTAGAAGCATAAGTATTGATTACGTAAATAATCTAATTAAAAATGGCTTTTTGGTAGCTATCTGATAATAAAACTAACTATTAATCAAATGAATTAATTTTAATATATGTATTTAATAAAATATTTCTAAAATTTTTATGTAGTTCGTTTCTTGGCTGGATTTCCGAACCAGGTTTCTCCGGCAGGTACATCTTTTGTCACTACACTTCCGGCCCCTATCACTGCATTTTCATGAATTGTAATTCCGGGAAGTATGGTTGCATTTGCCCCGATAGAGGCGCCTTTTTTGACAATTGTTTGTAGTAAATTGAAATTCGTATTTTTTGAAACGGGATATTTATCATTGGAAAAAGTCACATTAGGGCCTATAAAAACATTATCCTCAATAGAAATTCCATCCCATATTTGTACGCCTGGTTTTATAGTGACATTATTTCCGATATAAACATTATTTTCTATGAAAACATTATAATTAATGTTACAGTTTTCACCTATTATGGCATTGGGAAGTACAACGCAATATTGCCATATCATCGTATGCTCACCAATAGTTTTACTCAGTACTTCTGCTGTAGGATGTATTTTGATCATAGGTTTAAAATTTGCTTTAGTTTATTAGTGAAAATTTCAGGATCTAATGTATAGTCTTCATGAAAATCTTTACTTGTCTGAGGATAAATATAAAAATATAAATCGAGCCCTGTTTCTTTTGCTAATGTGGAGAAAATAGAAAAATCACCCCAGACGGAACTAAGCCAAAGTAATCCTTTGGCTTGTGGATTGGTGAAAAGGAGATTCGTCCAGGCTGCTCCGGTAGGACCAATAATATAATCAGCTTTACTAACCAGATAGATTTGTTCATGGATGTTAAGATCTTCAAAGAAAACCTCTTCAAAACCATATTTCTTTGCTGCTTCAAAAATTTCAGGATTATTATATTTTCTATATTGAGATCTTCTTGAAATGAATATTTTTTTTACAGGCTGTATTTGAACTTTATTCAGGTCTAAGTAATCAAAGGCTGTTTTTCTAAGGTACAGCAAAGAAGATTTCAACAACTTTGCAAATCCGGCTTCATATTTTTCCCCCGGCATAATATTCGGGATGGCATAATTTACACTCGTAATATGCCATAGTTTTTTGAACTGATAATAATTTTTATCATTTCTGAGGAATACAATCCTGTAATCTTTAAGAAAGAACATGAGAAGGTCTTTCAGGTTTTGAACTTTCTGCACATCTTCATCCATAATGATCAGCTTATTCTTTGCATCAGGAATATGCTTAAAAAACTCGACCTTGGAAAGGATGTCTACCAGGAAATGATAATAGTTGAATGTGAAGGTTCCCCCCAGAAAAATAGCTTCATCATCATAGTATACATTTTTATAATTTTTCACCTTGGCAAGCGTCATTGAATGCTGTATCAAATTGGTGGTATTGTATACGTAAGTAATCCTGTCATCATCATGCCACTTTTCATAAAAGATTTTATCTTTTTTCAGGTTTAAAAAATAAGTGGAATTTGGAATACACAGTACATTTTGAAGTGCAAAAATCTCTATAGCATTTTTAGGTGTTTTTACAGAAACCTGAGTCGTATTAAAAGTTTTAGGGAGAAAAATATCTACTTCTTCTTTTTCACGGACCATTATTCTCTCCGAACAGTATTCGGAAGGAATAGAATCCAGTGGTAAAAAATCGGTGACCAGCCTTTTTGCTTTTCTGAAAAAGGATTTGATATAATATTTTTTTCTAAGAGCCTTAAGCTGCTTTTCTAAATTTTCAATTTGTTCCTGCGCATTCATATTCTAAACTTGGGATAGCCTAAGCATTTCTGTTGCTTTGTTTCGTATGTACAGAAGATACCGGTTGTATCTCTATATGATTTCCTGGTAATAGCGTATGGTTTCATCCACCATCTTATCAATCCCGAATTTTGATTCTATTAACTTCCTGGCATTCAATGCTAATCGGTCTCTGAGATCATCATCTTCGAAAATAAAGCCTATTTTCTCATGAAAGTTTTCTTCTGTAGCGATCAGGCCGTTAACAGATTCTTCTATGATTTCTTTGAAAGAATCGATCGCCGAACATATCACTGGTTTTTGCATTGCCATTACCTCGAGCAAAGATAAGCTAAAATTTTCACCTTTGGAGGGGAAGCATACCGCCTCTGCCTGGCTGATCAGCTGTACAATTTCCGCTCCTGATTTATTCCCGTGAAAATGAATTGAAGTCCTGGTTTCAGGATCCTGAATGTTCTCAGATACATAGGCAGGGTAGTGGTTGGGATTTCCTATGAAATGAAGCGATGCATCAGGATAATTCAGCTTAAGCTTAATAAAAGCATTAATCAGGGTATCTGCTCCTTTTTCAAAAGAAACATTTCCCAAATAGAAAACAGAATGAGGAATGATCTCTGCATTGTGTACCGGCCTGTAGAATTTTTCGTCAATACCGTTATAAATGAGCTTAGGATCTTTAATGGCGAAAAGGCTTTTGTTGATCGTCTCATTATATTTAGATATCGTAATGATATTTTTTGATTGTTTAAAAGCCCGCTGTTCACAGAAAATTCTTCCTTTGTGAACTTTTTTATAGCCAAAATATTTTTCCAGCACAGACCAGGAGCCGTGGCATCTGATCACGTACGGAATATGTTCAGGAATGGCAAGTGCCAGTCCGTCGAAGTCATGGGTTTCCGCAATATCAAAATGAAGATTGTTCTTCTTGATCCAGGCGCTTATGGTATTGGATATTTTTTTCTTCTCAGAAATATAGGTGTTGAAATGAACCTGTTCCAGGGCTTTTATCTTTCCTGTAAACGACCGGACAAGCTCAAGAAAAGGATTGGCTTTAAAAATGTCTTTGATGGATATGATCTTTACGCCATCTTCTTCAGCGGTGAATGCATATTTTGAGATGAGAAATACATGTACGGAAATGCCTCTTTTTACCAGTTCTGCAGAAAGGTTTTTGTAAAATACACCTGTACCTCCTACTTTAGGGCCCTGCGAACACTTATATTCCCGGGTAACGATCAGCACACTTTTTATTTCTTTCATGCATTCAGTTTAAATACTGTGTTCACCCAATGGTCAAGGGTATACTTATCATAAACTTCTTTCGGCAGTTTTTCGTATGGGGTGTTGAAAAAATCTTTTTTTATGTTACGGAAGTTCTTATCCAGAACCAGTATATTTTTAGGATTATAAAAATCGTAGGTTTTAATGGTAGGATTATCCGTGATGATTTTCTTTTCCAGGGCCATGGCCTCAAATATTCTGAAGCTGAGCCCGGTCTGGTTGGCACGCATCAGGTCAAGAATAACTTTTGTATTCTTATAATACTCTGGCAGCACCTCATGAGGTATTTTTTTTATTCCGAATTTTAGAATATCGATGTTCTTTTGATCGATAATCTGGTTCAGCTTATTTTTCCAGCCCTTTTTCCCCACCATATATACCTCAAATTTTATTTTCATGGAGTATATTCTGTTGATCAGCATGTTTAATGCTGAAAGTCTTTTCTGATCATAAGAAGTAATGTAGAACAGATCCAGCTCCGGATTTTGCTGTTCGGCGGGAATATGATCGAGATAATTATAATTCGTGATCTTTTCAAATCCGAATTTTTTTACATCATTATCATCAAAGGAAAATATTGTATCAAAATAGTGCAGAAGATGGGTCGCAGGGTTTCTGGCCATGCTGTCATAGAGGTAGGCAATATTGCGGTCTGCATATTCCCTGATCTTTTTATGAATGCTTTCTTCAATCGCTTCGGGATTGATCACCAGAATCTGGTCCTGCTTTCCTATTTTTTCCAGAGATTCCAGTATGAAACTTTGTCTTTTATGATATTTCGGGTTTTTACCCAGAAAAATCTTGCTGAAAGTGTTTTTCAAACGTTCACCAGTATTTTTGTGGGTAAAGGCTCCGATGTTGATATGGCAGGCCTGAATGCCTTTATCACTCAGTTTTTCCACGATGTGTTCATCATAGTGCCAGAAATCGAAGCTGATTAAACAAATTTTCATACTGCAAAAATAAAAATTTCATAATTAAATTTATATTTTTGATGCAAACCCAGAGCGGAATGCCAAAGAAAATTCTTATTGATGCTGAAAGATTAAAGTACCCGAAGTCGGGAATTGCGAACGTATGTGTTTCATTAATAAAGGGTCTGGATGATAAAGAGTCTGATTTTGACTATACTTTTTACGGCCCCAAAAAAAATATTCCGCAGACAAAAAAAAACTTTACGGTTATCGACTGGAAATTCTGGCAAAAGAAAATTCCTGTTAATACCGGGAAATTTGATCTCATCCATACAGCACACCAGCTTTCCGATTATTTTCATCATATCAGAAAAGGACAGAAGAAAATAGTAACGCTTCATGATCTTAATTTTTTACATGACAACAGCTCTGAAAATAAGATGAACAAAAGTAAAAAACTTGTTCAGAAGAACATTGGGAATGCGGATGCTGTAGTCTGTATATCGGAATTTGTAAAAGATGATTTTATTAAGAATAAGGCACTTTTTACTTTGAAAGACAAGGTTAAACTGGAGGTCATTTACAATGGACTGATCTTTCCGGAAACTACAGATTTCAGTTCAAAGAACAGCTACAGCTTTATTGGTGAAAAATACATCCTGAATATCGGGGTGCTTTTTCCAAAAAAGAACCAGGAAGTGCTGCTGGACCTTATCTCGAAAAATGACAGACATCTTGTGCTGGTTACTTCTTCTGCAAAGTCTGCCTACAAAGAAAAGTTTTTAGAGAAGATCAAAACACTGGGATTGGAAAACAGGGTACATATCCTGGAAAATGTGGATAACAATGAAAAATATTATCTTCTTCAACACTGTGAATCGTACTGTCATCCATCATTGGCAGAGGGCTTCGGGATTCCGCCTGTAGAAGCTATGTATTTCGGCAAACCCGTTTTTCTAAGCAGGCTGACGAGCCTTCCGGAAATCGGGGGAGATCTTGCTTTTTACTTTGATGATTTCTCTGCAGAGCATATGCAGCAGGTATATACCTCCGGGATGCAGATGTATGATTCGCAAAGGGATGAATTGGCTTTACAATTAAAGAAAAGAGCTCTGAAATTCGGCTATCTGGAGATGGCGGGTGCCTACGAAAAGCTTTACCGCGAACTGTTGAATTAAAGCTTGATCTTTCCGAACCTTAATTTCCATTTAAAAATATTAAAACTGTCACAGCCTTTAATATCAATCCTCTTGATCTCGAATTTATTTTTCCACGGATAATAGTCGATATTGTTACCAATACGTACGGCAGAAGTGATTCCTGCATTCTCAAGTATAGAAAAAAAAGCTTTTTTCTGTTCTCCTTTCTTGGGGAATTTACCATAAGGATACGCAAGTACCCGGGTAAAAGAAATCGCATTTTCTTCCAGAGTGCGGATATTTTCATGAATATCGTCTTCTGCTTCTTTGAGGGAAATCTGGGAATAGTTTCTGTGAGCATGGCTGTGCAGGGCAATCTCTACATATTCAGGATTAAGTGATCTGATTTCCTCAAATGTCATCATCTGCCGGTCTGTCCCTGTTTCATGATTCGGGATTAGTCCGGTTGGAATAAAGATGGTAGCCTTAAGCCGGTATTTTTCCAACAGTGGAACCAGGTACTTAAGATTGTTGAGATAACCGTCATCAAAAGTAAGAATCAGCTTTTTTTTAAGCTGGCAACAGCTGCTCAGATCATTGAAAAATACGGTATTATAACGATTTTTAATATACTGAAACTGTTTTTCCAGGTCTTCTGCAGAGACCGTCATAAAATCTTTGCCTGAGATCTCTTTCTCCGGAAGAACTTTGTGATACATAAGGATGCGGACACTGTCGGATTTTGAAAACCCAAGTGACCTTTTAACAAATCTGAACATGGTTATCTGAATTTGAGATTCTTTGGCGGGTTGTGTAAATTTTTCTACATACAGCCGAATATGCTCAAAATATTTCTAAAGTTTTTATTTGTGGTAAAATTAATTACCCTTGAATATGATATAAGTCGTTGTAAAAAAGACCGTTGTTACAATCCACCAAAATTAGTGAAATATATGATGGAACAGCTTAAAAAAACATTAAAATCATATTCAAACGATCTGATCAACAACCACAAAGCTAGATAAAACGGCGTAAACATCATCAGAAAAAGGATGAACAAAGATGATCTGACTATCTACATCCTAAAACTGGTCTGTAAGAATAGAGAAGATAGGGGAAAATAAAAAGAGCCGGATATGGATGACATACCCGGCTCTTTTTTTAATGTGTATCTGTAAAAGAGCATTATTTGAATTTCATCAGCTCATTGATTTTTATGTATTTCAGAAAGGTGTAAAATGCCCCTGTGATTGAAATGTAAAATCCGGCAACCCCATCCAAAAAACCTAATTTGAAGAAATAAGTCTTCATGAAATCAAAAAAAGGCGCAAAAATGATCTTCAAAATAAAAACGGATTTTCCGCTGGAAATCTTTTTTTCCGCCATCAGCTGGGTATAGCTGTTGATTTTTTCAATATGATGGGCAATACTTTTATAGGTGTAATGGTCAATGTTTCCGGGTAATTTCCCTTTTTTGTCCTGTGTTAAAAAACATTCATGCACCAGATCGTCGGTATACTTTCCATGACCTTTTTTGAAGAACCTTTCTCTCCATACATTACCCCAACCACCATATTTAATGGTTTTTTTCAGCAGGATATTGTTGAAGTGGATTTCATAAACATTATAGGGAGGATGAGCACTGTTTAGAACATCTTTAATTGCCTGTACAGCAGTTTTGTCCGGAACCTCATCAGAATCCAGGAACAGAATCCATTCTCCCGAAGCTTCAGACAGGGTATAGTTTTTCTGACAGCCGAAGCCGTGAAATTTTTTCTGGATAAATTTTACCTTCGGAAATCCGGTACAGATCTCTTTGGTTTTGTCTGTGGAAAAAGAATCAACGACAATGATCTCGTCAGCTATTTCATGAATACTATTGATGCTTTTCTCAATGATTCTTTCCCCATTTAAAACAATATAACAGACTGATAACTTCATTAATGAAATTCTGTGATAGTTTTTTCAATGATTTTTACGCAGTCTAAAAGCTGCTCTTCTGTAATAACCAAAGGTGGTGCCAATCTGATGATATTGCCGTGCGTTGGCTTGGCCAGAAGTCCGTTTTCTTTTAGCTGTAAGCATAAATTCCATGCTGTAGAGCTTTCCGGAGTGTCATTGATCAGGATTGCATTCAGAAGGCCTTTCCCTCTTACTTTGGTAATCAGACTGTTTTTTTCGATGATTTTTTCAATTTCTGCTCTGAAAAGCTGACCCAATTGTTCTGCTCTTTCAGATAATTTTTCATCTGCAACTACATCTAAAGCAGCTACTGCTACCGCACATGCAATTGGATTCCCTCCGAAAGTAGAACCATGCTGTCCCGGCTTGATCACATTCATGATAGAATCGTTGGCCAATACCGCAGATACAGGATACATCCCTCCGGACAGGGCTTTTCCTAAGATCAGGATATCCGGCTGTACATTTTCGTGGTGACACGCAATCAATTGTCCGGTTCTTGCGATCCCGGTCTGAACCTCATCAGCGATGAATAATACATTATGTTTTCTGCATAATTCTGAAGCTGTTTTCAGGAAACCTTCATCCGGCACATATACACCGGCTTCTCCCTGAATTGGCTCAACTAAGAATGCGGCAATATTTGCAGCTTTTCTGTTCAGTACTTCTTCCAGTGCTGCAGTATCATTGTAAGGAATTTTGATGAATCCAGGCGTGAAGGGCCCGTAATTCTGGTTAGCATCAGGATCATTGGAGAAAGAAACGATGGTTGTTGTTCTTCCGTGGAAATTATTTTCGCAAACGATGATCTTTGCGGCATTTTCAGAAATTCCCTTTACTTCATAGCTCCATTTTCTGGCTAGTTTTACGGCTGTTTCTACAGCCTCGGCCCCGGAGTTCATGGGAAGAACCTTATCAAAACCGAAAAGAGAGGTGATTTTTTGCTCGTACTCGCCCAGTTTTGAATTGTAAAATGCTCTTGACGTCAGGGCCAGTTTCTGTGCCTGTTCCACCAATGCTCCTACAATTTTAGGGTGGGAGTGCCCCTGGTTCACAGCAGAATATGCTGAAAGAAAATCATAATATTTTTTGCCTTCCACGTCCCATACAAAAACGCCTTCCCCGCGGTCAAGAACCACTGGAAGAGGGTGATAGTTGTGCGCTCCGTGTTTTTCTTCAAGGTCAATAAAATACTGTGAGTTTTTTGCTGTTGCTGCTGTTGACATATGTTTTGGTTTTACGGCAAATTTAAGCATTATTAATGAGATGAATGAACAAAAACGTAATACAGTACACGTTGGGATTTACAGTGTATTTTAAGGGGATGCATTATTGTTTTTAGAAAATATTTCCTTCTTTATCAGGCAGGATAGGTTTTATATCTTTCCGGAATATTTTTGGGACGAGATCATTTTTCTCTGTCCGCTCCGGACCATGGCAATATTTATTCATAGTCTATTTCCTGGTCATCTGACCAGTGAGTTCTTTATTGCTCGATGTTATATCGGAGATGATATTGCCGTGCTTATCATAAGTAGCAGCGCTTTTAATCCGGAGCACCTACGCTGTCAAACAGATCTGCATATTCAATCACTGATTTTAATTTGGGTAAACCGTAGTAATTATTTGATTGATATTCACTTTTCACTTTGTTCCATTCTTCTTCTCCGATAAAATCTCTGTAATCGGCTAATATGGTCATGTCTCCCCAATCGTTACTTTTATTATGAAATTGTTTGAAAAGAGGATCATATGTATTAGCCATAAAAGCTAGTATTTTCATCTTATCCTGATCATTAAATTCAGTTTGAATTTCATTATTAATTATTTTTGAACTTAAATATTTTAAGATCAGTAAATCTTTTACATTCTTTGAAGTATTAAATACTGTTTCATAAGAATTGAGGAACGATGATCTTATTTCTGTTTTCCCATTACAGTCTTTAGAAGCAATATAATTGTAGAGATCTTTTGAATTATCCAGTAGATTAGAATTTAAATAGTTGATTACATACTCATTAAATTTAGCTTCTTTATCATATCCAAAATATTTAACAAGGTTTCTGATAAAAAGCTGATCATGCTGTACAAGCCACGTGATTGAAGATGTATTGTTATTAAAAAAGTACATATTTCTAGCTGCAATGGTTTTTATATTTTGTTTCCGGATATTTTTTAAATCGGATAGATCTTTCCAATAATATATCTTTACATCACCTGATTTATTACTAGCTACAGCTCCATTCTCATATTTTGTAAAATCGGAATTTTTAGTATAATCAAATATTTCCGGGATACTATAAAAATCAGAAATAAATAATCCGTTTTTAAAGACATAAGTACTGTATGGATTGGCATCTATACTATTTGAATTCTTAAAAAGGTTAAAATTTTTTGAACATTTATCTTCAAAATTGATCTGGAGATATTTTGTTTCTGATTTTGGATCAATAATCCTATGAAATACTTCTTTAATCTTGCTATTAAATTCTTCCACAGAAGGTTTTTTGAAGCCATTATCTTTTAATTCCTGTAATATAATGGATTCAGTTGCTTCTATATCTTTTATTTTAAATTGATAGGTTGGGTAATCTGTTTCATTCTTTTCCCCGCTTACTCCTGCTGATAGCTGAGATTTCAGGACAGGGATATAAGAATCTTGTTGAGTATAATCCATAGTTTGTGTATTAGTTGGAGTTTGAGAGTCACATTTATTCATCATTAAAAAAATTCCTAATAACAAAATACTTTTCATAATATATAATATTTAATTACTTCTTGTGTTTGACTGAGAATCAACATCAGCTTCGCTGGTCATCACTTTCAGATTATATTCATCTTCTGTAGGTGTATAATTTGGAGGGATAACGAACCAGTCAATATCAGATTCTGAATATTTTGAAATTTTTACAGTTCTGGCTCCTTTTACTCCTCCCTGGTTTCCACCTAAGCAATAATAATGTTTTCCATCTTCACTTTTTCCAATAACAAATGTAATATGTCCGTCTCCTCCCACACTGCTTCCATTTGCAGTTGCTGCCTCATTATCTCCCCAATCAATAACTGCTGCTGCGCCGTAAATAGGTTTGCTCTTATCTAATTGCTTCCAGAATTGCCACATGGCTGCTCTACATGAAAGTGGAGGAGGGGCATATCCTGCCTGTGCAAAAACCCAGCTTACAAAAGCTCCGCACCAGTTCGTTCCTTCGTCAAGACCTTTACCATTTGAAGAGGCATTAAAATAATCATTAATGCGAGGGTTATTATCAGAACCAGCAATAGCTTTTTGCCCAACTTCCGGGAATGCGAATGGCATCCATGGGGCCTTTCCAGCCAAGGCCATACCGGTATCCTGCCCTCCACATTGATCTACTTTAAAAATAGCTTTTGTTCCGGTTGTATAGTTGCCTTCTTTTTTCTTATAAATATATTTTCCTCCCTGATATGAAGCTCTTCTTTTATCTCTGGAGCTTGTTTTACTATTAATGACATCAACAAGATCATTAATTGTTTTTAATTCATCAGTACCATTGCTGACTATTTCGTTAAGTCCCTTAGTTACCCAGAAACTAATTCCCGATAAAACGGCATATTTTTCTTCCGCTAATTTTTCCGGTTGTTCCCCCGTAAAATCATTATCTAATGTAATAAATTTTGTAACAGGTAATCCAAGACTTTCTCTATGAGTATTGAAAAATTTTTGAAAACCTTCATAATTTACTCTTCCGGTTACCATAATAAAGCCTCTTCCGCGTAAGTTAAAACCGTCTTTAGTTCCTGCTCTGTTTCCTAATCTGCTTCCGTAGGCATTAATACCTATCGATCTTTCGTTTAGTGCATCCTGTTTACATCTTGCATCATTCCCTTTATAATAAGCTAAATCACTATTGAATAATGTGCTGTAGCTGTATTTTAAACTTTCAGTTAAAGTTACCAGATCTGTTTCTGTTCTCACCTGTGCAAAAAAATGAGCTTTACGTCTACAGGTGTTTATTTTAAATTTTTCAAAATATTCATTAATAAAGGGAAGACATTTTTCCATCAGAGTAATACTTCCATTGAAAAATATCTGTTGGAGCTCCGGTAATGTAATCTTTGCTTTGCATCTTGTGCATTCTCCACCTTCTTTCTTCACCTCCGCCATTTCCACCACCACAGGCACCACATCATTATCAATGACTTCCGGTGTTTCCTTTTGTGAAACTTTCAGGCACCCGCTTTCGTAGAAGATAAACTGCTTCCGTAATTCAAGCATTTCGTCCTGGGTGAAAGGTGTTCCGTCCTGTTTGTAAGCTTTTATTCCCAGTTTTTCCATATCTTCGGTACGGACCAGATCAGCAGGAAGGGTATTATTGATGGTCACTTGTATCTTTTCAGCTTTCCAGATTTTTTTTGCAGGATCTGCAGGATCTTTAAGCTGACGTGAAACCTGAGCGATATAATAATCAAAATTTTTGGGTGGGGTTTTCCAATCTTCTTTTGCGGTGAATGAAACTTCCAGCAGACCGTCTTTTCCTACTTTTTCATCTTTATAGTTCTCTTTGCTTTCGTGGGTATATACAATATGATCCTTTTCATTGAGGCTTTCCTTTGGGACTTCTTTAAAAACATCAACCTTTAAGATTTCTTCTGTCATATTTACGGTATGCACCCAGATTTTGTGAGTTTTCCCATAGAAGGTCTGCATCCGCTGGATATCTTTGCCATCCTCGGTGGAAAACATGATGGACACCACTTTTTGCTCCGATGTAATGACAAGCTCTTCATTGGAGTCCAGAACCTCAAGATAAGTAGTAGCTGCATCTATCACTACAGGTTTGGTTCCCACTATTGAAATATTTGCGGGTAGTATAATATCTGTGGAAGAGGATGCTTGAAGCTCTATGGTAAAAACCAGGCGATATTTTGGAGTCGGATTTTCAGCTGTTTTGGGAATAGCGGTATCCAGTTTCTTTTTGTAGTCTTCGCTAGTATTGATTACGAAGGAAGCTTTTCCTTCACTGTTGAGGGTTACACTCTTTTCCTCCAGCATATATTTTTCTTTCTCTTTGTAAAAGTCATCACCATCGCCCTTTACCCAGATCTTTATTTTCAATGACTGATTTTGAAGGCCGTCAATTTCAATAAATCCATAAGTGTCTTCCCCAAAACCGGTTTCTGTACGCTTTACTCCGGTTCCATAGGCCCAGAGTGCCCTTTTAATGGCGGGTTCGGAAACTTTTATTTTGGTGTCAATTTTTTTATTATCTGTCTGATCACCGGTTAAATAAGCGGAGATTGTAAATTCACCCAATTCGTTGAAAGTGAGGGTGCCGTCTCCATTATCGGTAACGTTTTGGGGTACATCTATTTTTATGGCTTCATTTCCGGCCAATGTTGCAATTCTTGCGGTAGCCGTATATTTTACTTTAGTGCCTTTTGGAATATTCCCGGCAGGAAGTTTAAATTGATCAATGACATTTTTAATAATCTCAAAACTGAAAGTATCTGATCCTGAAAACGCAGGCTGTTTCCCTGCTCCCACGGGATTCGCATAAGCTTCCAAAGTATATCTGCCCAGATACTGCCCGGTTGAAAGGTGGGCATCCTGGCTGAGAAGTGCATCCGCTCTTTTATTAATTACAGGTGTCCTGAAAGAAGGAGAGGTTTCAAAGACAGCTATTCTTCCCGCTCCTTCCTTCTTCAGATACCAGTGTGCTGTTTTTCCTGCTGCCGGAAGATAGGCCACATTGAATCTGGATGCCTGAACTTTTAGCATGTCGCTTGAGCGGAGTATACCCGGTTCACCGGTTACCCCCATAATACCCAGCGTATTTTCAATTTTTATTTGAACCGATTCAGGTTTTGGATCATTGGCATCTGTGAATGCTTCCACGGTATATGTTCCGGCATTTTTAAAGGTCAGCATGGCTGTATTTCCAACTTTATTTACAGCAACGATATGAGAAGCGGAAGTTCCGGTAAGGCTGTTATACAAAACTGTTGTTCCTTGTTTTATCCTCCATTGGGCCGCAGTACCAAGCGGGTTGAAAATATTCCGGTTCAGTATTTTCATCTGGTCGGCAGCGGTATTGAGTTTATACTCTATGGATACGGGAATGGGAATTTTAACCAGTGTGGAATTTCCCGGAACACTTATTTTTTTTACAAAATCTTTTACAACTTCAATGATGATTGCACAGTTTTTATCTCCTGCTTTCTTTCCGTAAGCTTCTATTCTGTATTTTCCTTCCGGCAGGTTTTCAAAGATCTTAGCCATAGGCTGGTTAAAAATGCTGCCTAGGCCTATGAATGTTTTGATCTTATCCTTGGTATCTTCTCCTTTAAAAAGGGCCCAGATGATCTTTGCGGCGTCTCCTTTGAACTGTGCCTGAAGATAAAGATTATCAGCAGTAAAAGAAGGTAAAAACGAATTCCAGGGTGAAGAAGGCATCAGAATATAATAATAGATTCCCGTAGGCTTAGCTATAGGTACCGGAAGATTCATTGAAATTGCTGATACGGAGGTGGAAGATGAAGTTCCTGATGAGGTTGCCCATTGTGGTGAGGCATTAGCCACCGAAAACTCATCGGCTTCCTTTACATCAATCTGGGAAACATTATTGGATTGTCCGGTGGTGGCAAACGCAACTGTTCCCGGAACACCGTACCCCGGGCATGCGGCTGTAGAAACATCTAAGAGTACCTTCATACTTTTGTTGAATTCTACATTTTCATAGTAATCTTTATACTTAAGATTACACCTTCCTTTGCAGGGATATGGCTTACCATCTGAACCTTTACAGTTACCAAAGCCATTTCCGCCTCCAAAACTTTCAGCTTTGTCATCCAGATAAGTTGCTACCGGCTTACCCTGTGCAAAATATTTATTTTTACCAAGTTTTTTCTTCTGGCTTTTTACTTCCAATGGAACCGCAGTAGCTTTAGAGTTATTTGATGCTGAATTGCTACAATATGCAGTTGCCCCTTCTACAATAATAAATCCTTTATCTGCCATGATTTGTGTTTTTTATATAATACTGCTTATTTCCCGGTAGACTATTTTTTCTCCATCCGAAATCATAAAGTCTGCCTTTTTTTTTGAATACTGCCTTTTGGGCGAGTTATATTCCATTTGTATATGGAGTTCTGCTTTATATGCTCCGGGCTGATACATATATCTTTTATCAATTTCTTCTTTGAGGTGGTCGGGTACGGTGACCTCTGAAGTAAAAAAGGCATCAAACCCGTAATCTCTTTGTTCTGCTGTGATTGTTCCGGGACATTCTATATCTCCGATTCCTTTGATATTCCATGTAAACGCTTCGTTGGTTTTTCCACCATTATCTACATATGAAGGTGCGAACATGAGGAGGTTCCAAAACGGTTCTTTCAGCTTATTCCCGTAGAAGATGTTTTCATCTTCCATAGCTGCCAGGTATTGGTTTCTGAATATATCCGCATTCTGATATTTCTCCTGAATTCCTGCTGTTTTCTGTTTCCAGTTCTCCACATTCCGGTTATGTTCTGCAGCATTAAGGAAAACTCCCTTTTCATCTACTTTTATTTTTACAGGATAAGAATTTTTTTCCAGTTCGTGAAGAATTTCCATAAAGCTGTTTTCAGAAGGCAGGGGAGCATCTTCTATTTTATCTACCAGCCAGTTTTTTGTCTGGTCTTCATTTTCTGTTTCCTCAATATGAATTTTGCAGGAAGAATGAAAGCCCTTTTTTTCTCCAAACTGTACTTCAAGTGAGCTGTCCAAATGATAGATATGTGTTCCTGAATATTTCTGAAAAGGTTTTACGCGGTTTTCTTCCATGCTTTATTTTTTGCAGTTATCAAGAATTATTTCTTCCGGAATTTCATACATATATATCTTTTCCATGGTTCCGCCGCTACATTTACTTATATAATAATTGGCTATAAAATCTTCCTTGTAATGTGAGATTTCTTCACTCAACAAACCATCTGCATTTTCTTTATGGCTGATAAAATAAGATGTGTTGCCTGTTTTTTTATAAAACACAAAATTTACCGAAGTGGTATTGTTTTGCTTTAGGTATTTATCGTGCTGAAGTTTCTGTTTTGCATACTGAATAATCTCTTTTTTTAAATTATCCCCTGAATCCGAATGATCTATAAGTATATAATAAGAGATCTTCACAGATTCTTTATAATAGCTGTTTATAAAGGTCATATGTTCCAGCGGAATAAATTCATTCTTCTTCTTGTCACAGCTCATTGTTGTCAGGATCAAAAAAAATGTTATGAAAAATTTTATATATCGTAAATGTTTCATTTGTTGATGGTTAAGGTGTTTTTTGTTTATCCATTAATTAATATTCTCCCGGTCTTCTTCTTCCCATATTTCTGAGATGGTCCATTCTTTCCTTTTCTGCCCGCCTTTTATTTACTCTTTCTGCTTTTCCGGTAGAGATATTTTCGGTAAATGTTTTTTCAAATTCAACTTTAGTTATGAATGGCTTGTATCCTCTAATGTGCTGTAGGATAAACCAGTATCTGAAGCCTAATAAGTAGTAATATTTTTTCTCAATATCCGGCATATCCAAACCAAAATGATCATACAGAGAAACTTTATAGGTGGCATTGTAGCTTCCGTTATCTGATTTGGTAAATTTTGTTAGTTTAACCTCATAAGCCCAGGTGTCATTCATACAAATCGTAAGTCCCCCTAAAAACGTATCCTTTAATGTTGTAAATTGTGGATGTCCCCAGCCTCTATTTCCAAATTTCCCAATTTCGTTATCGGTAAAATGTATTTCATCATCTTCAACAGAAGCAACGTTTCCATGGCTTTTCTTGATTCGGTCGGCAATCTCATCTTCCATGCTCAGGCAGAATCTCTGATTTGAAGGGTGCTGCAATACATGCTTTGTCAAAACAGGGTTGGTATATTCGCCTCCCTCACTGCGTTTAAATTTTTCAATCATATCAAGCGCAACGGTTTCAAGCTCTCCAACAGAGAACAGGTCCGTAACCATACGTCTGAAACCTGCCCATAATTCTTCATCTGTTTTATCCCTGATTTCAGCTTTGATCCATATACCTTTGCTTTCTACATCATGCAGAGTATAGCGTGACGGATACTGATTCGATACTCCTAATCCGTAGCAAAGATCATCCGCAAGATTAACTCCCTGTCTGTCTTTTCCTTTTATTTTGAATCTGTCAATATAAACCGGTAATGGATTATTTATTTTTACTTCAACACTTACTTTATCTATCGGACTTTTGAAATAGGCATAAGCACGCATATCGTAGCATGGTAATTTCACCTGTATGGTTTGGGTACTTCCCTCAATGGAAGAATAATCAAAAAAGAAAGGAATTGGCGTTCCATTAATCTTTAACTGCCACAGAAGTTTTTTATACTCTCTTTTTTCCGCAGATCTGTTAAATGTAGCCTTGAACCAGTACTTTTCACCTTCTTTGGGCTTGCTTATTTTACCTCCGTTATCATCAAACGGGCCTTCAACTTTAGTAACTAGTAAAGTATTGTCCTTCTTAGCAACATATTCATCCAGCTTTTTTCCGCCTTTTCTGCCGTAAAAAGTATTTTCCTGCGGAGATTTGAAATCCAGAGCCCCCTTGGAAGCATCTTTCATAATATGTTCTGCTTCCTTATAAGATTTGCCAAAGACATTCCGTATGATATTTCCTCCTTCCATGATTATGTTATAAAATTTTACAATGGATGTGCTTCTATATTTTGATCTTCTATGATGAGTGTTAAGCTCTGCTTTATAAATAGTAGGCAAAAAACTCTCTGAACACCGAATAGATATCCCTCATTTCAAAATAGTCCGCACTGGAAGCCGTAGTGTGCTCAAAGTGATTCTTTTTGAATAACTTCCTGATACGGGTTTGATGATAATACTGAGATACCGATACAATACTTTTATAATCTAGACTGTCAGCAATTTTGATAGAATTAATGACTGTTTTTTCAGTATTATCCCCAAAATTGTCTGTGATGATCTGCTCAGGAGGAATTTTGTTTTCAACCAGATATTTTTTCATTTCCTTTCCTTCTCAATAGCCTTCTTTACCTAAACCGCCGCTTACCAGTATTTTTTTCGTCCTATTATTTCTGTACACATCAATACTCTTGTCCAGTCGGGCCTTCAGTCGTGGAGATAAGGTTCCGTCCTTATTTACTGTGTTGCCGAATACAACTGCTAATTCGGCATATTGTTTTTGATCACTCAGGCCATCTGCAATGGTATAAACAGAATGGGTCACGAACCATATTGCCCAGAGGACAATAGCATATCTGAAAATATTTTTCACCAATTTCATGTAAGCTTACTGCATTTTTACCTGCTTGCCGCTATTGATATTAACCTCTTTGGCACTTTCTACATTGATGGCATCCTTCGTGCTGATATATGAGCCGGCTTCCATATTTTCCGTAATATTTTTTGCCCTGGAACTTCTTCCGGCTTCAGCGGTTTCAATGATGTTGCTTGCTGTAAGGTTATAATCATCATTTGCCGTTTCAGTGATATCTTCACCGGCCATAATGTTAATATTCTTCTGTGCGGAAGCAATAATATTGCGTCCGGCATTGATCTGTACATTTTCTCCGGCGGTAAACGTCATGTTTTTAGGAGCATTCACCGTAATATTTCCTTTCCCATCCATTAAATAAGTATTGCCACTGGGATCTTCTATGAAAATACTGCCTTCCTGATCATTAAAAATGATTTTGTTCCCGCTTCTGGTCTGTATGGATTTAATATGATTGTTAAGTCCGCCTCCCAAAGCTACCTGGCCATGGAACATCCCTCCCATTGCGAAGGGAAAATCAGGGTGGTGGTATTCGAAACCGACCATTACCTGGTCTCCAACCTCCGGAATGGCTACATAGCCTCTGTTCTGCGTAATGGCATCGGTGCCTCCTGCGTCAGGGCTCATCATCCTTATAAAATGGGTAGTATCCGGATTCCGCTGCCAGTCAAACTGCACTTGTATCCGACCCTGGTTCATGGGATCTGTATTGGAAATAACGGTTGCCACCTGTGGTTGCGCGTTGGGGATTATAAAATCTGGTTTAGGCATAAATCCGGTTCCATCGGCCACCGCTTCAAATGCTCCGGAATAGTATCCACGGGCGTTTACTTCATGGATTATTTCTGTAACGGTTATTTTTGTGAAATAGGAGGTTTCGTTGGTGTCCGGCTTACGCATCTCAATATCTGCACAGCAGCCCGGGTATAAAAAAGGGACCGTGGTATTCCCTGAAACGGTAAAAACCTCTACGGCAGCACTTCCTGCAGCACTTTTCTGTGAATCGTCAACATCCATAAACATGTTGGGATTCACGGGAGCAGGGGAGAGTGAACGTGTTTTGAAAATATTATTGTTAAGTTCATACGCTTTGGCCGGGATTTCTCCCAGATGCCTGATATTATTTTCAGAGCCTTCCATCTTGGTGTGGCTGCTGCTGTTATATCCAAAATATTCGGGTTTGGTATGCACTGCCTTCAGCTCTACCTGAACATCGCTTACATTACTGCCATAAATAAGGCGTACCGGTTTTTCAGAGGGAGGAAGTTTTCCAAAATGGAGAATCTCGCCATCGTAATAAAACTGCTCGCCATAAGCTTCAGCGGTTCTTGCAAGAAAATTATAATGGGTTTCGTTGTATTGGGAGCTATAATTAATATAGCTTTTATTCTGGGGATCAATTCTGAAATCGAATTTTGAAGAACCCAGCGCATCTTTTATGATTTTATCAGCGATGATACCTGTATTAACGGACTGTGCCCCTCCAAAACTTTGGGTATGCGGTGCCGAATCCATCAGAATCGTAGGGCTCTCACCCTTGAGAACAATATTTCCCAGGCTCATTTTTTCCTGGCTGAATGCTGCTTTTGTAATGACTCCTACAAAGGTTCTTTCCGGACTTTCATTTTCATAGTCCTTATATTTAAAAACAACTGTGATTCTTTTTCCCAGGAACTGACGGGCTTCTTCTAAGTTGTGGTTTTGTGCAGCTCCTAAAGAATCATGAGCCAGAATCAACTCGAAATGATGATGCCGCCTGGCACTCTGCTGTAAACGGAAGTGCTTAAAATGTCTGACGGATTTTCCTTCAATCACAATATCCAGTTTTACTACACGATTGATCCCCGGAACATAATTAACAGAGATCTTATCGGCATTAGCAGGAGCTTTATGATTGGAACGGAACAAAAAATTGCTATTTTCTTCCATGATTATTTGTGATTTTAATGTAAGCTGAAATACAAATTCTATATCATACATCATCCTCTATTTTTTCATAAGAAAAATTAGTATGAAGATAAAATGACTTCAGAAAAAAGACAGAACAGCATCCCTTTAGCTGGGTGTACCATTCTGTCTGCTGTTTTTTTGAATAGGAATTATATTCTTAAGATGTAGGCCATTCTGCCAGGTAAGAAGAGTTGCCCAGATCAATTTGTTCTGCACTTACTACAAAGCTGATCAGCATACTGTTTTCATCGATAGCATCGAAGTCTACTTCATGCTGGATTACGTATCCGTTTTGCCATTTCAAAGTAGTTAATGTTCCTTCTTCGTGAGACTTGTTGAAAGTAACCTCTCCTACAGTTGGCTTATATTTTCCGTTTAATAAGCTTTCAAGGATGTCAGATTTTTCAGTAGCTTCTACTGTGATTTTGATCAATGCATTGGAAGGGTCAGATGCTACTCTTCCTGATACGTCTGTAGAACGGGATACACTGTAGTTAAGTTTTAATAACTTTTGTCCTTCACCGTTGTTGAATTTTAGAATTCCTCTTGAATTTCTTTCTGCCATGATAAGTAAATTTTAATTGTTAATATGTGTGTTTTGTTATCTTATGTCACCAAAAATAGAAGTAATTAGATTATCTTAAAAAAAAAATGGAAGAAATTTTAAAAAGTGTAGTAATTCTGCGACTAACAACTGTTAGGTAATTTGTTTATTGGTAATCAGTGGTTTATAGATTTTATTATTAAGGATTTATGAACTCCCGATGGATAGGGAGATTACTTAACCTCCTGAAAATAAAAAGCTGCCTCATAAAGAGGCTGCTTAGTATCTGTATTTAAATAATCTTAATGATTATCATATTTTCTGTCCATAACAAAATCCTCCATGAATTTTGTAGTATAGTTTCCTGCAAGATAATCTTCATTGTCCATCAGCTGTCTGTGGAAAGGAATAGTGGTTTTTACCCCTTCAATGTAGAATTCTTCCAAAGCACGTCTCATCTTGGCAATAGCTTCTTCACGGGTCTGTGCCGTTGTAATAAGCTTTGCAATCATTGAGTCATAATTGGAAGGAATAGTATATCCTGAATACACGTGGGTATCTACTCTTATTCCATGTCCGCCGGGAATATTAAGTCCTGTGATTTTCCCTGGAGAAGGTCTGAAGTCTGCATAAGGATCCTCAGCATTGATTCTACACTCAATTGAATGCAGTTTAGGGTAGTAATTGATTCCGGAGATAGGAGTTCCTGCAGCAAGAAGAATCTGCTCTCTGATCAGGTCATAATCAATTACCTGCTCAGTAATAGGGTGCTCTACCTGGATTCTTGTATTCATTTCCATGAAATAGAAATTTCTGTGCTTGTCTACAAGGAATTCAATAGTTCCCACCCCTTCATAGCCAATGAATTCTGCTGCTTTTACAGCGGCTTCACCCATTTTCTCACGAAGTTCATCTGTCATGAACGGAGAAGGAGTTTCTTCTGTAAGCTTCTGATTTCTTCTCTGTACGGAGCAGTCTCTTTCAGAAAGGTGACATGCTTTACCATACTGGTCACCGGCAACCTGGATTTCGATGTGTCTTGGCTCTTCAATCAGTTTTTCCATGTACATTCCTCCGTTTCCGAAAGCAGCTACAGCTTCCTGAATTGCAGATTCCCAATGGTCTTTAAGGTCTTCCGCTTTCCATACAGCTCTCATTCCTTTTCCACCACCACCTGCAGTAGCTTTGATCATCACTGGGTATCCAGTTTCTTCAGCCACTTTTACAGCGTGCTCATAAGATTCAATCAATCCGTCAGAACCAGGTACGCAAGGAACGCCGGCAGCCTTCATAGTGGCTTTGGCATTGGCTTTATCACCCATTTTTTCAATCTGCTCCGGAGAAGCACCAATAAACTTGATGTTGTTTTTCTGGCAGATCCCTGAGAAGTTGGCATTTTCAGAAAGGAATCCGTAGCCTGGGTGGATCGCGTCAGCATTGGTAATTTCCGCTGCTGCAATAATGTTAGGAATTTTCAGGTATGAGTCTTTACTCATAGCAGGACCAATACATACCGCTTCGTCAGCAAATCTTACGTGAAGACTGTCTTTGTCTGCAGTAGAGTATACCGCAACGGTTTTGATCCCCATTTCTTTACAAGTACGTAAAATACGCATTGCAATCTCGCCACGATTGGCTATTAATATTTTTTTGAACATCTTTTTCAATTTGAAAATTAGATAATTTGAAAATTAGATAATGTTATTTTGAATGCAGAATGAAGTCTAACATCTAATGTCTAACATCTAACTTCTAAATTAAGATGGATCTACTAAGAACAAAGGCTGATCATATTCTACCGGAGTAGCATCGTCTACTAGGATCTTAACGATTTTTCCGCTGATTTCAGAATCGATCTGGTTGAACAGCTTCATCGCTTCAATTACACAAACTACTTTCCCTGCAGAAATTTCGTCACCTACGTTTACGAACACATCTTTATCCGGAGATGGCTTTCTGTAGAAAGTACCGATCATTGGAGATTTGATAGCCACATATTTGCTGTCATCAGATGCTGCCTCGGTTTTTTCAGCCGGAGCTGCTGCCTGAACTGCCGGAGCCGCTGCCTGAACCGGAGCTGCTGCCTGAGGAGCTGTATGATAAACTGCCGGCTGTGCATAAACTGCATCGCTGCCCGCTAATGGAGTTTTAATAGTGATTTCGAAATCTTTAGTTTTGTACTTCACTTCTGAAACTTCAGCCTTAGATACAAACTTGATAAGATTTTGTATGTCTTTAATGTCCATAAATTTGATATTTGATTTTGGTCCAAAGATACCAAAAAAACATAAAAAACAACAAAAAACCGCTCGATTTTATCAAAATCGAGCGGTTTTTGTATTAAAATGAGGCTTTTTCAGTGAAAAGCGACTCTTAGTTTTCTTCTGTAGTTGCTACTTCTTTTTCCAATACTACTTTACCTCTGTAGTAAAGTTTTCCTTCATGCCAGTGAGCTCTGTGGTAAAGGTGAAGTTCACCAGTTGTTGCATCTTTAGCTAATTGAGGAACTACTGCTTTATAGTGAGTTCTTCTCTTATCTCTTCTTGTGGACGACTGTCTTCTCTTAGGATGTGCCATTTTGAATAACTTTTTTAATTGATGAGCGATGAGATTCATCATCTCATCATATTTAAATTATTTTATTTAATTATTGTCTTTTAATTTTCTCAGTGCGTCCCATCTAGGGTCACTGTCATGTTCTTTCTCTTCGTTTTCTTCAATATCTTTAGGACTGAACCTGTCCAGAATTTCCAGATCTTCATCGCTTACATCCGGTGAAATTTTTTTCATCGGTATGGAAAGCTGTACATTTTCGTAGATCAGCTGCGCCACATTGAATGCGTGATCTGAGGCGGGAATGGTAATGACATCTTCATTGCTGTCGTCATATTCTTCACCAAAATGCACCAGAATTTTAATTTCATTTTCAATAGGATAATCAAATGCATCATTGGTAATATCACAAATAAGTTCTACCGTGCCATGTACTTTGATCTCAAATTCTAAAAAAGTAGTATGCTTTTCAAGGAAAACATCAGCTACTATTCGCGGATTTGTAAATTCCTGTTCAGTGTCAAATAATTGAAAGAACGTTTTATCTATCTCAAATTTAAACTCGTGCTTTCCGTTTTTAAGTCCGGAAAAGCTTACGTCATAGTTTCTTAACTTGTCCATAAAATGAGTGTGCAAAAATATGCAATTTTTTTATAATAACAAATAAAATGCTTAACAAATTAATTTAAAATTTGTTTTGGCGGATTATCCTTCATTTTCATCCGGAAGATCTTCATCCACTCCGTTGTCTACAGCCATTTTTCTTGGCTGCATTCTGTTACTCATCAGATCGTTATATTCACTTCTGTTTTTGAAAATTTTAATCGCAGTGAAGATCGCTTCTGTAAAACTCTGCTCATCAGCAATGTTTTTTCCGGCTATATCGTAAGCCACTCCATGGTCCGGAGAAGTTCTGATAAACGGAAGCCCGGCCGTATAGTTTACTCCTTCTTCATACGCCAGAGTTTTGAACGGAGCCAGCCCCTGATCGTGGTACATGGCTAAAACAGCATCAAAGTTTCTGTATTTACCAGGCTGGAAAAAGCTGTCTGCAGGGTACGGGCCAAACGTAAGAATCCCGTTGTCTGAAAGTTCTTTTATAGCAGGCTGGATAATTTCAATTTCCTCTTTTCCAATCACACCGCCGTCGCCTGCATGAGGATTAAGTCCTAATACGGCAATTTTTGGTTTTTGTATGCAGAAATCCTCAATCAGCGTCTGATTCAGGGCTCTGATTTGTTTTTTTATTTTTTCTTTGGAAATATTTTCTGCAACACTGGCGATCGGGATATGATGGGTGGAAACAGCCACCTTAAGATCTTCAGTAACCAGGAACATCAGTCCCTTTTTACTGAATTTTTCCTCAAAATACCCGGTATGTCCTGCATGCCTGAAGCCCATTTTTACCATTTCATCTTTGTTGATAGGAGCCGTAACCAGAACGTCAATATCTCCTTTCATGAGAGCTTCTGTAGCCATTTCCAATGAATCAATAGCCATTTTGGTTGATTCTTCAGTGGGAACTCCCAGCTCTACGTTCACATTATCCTTGGTCAGGTTTACCATGTTCAGTTTTCCTGCCTGGGCTTGTGAAGCTTCATTGATGTAGTTGAAATTAAGATTCAGCTTAAAAATATTTTTCTGAAAGGTAAATAACTTTCCCGAGCCAAAAATTACCGGAGTGAAAAAGTCCGTAATGGTTTTGTCTGCCAGAGACTTCATGATGATCTCCGGGCCGATGCCGTTAAAATCACCGATTGAAATTCCTACTCGTACTTTATGGTTTTTTGGACTCATTTTGATTATCTTTGAACATTATAATTTACAAATTTAGCAAAAAATAATATGTTCACAGGAATTATTGAAGCAGTAGGTGTTATTGAAAAGATTGAAGAAAAGGGGAGCAATATAGATTTCACTTTAACGTGCTCTTTTACCGGGGAATTGAAAATAGACCAAAGTCTTGCCCATAACGGCTGCTGCCTTACCGTTGTTGAAATCACAGATGACCGGTATGTGGTGACTGCTATCAATGAAACATTGGAAAAAACCAATCTTGGAAAATGGGAAGTGGGTACCGTAGTAAACCTTGAACGATGCATGAAAATGGACGGAAGGCTTGACGGACATATCGTACAGGGGCATGTGGACAAAACCGGAGAAGTAACAGGAATAGAAAATAAAGACGGAAGCTATTTTATTACGGTTAAATATGAAGATAACGGTAGTTTTGTAACTGTGCCTCAAGGTTCTATCACAGTGAACGGAATCAGTCTTACGGTGGCAAAAAGTGAAGATACACAGTTTTCTGTAGCCATTATTCCATATACCTGGGAATTTACCAATATGCAGCATCTTAAAATCGGAGATAAAGTTAATTTAGAATTTGACATTATTGGTAAGTATATTGCTAGGTTAATTAAAAGATAGGATGCCGATTAATAAATACAAAGGATATAGCCTCAGAAACCGCGTATTTTTTGGTTTCTTACTCGTATGTTTTTTAAGTGTTGTAGCTACATCACTGGTTCCTTATTTTGTTTTGAGAAATAACTCCATGCAGCAGAGTACTATTGATATGCAGGAGAAAACCAATGCTGTAATGGGGTATCTGGATTATGCGGTCAGTAGAACGCTTGTGAAAACCGAGGATCTGCCACAGGTATTGGGAAGTAAAATTTTTGAAATAGCCGATATCAATCAGCATGATATTGTCATCTACGATCTGAAAGGAAACTATCTTCTTTCCAATAAAGATGAAAGTCTTATTGATCAGAAGACCATTCCCCTTAATATTGTGAATAAACTTCTGGCTACCAATGCCAGAGTGGATATCAAAGGGTACGACAAAACTAAAGATGCAGGACGCACCTCGTCTTATCTTCTTTTAGAAAATAATGAACTGGAACCTATAGGAATTGTTTATATTCCTTTGTATCATAATGAATCCGCCTATCTGGATGTGCTTCATCAGTATGTAAAGTATATTCTTCTGGTGGATATTTTTCTTATCCTGTTCAGTATCTGGATAAGCTGGGTGACTTCCAACAGCCTGGCGAAAAATATCACGAAATTTTCCGATATGATCACGCGTATCACCTTGTTTGAAAATGAAATGCGTCCTATCAGATATTATAAGAATGATGAACTTAATGCCCTGGCAAGAGCCTACAACAGGATGATCCTCCAGATCCAGGATCAAAAAGAAAGGCTGCGCTTCAAAGCTTCGGAAGAGGCGTGGAGAGAAATGGCGAAGCAGGTGGCGCACGAAGTTAAAAATCCTCTGACCCCGATGAAGCTTACCATTCAGAATTTTGAAAGAAAATTTGATCCCGAAGATCCGAATATCAGGGAGCGGGTAAAGCTTATGAGCAAAACAATGGTGGATCAGATTGATCTGATTGCTACCGTGGCTTCAGCCTTCTCGGAATTTGCAAAGCTTCCCGAAAAGAATAATGAGGTTGTCAATCTTAATACAGAGGTTGAGGATATTCTGCGTGTTTTCAATGACGACAGTATTTTCATGCACTCGAATAAGGCGAATATTATGATCAATATGGACAGGATTTATCTTTCCAGGATCATTACGAACCTTGTGACCAATGCCAAGCAGGCCCAGAGTGATGAACGTAAACTGATCATTAATGTAGATGTGGAGCAGCACCAGAGAAGAGTGATGATCTCCGTACAGGACAATGGTGTAGGCATTCCTGACAATATGTACGAAAGAATATTCGAACCGAATTTCACTTCTAAAAACAGCGGAATGGGGCTTGGCCTTTCCATGGTAAGGAAAATGATCGAGGATTATAAAGGGGAGATCGCAGTGAAATCTGAACTAGGGAAGGGGTCTACATTTACAATTACATTGCCTACCAACTTATAGTGAAGCCTTTTACCTTTAAACATTTTGAAATCCAGCAGTCCAGAAACGTTTTCCGTGTTGGAACAGATGGGGTTTTGCTCGGTATTTTGGCGGATGTAGAAAATGCTGGAGAAGTATTGGAAATTGGCACCGGAACCGGGCTGATCTCTTTAATGCTTGCACAGAGAAATGTAAATGCTTCTTTTCTGGGGCTTGATATCAATGAAGAGGCCGTATTGCTGACCAGAACAAATTTTGAACGTTCTCCTTTCCATGCCAGGCTGGAGAATATTCATCAGGATCTTAAAACTTTTGAAACAGAGAGAAAATTTGATCTGATTGTTTCAAATCCCCCATATTTTGAAGATTCCGGATCTGATAAGGATAAAATAGCCCGCCAGACTGTAGAATTGAATTTTCAACAGCTTATTGAAGCTTCTGCACGGCTTTTGACTGATCGCGGTATCTTGTCGGTTATTATTCCTGCTGAAGCCGGAAAGGATTTTATTACATCGGCTTTGGAAAACGGCCTGTTTATCAGGAGAAAAGTCAATATCAAAGGGATTGGGCATTCAAAAACGAAAAGACTCGTTCTGGAATTTTCATTCGTAGATCATCCGGTTGAAGACTTTGATTTTGTGGTAGAAAAAAGTCCGAGACAATACTCGGACCAATATCTTGAACTCACTAAGGAGTTTCATGTCTTTAAAAATAGAAGTTAGAAATTAGAGGTTAGAAGTTAGGAAGGTGGTAGGAACGCCTGAGTTTCTTAGATTTCTCAATTTCTGATTTTTTTTAATCCTTTAATCTTTCAATTTTTAATCTTATTCAAACAGCTCTGCCGTATCCAGCACGGAAACTTTCCCATCCTCACATCTGATTGCTTCTCCGGGGAAATTCTGGATCATATGGTAGTCATGGGTGGCCATCACTACAGCAGCTCCGTTTTCAAGGGCTACCTGCTTCAGAAGGGTCATGATTTCGTTGGATGTTTCAGGATCCAGGTTCCCTGTAGGCTCATCGGCCAGGATAAGATCAGGATGATTCAGAAGAGCTCTGGCAATGGCAATACGCTGCTGCTCTCCTCCGGAAAGTTCATGCGGCATTTTATGCTTTTTGCTTTTCATGTTTACGCTTCCCAAAACCTCGTTGATCCGGTCTTCCATTTTTACCTTATCGCTCCATCCCGTGGCTTCAAGTACAAATTTCAGGTTTTTCTCAACCGTTCTGTCAGAAAGCAACTGGAAATCCTGGAATACAATTCCTAATTTTCTTCTGAGATTCGGAATATCCGAAGGTCTCAGTTTCGCAAGATCAAAACCTACCACAGCTCCATGTCCTGATGCCAACGGAATGTGTCCGTAAAGCGTTTTCAGGAGTGAGCTTTTTCCGGAACCTGTTTTTCCGATAAGATAACAGAATCTACCCTTTTTAATGTTCAGATTAACATCAGAAAGAACAGTGAAATTTTTTTGTGCAATTTTTGCGTGCTGTAAGCTTATAATATTATCTCCGGAGATATTTGTATGCGGCATAATTCAGTTTTATCGTACGATTTCTAAAATATTTTTTCAGATCTTAAAAATAGAAAAAAGAAGCTTAAAAAACCTAAACTTTGGGAAATTTTAACAACAAAAAATGCCTGAAAAGCTACTTTTCAAGCATGATTTGTATATGATAATCCGAGATATTATCTCTTAGCGCGTGCAGCACTAACAGTTAAACTCTTTCTGCCTTTAGCTCTTCTTGCTGCCAAAACTCTTCTCCCGTTTGGCGTAGACATTCTTTCTCTGAAACCGTGTTTGTTTCTTCTTTTTCTTTCTGATGGTTGGAATGTTCTTTTACTCATTACTATATATTTAAATCGTAATTAATCTATTAATTTTCAGGTTGCAAAGATATAGAAATTTTTAAAAGCTACAAACTTTACGTATATTTTTTTAGAAATTATTTGAAATGTTTTTATCCTCATTTATCAAAAACAGCATCAGGAAAATGAAATCCCTGTACAGAAATTATATTCAAATGATTTATTTAAAAGCTCTATCTTTGGAAACTCAAATTTAAAGAAAAAAATAAACACACGATGTTTACACCAGCAGAACTTTTAGATATCAATACATTACTGACGCCTGAAAATAATATAGTTATCCTTACCCACTATAACCCGGACGGAGATGCTATAGGATCCAGCCTGGGACTGAAGCACTACCTGAAAGCAAAAGGGATTTCAGCAGAAGTAATTGTACCTAATGATTTTCCAAAATTTCTGAAATGGATGCCGGAATCTAAAAAAGTGATCATTGGGGAATACAAAAGAAAATATGCATTTGACCTGATCAGCGGGGCAGATGTGATTTTCTGTCTGGATTTTAATTCTCCGTCAAGAATCGGGATTCTGGGCGAATGGCTGACGAGGGCGAGGGCTAAGAAAATTCTTATCGATCACCATCAGCAGCCGGAAACATTTGATTTTGTGTATTCAGATACCGTGATTCCTGCCACTTCACAGATGATCTATCATTTTATTGAAGCCATGGAAGATGAGGCCCTGGTAAATCAGGATATTGCTGAATGTCTGTATACAGGAATTATGACGGATACGGGAGGTTTCCGTTTCCGTTCCACCAGTGCAACTACACACAGGATTATTGCCAATTTAATAGAGAAAGGAGCAGATCCTTCCATTATTACGTCCAATACCTGGGATACCAATACGGTTTCCCGCCTTCACCTTCTTGCCCTTGTTTTGGGAAGAATAGAAGTGGTGAATGATGGAAAAGTGGCGGTATTATCCCTGACCCGAAATGAACTGAAAGAATACGGTTTCCAGAAAGGAGATACCGAAGGTTTCGTGAATTACGGGCTGAGCATCGCCGGTGTAAGAATGGCAGCTTTTTTTATGGAAGATCTGTATGATGATTTTATCAAGATTTCTTTCAGAAGTAAGGATGATGTGGATGTAAACCAGTTCTCCAGAAAATATTTCAATGGAGGCGGCCATATCAATGCTGCCGGCGGAAAATCTAATGAATCTCTGGCTGATACTATTGAAACATTTAAGAAAAGAGTGGAGGAAGAGGAGATGTAAGGAGGCGAAAAGGCAGAAGAGCGAAAAGGCAAAATGGCTCTTATACTCTAAAGCACTAAAACGCTCAAACACTCAAACCCTTAGAGTATCCTTTATTTTCAAGTTCCTCACAGGTGTAATCATATACTTGCTGAAACATGATATCCAGGTTTTTTTTGCTGAAGAGGCTGAATTTGGTCATTTTAGGAGGATCCAGAAAAATATCACAGGATTTGGCTTTGGAATACACGGACTTTGCGATAGCGAGGTGCAGAATCCTGTCGAATTCTTTCATTAAGCTCATATTTTTCAATTCGTCATAGCTGATTGAGTTCACATGAGAAGCAATCAGAAAATCACATTGATCAATGATAGGTTCTATGGGAAGGTTATCCAGCACACCGCCGTCCACATATATTTTTTCGCCTATTCTCACCGGAGGAAGGATGAACGGGACGCTTGTTGAAGCCAGCAGCGGACCGAAAAGTTCTCCTTCAGAAAAAAAATCTACAATGCCGTGGGTCATTTCCGTGGCGGTAACGTAAACCGGAATTTTTAAGATCTTAAAATCATTCTCGGGAAAATGATCATTGAAAAGTTTTAAGATAAAATTAGAGCTGAAAATACCGTTTTTGGAAAGCTTCAGGTAAGACCTTGAAAAAAAGGTGGTGTTCTTTACGATATCCATCATCTCATCCGGAGATTTCCCGAACGAATAGAAGGCGCTCACAATGGATCCGGCACTTGTTCCGGAAATGATATGGGGTTTAAGGTTGTATTCTTCCAGTGCCTTCAGAACAGCGATATGGGCAATTCCACGCATTCCCCCACCGGAAAGTGTAAGGCCGATGACCGGCGGTTTCTTTTTTTTGAACGAGAATAAACCCATGGACATAATTATTCCTCACTAAGATACAAGAAATTTTGATATGCGATGGATAAAACCTGTTGGATTCGATCTATAGAACCAGTTTTTTAGGAAGGTTATGCAGAAGCTCTGTATTGATGATTTCTGCACAGATAACCGGTTTTTCCCAGTGCCCGTTGTGTCCGCAGTCCAGAATGTAAGATTTTATATTGGTCCTGTCCGGAAGATGTTTGATCATCAGATCTGTCTTTACAGCATTATCATGCTTTCCGGCCAGCACTAAAATTTTGGCTTCCAGGTTTTCCATGATGTGTTTTTTATCTGTTCTTTCCACCATTCCTTTTACGCAGGCAAGTGCTCCCAGATTATTGGTAGAAAGCGCGGTTTCAAGGGCAGTTTCAATCTTGCCTTCCAGGATATCTCTTTCATTGGGATTGAAAAGATTCGGAATGCCGGCTTTGACGTAGTGGACAAATGCATCTTTAATAATCCTGTAACTTTTGATTCTTTGCTGCTTTTTCTCATCATCGTCTGGGAAGTAGGTTGAAAAAAATAAGGTCAGGCTTTTAAGCGTCTCAGGAAATTTTTCTGCAAAGGCCAGCGAGGTATATCCTCCCATAGAATGACCCAGCAGGTGAACTTTCTCCAGTTTTTCATGATCCAGAACTTTTTTTACTTCATCAGCCATCAGCTCCATGGTATGAACTTCAGCCAGGATTTCCGATTGCCCGTGGCCTGGAAGGTCTATTTTCAGCAGGGAAAACTGTTCAGAAAGATGAGGCTCCATATCATTCCATATCGAAAGGTTTTCCATAAAGCCGTGGAGCAGCACCAAACTTTCTTTTCCGTTTCCTTTTCTTTCAAAATTCAGCATGATCTTATCTTTTTTATTGCCGTTAAAAAATCCCGGCAGGTTCTATCTTCAAATGTAAATAAAAAAAGAGCATTGGAAAAATGCTCTTGTCAGGTTATTGGGTTAATTCAGTGTAGACTTTCTTTTCCCACGGTTTTATATCGGTAATGCCATACTTTTCTTTTTTAGAGATGGCAATATTATCCAGGATATCTACAAAATTCTTGTAGTTGGCTTCATCAGTCGGTTTTATAATAACCGTAAAATTTTCAGGTTTCGGAGCATTTTTATAAGCCTCATCAATGATTTTTGAAATTTTCACGCCACTGAAATCAGTCTCTTTCAGGTTTGATTTATTGAGCTCTTCCTTATTGCTCTGGTGATAAAATACCCTGTTGTCTTTTCCCAGAATAAAGGTGACCTGGTTTTTTTCGTTTACAACAATAGGTCCATTTGGAGGATCTCCTTTAGCCGGAAGTCCCAGATCCATTACGTTGGGTTTTGTAAAATTAGTGGTAAACATAAAAAAGGTGATCAGCAGGAATCCCAGATCCACCATTGGGGTCATGTCTACCCTGATCAATTTTTTCTTTTGCTTGCCGCCTTGTTTTTCTTGTGCAATTACTTCAGCCATGATTCATAATTTTAAATGTTAAAAAAAATTTGATAAAAATTTGAAAACCCGATCGTAGTTTGGTTGAATCCATACAAAGTTTATACCTAAATTGTTTAAATGGTATTTATTTGTAAAAATATTTCTTTATTTAACATAAAAAAACCTTATCAGTTTGTAATACGATAAGGTTTTAGGATAGTTTAAGTGTTTGTTACTTATTTGTTAATGACAAGCTTTTCAGATCGAATGATTTTCCCTTTATCCTGAACTTTAATGATGTACACGCCGTTTGTAAATGATGAAGTGTTGATCCTGATGTTTCCTGTACTATCTTTTTTATTGAATATCATTTTTCCGGACAGGTCAAATATCTCTATGAAAGAACCTTGAGGTAAATTATTCAGATTAACCCATTCTTTGGCAGGATTAGGATATAGTTCAGGCTTATTAATGAGATTGTGTTCTGCAGTACTTAATTGACCGGAGCTTAATTTTACGATCCAGGCGTCCCCGTTTCCATGATTTCCTGTAATATCTCCATCAGCAGAAGCCGCTGAACCTGCCAGTATGTATCCACCATCTGCGGTCTGTTGAATAGCGTACGCCTCTTCAAAAGAACTTCCTCCCAATGCTTTTTGCCATTGCTCGCTTCCTGAAGCATCTAATTTGATGATCCAATAATCACTGCTGCCATGGTTTCCTGTAACATCTCCGTTTGTAGAAACGGCTGCCCCGGCCACAATATATCCTCCGTCAGAAGTTTGTTGGGTAGAATAAGCATAATCGTTGTTACTCCCGCCAAAATATTTTTGCCATACTGTACTTCCGTTCGCATCCAGTTTGGCTACACAATAATTAGATATTCCAAAAGTTACAGGAAATTCAGAGTTGATGGAATTAGATCCTCCGGCCACAATATACCCTCCGTCTGATGTCTGTTGGATAGATTCTGCTGAATCAGCAAGATTACCCGTCAATGATTTTTGCCACTGCAAAATTCCCGAAGCATCTAATTTTACGATCCAGAAGTCCTCAATTCCATGATTTACAGTGATATCTCCGTCAGCAGATGCGGCTGTCCCGGCAATAATATATCCTTCATCAGAAGTTTGCTGAATTGCATTGGCTCTGTCATAAGAACTGCCGCCCAGTGATTTTTGCCACTGTATATTTCCGGAGGCATCCAGTTTTACGATCCAGGCATCCGCGTTTCCATGATTTCCAATAACATCTCCATCGCTGGAAGATGTCTCTCCGGCCACAATATATCCGCCGTCGGAGGTTTGTTTCACGGAATTGGCAACGTCATATTCGGTTCCGCCTAATGTCTTTTGCCATTGCAGGTTTCCTGAGGCATCTAATTTCAAGATCCAGCAATCGCCATTCAGATGATACCCTGTAACATCTCCATCGTTGGAATATGTTTCTCCGGCAATAATATACCCTCCGTCAGAGGTTTGCTGAACAGAATTGGCAATATCATCTGTAGTTCCACCCAGTGATTTTTGCCATTCTATAGTTCCCAGGGCATCCAGTTTTGCAATCCAGTAATCAGTATCTCCGTGATTTCCTGTAACATCTCCGTTGGTAGACGTAGATCCTCCGGCCATAATATAACCACCGTCATAAGTCTGTTGAATCGAATTGGCTTTATCTCCACTACTTCCGCCCAAAGCTTTTTGCCATTGTATAGAAGGTACGGTTTGCGCATTCAACGCAGAAAAAGCAACCAGAAGAAAAGAAAAAGTAGATTTGAAATATCTCATATAGAACTATATTTTTAATGGACAAAGTTTGTAATTTAATAAAAAAAGGAAATTATTCTTAAATCAATTAGCAAGTGTGGAGATTTTTCTAATAAGTGTATAAAAAAGCCTCACCGGTAAACTGGTAAGGCTTTAGTATGTAGAAGATTGATCTTATTTCTTGTTTTTGTAATAATTCACACCACATTCCAGGAACTTTTTGAAGTCCTCTTTCGGCATATATCCGGAAACCGGAGTATTGATTACTTTTCCATCCGGAGTGATCAGAACGTAGTGCGGCTGGGAATTGTTATTGAAATTCACCTGCTGGAATAAGCTCCACCGGTCACCAATGGTTTTTACCTTTTTCACCTGTCCGTCTCCCAGATCAATTTTTGTTTTCTGATCTTCTGGAAGCTCCTCCTTATCATCTACATAAAGCGAAGCCAGCACGACATCGTTTTGTAAGATCGGAAGAATATCCGGTTCACTCCATACGAATTCCTCCATTTTACGGCAGTTTTCGCAGCCATAACCTGTGAAGTCAATCAGGATGGGTTTGTCTTCCTTTTTAGCCAGTTCAATAGCCTTGAAGAAATCATGTTCAGGATGCATTCCCAGAATTCCGTCTTTTTCATCGTGAAGGTAACTTACATTCAGGGGAGGAAGGATTCCGCTTAATAATTGAAGTTTTGGACGCTCGGCAGGAATTAATCCCTGGATCAGGTAGATCACGAAACCTATTCCCAAAGCACCCAAAATTTTTCTTGTTATGGAAATTTTAGGTTTTTTATCGTCATGCGGAAATCTTATAATTCCGAATAAATATAGAGCCAGTCCCAAAGCAATAACGATCCATATGACAATGAAAAGTTCTCTTTTTAAAAGGAATGTTTTAGAAACCAGATCAGCTTTGGATAAGAATTTTAAAGCTAATGCCAATTCAACGAAACCAAGAACCACTTTCACCGTATTCATCCATCCTCCGGATTTCGGAAGACTTTGTAAAGCCTGCGGGAATAATGCCAGCAATCCGAATACGATAGCCCATGCCAATCCGAATCCTGCCAGTGCAAAGGTAAGGAGCATAGGAACATTGGTAGATCCTGTTACGGCACTTCCCAATAAACTTCCCAGGATAGGTCCTGTACATGAGAAAGAAACGATGACCAGCGTTAAAGCCATGAAGAAAATCCCGATAATTCCGCCAGCCTCTTCCGCTTTTGAAGATTTGTTGGCAATAGAACTCGGAAGTGTAATATCATAATATCCGAAGAAACTTCCTGCGAAGAAAATAAATATGATGAAGAAGGCAATATTCAGCCATACACTTGTGGAAATTTCATTGAAAATATTTCCGGCAATTCCGTCAATCAAATGGAACGGAAGACTTAGAAGAACAAAGATCAGAAGGATGAAAAATCCGTAGATCAGGGCGTCTCTTTTGCCTTTTGCTTTATTTTTAGTTCCTTTTGTAAAAAAAGAAACCGTCAGCGGGATCATAGGAAACACACATGGCGTAAGAAGGGCAATTAAACCGCCTACAAATCCCAGGAATAAATAAGTCCAATAGTTTTCGTCAACTTTCGTGGAGGCCGTTCCGCAGTCGGTTAAAGGCTTCTGGAAATCAATACTTGCTATTTTCAGCTGTTTCGGATCCAGTTGTGAAGTTTCTGTGGGAGCCACTTCAGTTTTTGCAGGCGTTGCTGCAACTGTTTCAACTGTTTTTACAGAATCTTTTGCAGGTTCGGCTGTTTCCTTTGTAGTTTCTTCGGTGGCTCCTTTCGGCGTTACTTTTTGGTTGAATTCTAAAGTATTGGGTGCCAGACAAACCCTGTCGTCACACGTCTGATACGTGATTTCGGAGACCACTTCTCCCGGTTTTGCAGGATCCTTTAATTTGAATTTCTGCTTAAATCCGGCTGAGTTGGAGTAATACACAATGGTTCCGCCAAAAGCTTCAGAAAATTCCTCATGCTTTTTACCCACCTCAGTAAATTTTCCGATCAGTTCAATATTTTTTCCTGAAACTTTATATTCAGTAGGGATTCCTGTATCTTCCGGAAGGTCTTTGGAATAAATATGCCAGCCGCTTTTCATGGTGGCATTTAAAACCGCTTCATATTGGTTGTTCCCCAGGTCATTGATGGTGAACTTGAATTTTACAGGATTCTTGATCTGTGCATTAAGTCCTGCCGCTAAAAACAGCAGGACTGTTAAAAACCAGTTTCTAAATTTCATTTTTTCTTTTCATTAAAAAATTTGAGAATGCTTTGAGTTTTCTCATCCTTTGTATCTCATATGTCCTGCCTGAAACAGGCTACTCCAGGTACGGATTTGTGCCCATCGCACAGGATCCGGATTTTTACCTCGCTAAAATAGATAATTTTTCGTCCTTAAAAAAACTTAGAAACCCTCTTTTTTCTAAGCCTGTTCAGTAAAATATTTAATGTTCTGCCTGAACTGTAAGCGAAATGTCAGTTCTTTCAAAACCCGGAGTCTTTATTGATTTTTTCAATGTTAGGGATATTTTGCATCATGACATGGTTTCGGGCCTAAAAATTAAAACTATATTCCAACGTTGCAACGAATTTTCTTGTTAAGCCGTCCGGTCTTGTAAAAAGGGGTCTCCGCACAAAATCGTTTATAAATTTTTCAGAATATCTTCTACGGAAGCTCTTTCCTTATAATCCGGATTGAAATGTCTCCATACAATTTCTTTATTTTCATTAAGAATAAATGTTGCGGAAACAGGAAGTCTTCCTGAATTGTCTGATCTACTTTTTGTGAAGTCATCCTTCAGTCTGGAGTTATAGAAAGTGAGTGTTTCGGTATTGGGCGTATATAGAACATCAAACGCTTCAGCTATTTTGTAGCCTTCATCATATAAAACGGTATAACCTGTTTTGGTTTTATTGATTGTTTTTTCTATAAATTCAGGTTTCTCCGGTGAGATGATAACCAGCCTGGCGTTTTTAGCTTGGAGTTCAGGGCTCAGATTCTGTAGTGTTTCGATATACTTATTGCAGTAAGGGCACCATTGGCCGCGAATAAAAACAATAATGAGCTTTTCTTTTTCCCCGGATAATGAAAATGTTTTTCCCAGATGATCTTTCGCGGTAAAATTACCGATGATATCTCCAACCATTTTTCCTTTTACCTGATCCAGGGTTTTATTGTTTTGAGTGGAAACTTTACCCAGTACCGAAGCACCTACTCCTAAAAACTGCTCTGCATTGTAATATCCGAAATCGTACTGAACGAGCTTCCCTGTATGGTCTAAAAATAAGAAGGAAGGATAGTTTACAATTTTAAATTCCTTTACCAGGTTTACACCTTCTTTTTCTGCATCTATGGCAATACTGATAAAGTTTTTGTTGAATACCTCACCAACCCGGGGATCAGTGAACGTATTTTTTGCCATTAGCTTACAGGGGCCGCACCACGTGGTGTACAGGTCAATGAAAATAAGCTTGTTCTCCTTCGCAGCCATTGCTTTTGCTGCTTTTAAATCAATTTTCTGAAAACTGATGCCTTTACTCTGTGAATGAATAGAAATTCCTATTAACAGACACAGGCTGTATATGATTTTTTTAAACATAAGAATATTGTTTCCTATTACTTCCAAAAAACAAAAAAAATCACCCAGCGATAAGTGATTTTTTTTATTTTTATTTGTAATGTGTTGTTAATCAGTGTTTAAAATGTCTTTTTCTTTGATCTTTCGGATCTGCTCCACGCATTTGTGTTTTTGGTTCTGCGCATTATGCTTGCTGGTATATTGATATTGGGTCTGGATTTCTTCAATACTTTTATTTTTCATAAAAATATCCTGAATTAAGTTTTTGCAGTGAGTGGAGATAGAATTGATATAAGCGCCAAGCCTGTCCCAATAATGAATCTCGTTTTCAATTGCGGCATCAATTTCTTCCTGATGGTGAGCATAGTAATTTTCTGTTATTTCTATCGTAAAGTCCTTATTTCTTAGTTTTTTAAGCCATAAATTTTTAGAAATTCCTATAACGTAACTCCCCAGGCAGCCAGAAGTGTTGAACTTGTCGGCATATAACTTTTCATACAAAATAATCAGTGCATCCTGAAATATGTCCTCTGCATCTTCCAGGCTTCCGCTGTTGTTGAGCACAAATTTTTTGGTGTACCCAAAATATCCTTCATATAAAATACCAAAAGCTGTATTGCTGTCCTTTTTGAAGTCTGCAACGGCTAAAGCATTTGTTTTTTTCCTGTCCATTTTATGGTAGTCATTGTTTTAGTGCCTTTACTGGCAGAAAATCTTCGGTCCTGTCGGTAAGGAAGTACTCCTAAAATCTGATGATTTGCATCACATATAATCCAGATCTGGTCTTTTTCAAAAACAGACAGCTTTTCATCCCTGAGAAATTTGGACACCCTTTTTTTTCCGCCCATTCCGGCAGGGTAGAAGATGTCACCTGCTTCCTTTTTTCTCAACCGTAAAGGATGAACGATTTTTTCATCATCAAACTGCCATTCCAAAGATGCTGTCTTTGAATTTTGAAAGCTGATGATTTCCGGGAGAATGATCTCTCCGTTTTTATCTGCTGTTAAAATAATCTCCCCGGGAGACTCATTTTCGGTATTCACGTTGCTGATTGGTGAAAAAATCAATTCATTTCTATGGATCAGCAAATGATAATCTTTTGAAAAAAAAGAACTTCCGTTTGCAGCGGTAAAAATTTTTGAAATTTCTTCCTCATGAATGAACCCGTATTTCTTTAAAATCTCAAATTTCACAAAACTGCTTTCCTGATTCAGTCCTTCCTTTGATAATATTTTATGTTCAGGGTTAAATGTGCTCAGCGTATTTTCGATTTCCTCTATCTGCTTTTGGACAAAATCTTTGGTTTGATTTAAATAAGCAGAACTCTTTTTGAAGTTTTCCAGAAAGTGATCATTTGTTTCTAAAAGCCTGGGAACAATTTCGTTTCTGATCTTATTTCTTAAATAATCATTCTTTTTATTGGACAGATCTTCCCGGAAATGAATCTGGTGTTCTTCCGCAAACCGGTAAATTTCATCTTTTGAAAAATTTAAAAGCGGGCGGAGGATCTGATGCCTGTCTGCCGGAATCCCACTCAATCCATTAATCCCCGAAGCCTTGGAAAGATTGATGAGGAACGTTTCCAGCTGATCATTGAGGTGATGGGCTGTCACAAGAAATTCCAAATTCTCTTTCTCGCGGATTTCCTTAAAAAAACGGTAACGGAGTTCCCTGGCCCAGAGCTGAATAGAATTTTCAGGTTTTTGATCCTTTTCCGAAACTTCATACAAATGAAACGGAATATGATTTTTCTCACAAAAATCCTGAACCGTTTTCTGATCCAGTTCCGAATCTTCTCCCCTGAGTTTATAATTGATATGGGCCACCTGAAAATCAAGTTCCAAACCCTGAAACAGAGAGGCTAATACCATAGAATCCGCACCCCCGCTTACCGCCAGAAGATAGGTGTGGTTTTCCGGGTTCCGGACAAGGTTTTGAAGCTGGTTTTTAAAACTAATATTTTCCAAGAGGTATGTTGAGAATTTCTTTCATACAAAGATAATCCATATAATTCAATTGAATTTCCCTAACTTTGATTCGTCTAAAAATGATTATTTATGAAGATTATTAAAATTTTAGCAGTTTCTGCAATGGCGCTGGGGTTGACATCTTGTATCAGCAAAAAGCAATATGACGCTTTAAGTTCAAACTATAAGCAGTGTATTGAAAACATCGGCGAAAGACAAAGAGAAATCCAGGATTTAAAGTCTCAAAATTCTGCACTGACAGGGGAAAACAACCTTTTGAAAAGTCAGCATGAAGCTTTGAAATCATCTTTGGATGCCTGTCTTTCCAATACAGGGAAAAGCTCTGCAAATATTGATAAACTGGTTGGAGAAATTAATGCTTCCAATTCTTATATCAAGCAGCTGATTTCAAACAATGCTAAAAACGACAGTCTGAACATGGCATTGTCTAACAAGCTTAAAAGATCTCTTGATAACGTAGCAGATGATGACGTACAGGTGAAAGTGTTGAAAGGTGTAGTAATGATCTCACTTTCAGATAAAATGTTATATAAAACAGGAGACTACAATGTGCTGCCTGCTGCTCAGGAAATCTTAGGAAAAGTAGCTAAAGTGATCAATGATTACGATAAATATTCTGTCCTGATTGAGGGTAACACAGATAATGCTCCTTTAAGCTCTGCCAATCTGCCGAGAGACAACTGGGATCTTTCTGCATTGAGAGGTACTGCCATCGCTAAGATTCTTCAGACACAGTTTGGAGTAGATCCGGCGAGAATTACGGCAGGAGGACGTTCCGAGTACAATCCTAAAGCAACCAATATGAGCGTTTCAGGAAGAGCAGAAAACAGAAGAACAGAAATCATCATTATGCCTAAGCTGGATGAATTCATGAAACTGATGGATATTGCTCCTAAGAAGTAATTATAACAATTAATATCAATAAAAAAATCCCGAAGTTATTCGGGATTTTTGTTTGTCAGATCAGTTCTTCTTTTTTCAATAATGAAATAATCCGCTGCAAAAATGAATTGGATATTCGAGTTTTAGTTTTTTTTGATGAAGAATCCGCCTTGCCTTTTGGCCCTGCGGTCTTCTGATTCCCTGTGTTAATTAGTTTTCCCTCTGCATTCATTTCCTTTTGTCTTAGTGTTTTTACCCCTTGTTCTCTGCAAATGTATAACTAAACATCAGAAAAAAACATCCGTATTTTCCCGGTATTTTTCATGGGGTTTTTCCGGTATTCGAATCAGTAATATAGAGCTTTTTAAATAATATTAATTATAATAGTCTCTGGTTAGTAGAATAATGTGTATATTAGATTCCCTTTATGGGGAAATATATAGAGGTGTCCGAAAATCTTACAGAGTAGGAAAACCAAATTAAACTTATTACTATGAAAAATTTAAAAAAACTTTCAAGAGGAGAAATGAAAAATCTACAAGGTGCTGATTCAAGATGCAATCCGCAAATCATCTGTCAAAGAACCAGTGACTGCTGCCCTGGATGGGTATGTGCAACAAGAGGGCGGTATTGCGTAGCGCTTTAATTCATTCTACACAGAAATAGATAGAGCTATGAAGGAGAGATTAATTTCTCTCCTTTTTCGTTACATGTGGAGGGCAATAAGCTTTCCGGAAGAAATTTTAAATGCTTAAATTTGTTTAAACAAAAAGAGATATGAGTTTTTTTGAAGAAAAAAATCCCGAAATGGACAGGTACCTGGAAACCCATGCTTCCTCCGAACCTGAAATTTTGAGAAAACTTAGGAGAGAGACCTATCAGAAAACCACACAGCCGCATATGATCTCCGGATATCAGCAGGGAAGGCTCCTTACGATGGTGTCCCAGATGTTGCAACCCAGGAATGTACTGGAAATAGGAACTTTTACAGGATATGCCACGCTATGCCTTACTGCAGGTTTAGCCAAAGACGGGAAAATCACTACCCTGGATGTGAATGAAGATCTTGCTTATCTTCCTAAAAAATATTTTGAGGAAAGTGAATATGCTGAACAGATTGATTTTAAACTTCAGGATGCCAAAGAATTTTTAAGGGAAACCGATGAGATTTTTGATCTGGTTTTCATAGATGCGGACAAAGAAAATTATGCAGAATATTTCAGGCTCATTAAGCCGAGAACACAATCAGGTTCTGTAGTAATGTTTGATAATGTGTTATGGTACGGAAAAGTACTGGAAGAAAACCCAAAACAGAAATCCACACAGGTCATCAAAGAACTGAATGATTTGGTTGCAAAAGATGATGATTTTGAAAATCTTATTTTACCTTTGCGTGATGGAGTGAACTTCCTTCGCAGGAAGTAATTAAAATATTTAAAGATTAAAATATGATATGGCAATATTTTTTTAATCTTTACATTATTGAATCTTTTAATCTTAATACATGAATAAAGGAATTTGTAACGTTACAGTAGCACCGGTCCGCGCAGAAAATTCTGACAAGGCGGAAATTGTTACGGAAATGCTGTTTGGAGAAAGTGCAGATATTCTGGAGGTCAATAAAAACTGGACCATGATAAAAATGCACTATGACGGATATGAGGGATGGATAGATACCAAGCAGCTGAAACCTGTAACAGATGAAGAACTGGCAAAAAGAAAAGTCACCGTAGTTACTGAAGATTTCTCTTCCGTATTGATGAATGACGGTAAAACCCTTCTTTCGATGGGGTCTGAAGTAGAGTTTCCGGTGGTAGCCTCAAAAAGAAGCCACGATCTTCGTGAAAGTATTGCTCTGGCGGCCAAAGAATTCCTTAATGTGCCTTATTTATGGGGCGGCAAAAGTTTTTTTGCAGTAGACTGTTCCGGCTTCACACAGCTGGTTTATAAAATTCATGATATTAAGCTGCCGAGAGATACTTATCAGCAGGCAGAAGTAGGTGAACCCCTTACTTTCGTTGAAGAGAGTCAGCCGGGAGATTTAGCATTCTTTGAAAATCCTGAAGGGAAAATTATTCATGTAGGAATTATGCTGGATAACCAGAAAATTATTCATGCCTCCGGAAAAGTAAGGATTGATATCCTTGATTCTACCGGGATCTTTAATAAAGAAATGAATAAGCACACCCATAAACTCAGAGTGATCAAAAACTTATTATAATCTTAAAACGGTCTGGATGGAGAATGTTATTTTTACAATTTTTGATATTTTTAACTTCGGACTGCTTGTTTTTTTCTGGTGGTTTACCCTGAAGCATTATAAAACCCTGCCTGCAAGAATTCCTGTACATTTCGATTTTGACGGTAAAGCTGATAATTTCGGCAGCAAACTCTATTCTTTTATCACACCGGTTCTTGGGACGGTTTTGTATTTTTTCTTCGTGTATGCACTAAGACATCCTGAAGCAGTTAATTTTCCTGTAGAAATTACAGAGCAGAACAAAAGTGCCCAGTTCCTGATTATGGAAACTTTTTTGCGATGGCTGTTTGTGCTGGTGCTGCTTATTTTTATGAACGGACAGGATTATATGTTCAGGTACTCGTTTGATGATCGGGTGAAGCCCAGAGTTCCGATGTCTACAGCTATTTTATCTGTGATCGGGAGCCTGATGGTGGTGTTGGTTTTAGTAGGTCTGTTCAAATGATACAATCTAAAGACAATTCAAAGCATTACATCTGGGGAAATGCCTGTGACAGCTGGGTTTTAGAAGATTCGGAAGGCCTTTCCGTCAAGCAGGAAAAGATGCCTGCGGTGACTGCTGAAAAACTGCATTTTCATGAATCGGCAAAGCAGTTTTTTTATATTTTGGAAGGCGAGGCCGTTTTATATATCAACAGTGAAAAGTTTTTGGTGAAGAAAGGAGAAAGCATTTCTGTCCGGCCGAAATCAGAACATTTTATTGCCAATGAATCTCACAAGGCTGTGGAATTTCTTGTGATTTCCAACCCGTCAACTGCTCATGACCGAACTGAAATAAAAAAATAATCACATGTCCTTCCTATACAATATATTCATCAGTCTTCTCATTTTCGGAATGAAAGTTTTTTCGTTATTTAATGATAAAACTAAAAAAGGCGTTGAAGGCAGAAAGCAGTCTTTAAATAAAATAAAAAGCGCTTTTAACCCCTCAGATAAAGTGATCTGGATGCATGCGGCAAGTCTGGGTGAGTACGAGCAGGCACTTCCTGTTTTGGAGAAACTGAAAGAAAAATTTCCAGGACATAAAATTCTTGTAACTTTCTTCTCGCCTTCAGGTTATGAAAATGTGGTGAAAAAGAAACATATTGCAGACGTTATCTGTTATCTTCCTTTCGATAAAAAATCTACTGTAAAAGACTTTATTTCACAGTTTCATACTGAACTATTTTTTACGGTTAAATATGATTACTGGTATCATCTGCTGGCCGGACTTAAGGAGCAGGGGGCTAAGGTGTACGTCATCTCCGCTTTATTCTACGAAAGACAGGCTTTTTTCACATCTTACGGGAAATGGTTTGTAAAGCAGCTTAAAAAAAATGTAGATTGGTTCTTTCATCAGACTGAATTTTCTTTTGCGTTGGCTAAAAGTATCGGACTGACTCAATCTTCTGTAACAGGAGATACGAGGTTTGACCGGGTAAAGCAACTGAGAGCAAGAAATAACCATGTAGAATTGATTTCAGAATTTATAGGAGAACACAAAGCTGTGGTCTTTGGAAGTTCCTGGCAGGCGGAAGAAAAAATGGCTGCTGCTATTTACAGAATGAACCCGGATGTAAAACTGATTATTGCTCCTCATGATTTAAAGAGGGTGGGACACCTTAAACAGGCTTTCCCAGGCGCTTTGGTATACAGTGAAATTCAACAGACTCCACTTTCAACGCTTAATGCTCAGCTTCTGATCATAGACAGTATCGGATTATTATCAAAATTATATTCCTATGCAGATGTAGCGGTTGTAGGCGGAGGTTTTCATGATGCAGGACTGCATAATATCCTGGAGGCTGCCACATTTGGTGTGCCTGTTATTTTTGGAAACCATTACAGGAAAAATCCTGAGGCAGATGGCCTGATTGAAACCAATGGAGGGAAGTCCTTTGCCGAAGAATACGCTGCGGCTGATTTTGTATTATTTCTCTTTAATAATGAAGAAGAGCTGAAAGAAATGTCCGCTAATGCTGAGAAGTTTGTCAATGAAAAACCTGATGCAACAAACCTGATTATGCAGAAAATATCTTAAGTTTGAAAGTAGGAGAGTTTTAGAGTTTAGTGATATGGTTTATTGGGCTAGACGTTTCACATTTCACTTGCACAGCAAAATTGACTATTGACACTTCCTGATCTCAGTCTTAAGCCAAAAAAGTCTTGTGTCTGAAATCTGATGTCTCTCTCATCATCTTAAGAATCCCTGGCTTTTAATATCTTTTATAATCTGCTCTATGTTTTCCGGAATACGGTCAGACTGAAGCCAGTTGAAATCAAGGCCGTTATTGATGCAGAGTTTCTGTAGATAATGGTTTTCAAGTATTTTCTTTTGGGCTTCTTCCAGTAATTCATCGATCTCCATCCAGTAATCCTCATCCAGCTTTTTGGTTAAAACAAGGGCTTTGAATACTTTATTAATGATGTAGATATAAAGCTTGTACACATTATCGAATCTTTGTCTGCTCAGATCGTCATTATGGTCTAAAATTCTATTGACAAGAAGGAGATTAAGCGAAACCTCTCCGAATTTATCGGTTGTGATTTTCACATGTTCTGTAATATCAGCACTGATGGTACGGACGGTACTCATGAAATATTTGGCATTCCCGATATATTTTGATGCCAAAAGAATTTTTTCAGTTACATGATTTTCCATTGCATTTCGTTTATCATCAGTAGTTTCCTGATCAATCAGTTCGAAATACAGTTTTTTTGATAAAAGCTTATCCTTTTTCAGAAGCCTGAAAATAAGACGGTCCTTTTCAATGCTGGAAAAAGCACTCAATGCAGCTTTGAATTCTTTTGAATATTCCATTAATTAAAAATTTTAGAATATTTCATAAAGCCGTTGATTGCCCAGTTGGCTGTGTAATAAAGAGATTTTACTGTAGAAAATCCCATGAAATCCTTATACACCAGATACTGATCCTTGATGATATTCTTTTTCTTCCGCGATACACTGTTCTCACGCATTCTGTATTTGGCGAGTGTTTTATTGATGGGCATTCCCTCCGGGATTACTTTTAACAGATTCAGCCACATCACATGATCTTCCCGCTTGCTTTTGATAGGAAATAAAAATTTCCCGACCCTTTTGGTGTCATACATCGTAGAAACCGGTGCCAGGCGGCAGGTCTTCAGAAGATTGGAGAAAGTAACCGCTTTATCAGCCATAAAATCCTTTAAAACAGGCTGCAGCTGCTCATTGCATCTGGAGTAATTGCAGTATACCAGTTCCGCGTTGTTTTCTTCCATATAATCTGTCATGGTTTCCAGATATTCCGGATACCAGAAATCATCGGAATCCAGAAAAGCAATATATCTTCCCTGAGCTCTTTCAAGGCTGTTATTCCGGGCATTTCCGGCACCGCCGTTTTTTTCCAGAACCTGCAGTTTGATCCTTGGGTCATTATATCTTTTTATAATCTCTACCGTATTGTCTTTAGACAGGTCATCGGTGATCAGCCATTCCCAGTTTTCATAGGTTTGGTTTAAAACAGATTGTATTGTTTCTTCGATGAATTCAGCAGAATTATAGCAGGGAGTGATGATGGAGACTAAGTCTTTCATGTGTGTTTTAACTGGGGATAAAATTATAAAAATTTTTTCTCATAAAGATGCCAGGACGCAATTCCTACACCTATAACCACCAGCATGCATACAAAACTCATGAAAAAAGGATTAAAATTGGCAAACAGCCCAAGCGTGGCAAATACCCTGATAATAGGGAAGTGGAATATATAAATACCATACGTGAAGTCTCCGTATTTCCCGAAATTATTCAGAAATTTCAGAGAATAGGCAATATACAGAACTATAATACTGATCATAATAGGAGAAAAAAACCTGATATGAAGGATCAGATCTATCCAGACCGTAAGAACAGCAATGATAAATAGGACGTGCTTATATTTGATAAACTTGTCAAAATGAAAATAAATAAGCATTCCGCCAATAAAATAACACAGCGACCCGGGAAGCTGTCTGGCAATGGCAGATTTCCCGATCATGTCAAAATAATTAAGAAAAACCAGAGACAAGACGTAGAGAATAATCAGACTGAGTGTTCTGTATTTATTGTTTTTTCCAAATAATAAAAACATCAGGGGAACCGCTGCATAAAAACACATTTCGATCTTAAGGGTCCAGAGTGCACCGTTCACCGCCTCATTTCCGAATACGCCGGGAAGGGAGGGGGCCATGAAATTCATGAATAAAGAGTTCCAGAAAAAATATTTATACACCTGAACATTCCCGAAATAGTCTGAAAAAGATAACGTACTCACCAGGCTCAGGAGCGTAGTACAGAGAAATACAACCAGTAAATAAGCAGGCACGATCCTGTTAAACCTTTTCTTTGCATAGCTTTTCAGGCTGGAAGACCTTTCGTAGCTTCTCGCAATCAGGAATCCGCTCACAATGAAAAAAGAAAAAACGGCAATTTCTACAGGGCTGTGCGTTAAAAAATAAAGTTGTTGAGAGTCACTTAAAGCTCCGAGATGTCCCACAAAGACAATGAAAGCAAGGAGAACACGGATGAAGTCAAAATTATTTTTCGTTATACTCTGCATTTTTGTTTTTCTTTCTGCAAAAATAGTTTTTTTAATAAAATTACGGCTGCCTCACCGATTCAATATTTGTTAAATAAAGGTTATTTTAAAGGATCCTGCTCTAAAATTTTCAGAAATATAGATTATCGAAATAATTTTTCACAAAAAATGGTGTTATAAATCAAAAAAATTATAATTTTAGCCCTTGAAAATTTTATATATGAAGAAATTAGCATTACTATTTGCAGGTTTATCATTATTTGTAGCTACAGGATGTAATGATGATGACGGTAATACAATGGAAGCTCCACTTGTAGGGGTTTGGCAGCCGCTTAAAGAAGTGGTAACCACCGTAGAAGTAGGAGAAGATCCTGTTTCAGATCTCATCACCTATACCGACTGTCAGAAAGAAGGAAGATGGAGATTCAATACCGAAGTAAGCGGGAAAAGAACCAAAAACGATGAAATGGGAACAACACCGCAGTGTACTATCGTATCCGATCAGAACTTTACCTATACCTATGATAAAAGTGCAAAAACGATAGTGCTCAAATTTCAGGGAATCGTAGAGCCGGTTAACGGAAAAGTAGTTACCCTCGATGATGCCACCCTGAACCTTGCTCTAAGAGAAGAGACTCAGGATCCTACTGTATATAAAACAAGAACCATTACAATGAGGAGAATTCCTCAATAAATAATACAGTATATTCCTTAACATAGATCTCATCTCCGGATGGGATTTTTTTGTTGAAGGGGTATTCTTTAATTAATTAAAATTAAAATTTCCATTTCTTTTAAAATCATTATTTTTGTGAAAATTAGAATGGGAGTTGAACAATCTTACATCTAATATCTAACATCTAATATCTATAATAAAGTGTTTTACGATCATCAGCAGATAGAAAAAAAGTGGCAGAAGTACTGGGAGGATAACCAAACCTACAAAACCTCCAATAACACGGACAAACCTAAATTTTATGTTCTCGATATGTTTCCGTATCCATCCGGAGCAGGGCTTCATGTGGGACACCCGCTGGGATATATTGCATCGGATATCTATGCAAGATATAAAAGACATCAGGGGTTTAATGTGCTTCACCCGGTAGGGTATGACAGCTTCGGGCTTCCTGCTGAACAGTATGCCATCCAGACAGGGCAACATCCTGCCGTTACAACTGAGGAAAATATCAACAGGTATGAGGAGCAGCTGAAAAAGATCGGTTTTTCATTCGACTGGAGCAGAGAGGTGAGAACTTCTGATGCATCCTATTATAAATGGACACAGTGGATCTTTATTGAGCTGTACCATTCGTGGTATAATAAAAATACCGATCAGGCGGAATCTATTGATACCTTAATCAAACATTTTGAAGAAAAAGGTACGGAAGGATTAAATGCCAATCAGAACGACGAACTAAATTTCACGGCTGAAGAATGGGAAAAAGCTTCAGACCTTGATAAAGAAGATATCTTATTGAATTACCGTTTGGCTTACAGAGCTGAGACTACGGTGAACTGGTGTCCTGCTTTAGGAACCGTATTAGCCAATGATGAGGTGAAAGACGGAAAATCTGAAAGAGGAGGATTCCCTGTATTCCAGAAGAAAATGATGCAGTGGAGCATGAGAATTTCTGCCTACTCCGAAAGATTATTACAGGGATTGAATACACTGGACTGGCCACAGCCGCTTAAAGACGCCCAGGAATACTGGATCGGGAAATCCCAGGGAGCACAGGTTCAGTTTCAGGTAGAAGGACATGACGAGATCGTTGAGGTATTTACCACAAGGCCTGATACTATTTTTGGAGCGACATTTATGGTATTGGCTCCTGAAAATCCATTAGTGGAAGCCATTACTACCGAAGCTCAGAAAGTGGAAGTAGATACTTATATAGAAGAGACCTCCAAAAAAACGGAAAGAGACAGGATGTCTGACGTGAAAAACGTGAGCGGAGCTTTTACGGGAAGTTACGCTGTCAATCCATTCAGCGGGGAGAAAATGCCAATCTATATTTCGGATTACGTATTGATGGGGTATGGAACAGGTGCTGTGATGGCGGTTCCTGCACATGACGAGCGTGATCACAGATTTGCAAAGAAATTTAACCTTACCATTAAAAAGGTTGTTGAAACTGAAGAAGACATTCAGGAGAAATCTTTTGATTCTAAAGATTCAGTATGTGTAAATTCCGATTTCCTGAACGGATTGAATTATAATGATGCCAAATCAAAAATAATTTCGGAAATCGAAAATAGAGCAATAGGCCACGGAACCACCAACTACAGACAGCGTGATGCTATTTTCTCAAGACAGCGTTACTGGGGCGAGCCGGTTCCTGTATATTATAAGGAAGGGATGCCTTACACGCTTCCGGTTTCCGCTTTACCGCTGGAGCTTCCTGAAGTGAAAAAATATCTCCCTACCGAAGACGGTGATCCGCCGTTGGGGAATGCCAAAGTATTTGCCTGGGATGAAGCCAATCAGAAAGTAGTTTCTACAGATCTTATTGATGATAAAACCATATTCCCGTTAGAATTATCTACCATGCCGGGCTGGGCGGGAAGCTCATGGTATTTCCTTAGATATATGGATCCGAATGATCAGGAGGTTTTCGTTAAAAAAGAACTGGCAGATTATTGGGGACAAGTAGACTTATACATTGGAGGCAGCGAGCATGCAACGGGTCACTTATTGTATTCCCGTTTCTGGAACATGTTCTTAAAAGACAGAGGATACATTACCCATGATGAGCCTTTCCAGAAACTGATTAACCAGGGGATGATTTTGGGGATGAGTGCATTCGTATACAGAATTGATGGTACCCATCAATATGTTTCCAAAAACCTTGCAGGAAATTATCAGACGCAAAAAATCCACGTTGATGTATCCTTATTAAAAGGAGCATCGGACGAGTTGGATACTGAAGCCTTCAAAGCCTGGAGACCGGACTATGCCGATGCAGAATTTATTCTGGAAGACGGAAAATACATCACAGACCGTGAAGTTGAAAAAATGTCCAAATCAAAATACAATGTGGTTAATCCTGATGATATCTGTGAAGAATACGGAGCAGACGGATTAAGACTGTATGAAATGTTCCTGGGGCCTTTGGAGCAGTCCAAGCCGTGGAATACACAAGGGCTAAGTGGAGTCTATGGTTTCCTTAAGAAATTCTGGAACCTGTATTTTAATGGCGATACTTTTGAAGTTTCGGATGAAGAGCCAACCAAAGCAGAATATAAGGTGTTACATACCTTAATCAAGAAGGTGGTTTATGATATTGAGAATTTCTCATTCAACACCTCTGTATCTTCATTTATGATAGCTGTGAACGAGCTGCAAAAAATAAAATGCAACAAACGCAATATTTTAGAACCATTGGCCGTTATCATCTCTCCGTATGCACCACACATCTGTGAGGAGCTTTGGAGTTTACTGGGGCATAAAGAATCCGTTGAATTCGAGAAATTCCCTGTATTGAACGAGGAATACCTGGTAGAAGACGAAATAGAATATCCGGTAAGTGTAAACGGTAAAATGAAGTTCAAAATTTCACTTCCTGCTCAGCTATCTGCCAAAGAAGTGGAAGATTTGGTGATTTCGGATGAAAAAATGCAACCGATTTTGGAAGGCAAAACACCTAAAAAAATCATCGTGGTGCATCACCGTATTGTGAATATCGTAATTTAAAAAAAAGTTAACATTGGCAAATTAAAAAAAATGAAGGTCTTATTTTTTTAAATTTCTAACTCAAACGTTAAAATTGGGAAAAATAAATAAAATATTTAAAAATAATTATTATATCGAAATCGTATTAAAATTTCTTTATTAGAAAATTGCAAAATGTTTATTTAAGACTCTTGCATTTTAATTAATTTTGCCTTTAATTTACACCCTGTAAAATTTTAAAACAATATAATTTAGTTAAATATGGAAATGAATGTTTCAAAAAATGATGAGCAAGTAGTTGCTAGAAAAGCAGGAGGTTTAAACCCGGCTGTTATTATTCCTATTCTTTTCGCTATAGGAGTTTGTATTTATTTATTCGTGCTTGGTAACCCAGGTAACTTTAAAGATGCAGAAAAACTAGGAAGTGGGTCTGTAGCTTTCTCAAGTGTTGAAGGAAAAGACATTCACCCGGAATCGTTCTTAGGTATTATCTACAAAGGAGGGGTTATTGTACCTATCTTGATCACTTTCATGATTACTGTAATCGTGTTCTCTTTTGAAAGATATTTCGTACTAGGCAAAGCTGCCGGTAAAGGTAACCTAGACAACTTCGTAGTTCAGGTAAGAAGCTTACTGAATCAAAACAAAATTGATGAAGCTTTAGAAGAGTGTGACAGACAACAAGGATCTGTAGGTAACGTAGTGAAAGAAGGTCTTACTACTTACAAAGCTCTTTCTCATGATACTACTTTAAATAAAGAGCAGAAAATGGTGGCTCTTAACAAAGCTATCGAAGAGGCTACTACTCTTGAAATGCCAATGCTTGAAAAGAACATGATGATTCTTTCCACTTTAGGTACTGTTGCTACCCTAATTGCACTTTTAGGAACAGTAATCGGGATGATCAAAGCATTCTTCGCGTTAGGTTCTGGTGGTGGTACTCCGGATGCTGCTGCACTTTCTACTGGTATCTCTGAAGCCTTGATCAACACGGCATTAGGTATTGGTACTTCAGCTATCGCTATTATCCTTTACAACTTCTTTACTTCTAAAATTGACGGATTAACTTATAAGATCGACGAGATCGCTATGAGCATCCAGCAGTCTTTCGCTGAATTCAACTAAGAATTTTTAGCAAGGAATTTGCATTCCAATTAAAAGAAGTTTAATTAAAAATAATTCAAAACAATGGCGAGAGTCAAACCTAAAAGACATGGAGTAGTGACGGATATGACGGCAATGTGTGACGTTGCTTTCCTACTACTTACGTTCTTTATATTGACCACTCAGTTTAAAAAACCTGACGTGGAGCAGATTAAACCGCCATCTTCAATATCAGAGAAGTTACTTCCTGATGCAAGTTTGATGACCATCAACGCTACTCCGGACGGAAAATTCTATTTCCAGCCCGTAGAAAATGCATCAGAGAGACTACAGCTTTTGGATAAAATGGGAGAAAAGTATAATATGACTTTTACCAACCAGCAAAAAGCTGCATTTCAAAAAGTACAAGCGATTGGGGTTCCTATGAACCAACTTAAAAGCTATCTTGATTTGTCAGATGAGGAGCAGAAAAGTTTCAAGAGTCCTAAAGGGATTCCTATGGATAGTACAAATAAGCAGTTAGTAGACTGGGTACAGCAGAGTTTGAGCGTAAATCCTGATTACAAATTAGCAATCAAGGGAGACGTTACTACTGAGTATCCTAAAGTTAAAAGCCTATTTGAAGGTTTAAGAGATATTGATTTTCTTAAATTCTGGTTGATCACATCACAAGAAGGTAAACCATAATAATCATTTAGAAATGGCAGAAGTACAAGTACAGGAAAAAGGCGGCAAGGGCGGCAAGGTCCGTTCCAAGAAGCAGAATACCAGAGTAGATATGACTCCGATGGTGGACTTGGGTTTTCTATTGATTACCTTCTTTATGTTCACAACCACATTTAGTAAACCGAATGTAATGGATTTGGGTCTTCCGGCAAAACCTAAAAAGGATCAGCCGAAACCACCTCCAACAGAAATTAAACTTTCTAACTCAATTTCTTTATTATTGGGTAAAGACAATAAGATTTTCTGGCATCAGCAGGATAATACTTCTTTAACTGATCAGAATCTTATGGAAACTACCTTTGACAGAGAAGGAATTAGAAGAGTTATTGAGCAGGCAAGAGCAAATGCGGCAGATAAAACAAAATTTACTGTTATTATCAAGCCCACTGACGATGCTGTATATAAAAACTTTGTAGATATTCTTGACGAAATGGCCATTACCAAAAGCGAACAGTACGGGGTAACCGATCTGAAGCCTTGGGAGAAAGCTATTTATGATAAGAAAGTTGGAAATAATGGAGCTGCGGCTACACCGGCTACAAAGTAATTTAACCATAAAATTGTATATCTATGGCAGATGAAAATGTATACAGTCAGAATCTTACCTTAGACGAGATTGTATTTGAAAATAGAAACAAGGAATATGGTGCCTATGATCTTAGACATCAGTATCCGAAACTTTTGACAAAATCTTTTGTTATTGGAACGGCATTATTCCTGATTGCGGCTTTATCTCCTTTTATTTATCTTACCATTAAAAGATTAACTGAACCACCTAAGCAGGAAGTGAAGGCTGATTTGGTAGAAATTCTTCAGGAAGATAAAATTATTGAGCAGCCGAAAGAAGAAGAACCACCTCCACCACCTCCACCTCCAAAAGAAGAGGAGAAAATTGAAGTTATTCAGAACGTGGTTCCGGAGCCTGTAAAAGCTCCAAAGATTGAAACTCCACCGCCGCCAATTTCTAAGCAGTTAGAAACAACGACAGGTTTGAATAACCAGGAGGGTGTGAAAGCTCCGGCTTATACACCACCGCCACCACCGCCGTCTACAGGTAACAAAGCCAGTACAGCGGAAGTAAAAACAAACAACCCTAATGAGATCTACAAAGATGTAGACCAATCTGCAGAATATCCAGGAGGTATGGCAGCATTGAGAAAATATCTTGGGGAGAATTTTGATACTTCTTTGATGGAAGGAGGCGAAGGTACACTTAAAGCCAAGCTTAAGTTTGTTGTAGAAAGAGACGGAACAGTTTCCGGAGTTACTATTGAGGAGAAATCTCCAAATGGCGACTTCAACAGTGAAGCAGTTCGTGTAGTGAAGAAACTAAAAAAATGGACTCCTGCGAAAAGAAACGGGGAGAGTGTTAGATCTTACTATAGCGTACCGTTTACAATGAATTTTGAATAAGACTTATTTATTCAAATTATAAATAAAAAAGAGAAGCATATGCTTCTCTTTTTATTTTTTTTGGTATTTTTGTTACATGATGTTCAATTGGTTATCCTTAGTTACAGGATTATTTTATATCGTATTGGGAGTTGTAGTGATTGTATACAAATTTTTCTTTACGATTTTGGAGCCTGCTATTGCCTACGCAATGGGTGCAGTGCTTATTCTTTATGGAATATTTAGAATCTATAGAGCAGTTTCAAGGATAAAAGATTCAGGAAATGAGAAATAGTTTAAAAATTGTACTGCTTTCCTTAATGAGCATCGGTGCCGTAAGCTGCAAGAAAAAAGAGGATAAATCGCCATCCTATCATAAAGGAGATCTTACCATACTTACCGACGAATCTTTCAAAAGTGTTACAGAAGCACTGGCAGACGGATATATGATCAATTACCCGGATACCCATATCAAAATTGTAACCCAAAAAGAAGATTTGGCATTTCTTGACCTGTTGAAAGATAAGGCAAGAATAACGGTAATGTCCAGAGATCTTACTCCGGAAGAGAAAAAAGCTTATGAAGAACAGGTAGATCTGAAATTTCTTCCCGCTAAATTTGCAGCAGACGCAGTTGTTTTTGTTGTCACTAAAGATTCTCCGAAACAGAGCATTTCTATGGATGAAATAAAAGCCGGACTTGAATCTGAAGCTAAAAATTTTATTTTTGACGGAACCAATTCCAGTAACCTGAATTTTGTAGCTCAGAAACTCAAAAAACAGCCTAAAGATCTCAAATTTTCCATTATTCCCGGAAACCAGAATATCATTGAAGAACTGGGTAAGTATCCTGATAAAATAGGAGTTATCGGCTTGAATACATTCAGCCGCCCGTATGATAAGACCTCTGAGAGATTGAGAGAAATGGTTAAGGTTCTTCCTGTAGAAATTAATGGAAAACTTTACACTTCAGATCATGAAGGATTACGAAAAATGACTTACCCGTTTACCCGGGTCCTTTATTTCTTAACCAATGAAGGAAACTTTAATATTGCAAACGGATTTATAAGATACTCCTGTACACAGCTGGGCCAGATGATTGTTCAGAAAGAAGGGTTACAGCCTTACAATATATTTAAAAGGGAAGTACAGATGCGTTAAAAATTATTAAAATAGCATCTAAATAATGTTTTGGTCTGAAAATTGTGGAGCATATAGCTCAAAAAGATAGAAAAATATAAAATGAAAGATATAATGATTATGAATGTAAAGAAAATTGCTTTTGGAGCAGCCGTAGTATTTTTTGCCGGTTTAGCCTCTGCACAAACGTTGCAGGACGGTATTAACAGTATAGACAGTGATAAATTTGCTCAGGCTAAAACCAATTTTACGGAAATGGTTACGAAGGCACCTACAGCAGAAAATTACTTCTATTTAGGAAATACATACCTGAAGCAGGGTGAACCTGATTATGCTAAGGCTACAGAAAGCTTTAACAAAGGTTTGGCTGCCGACGGCAAAAGCTACCTTAACAAAATCGGTCTTGCTACCGTTAAATTAGGAAAGGGAGATAAAAGCGCTATTGCTGAGATTCAGAAAATTGTTGCAGATTCCAGAGAAAAAGATGCTGAAGTATTATTCAGAGCAGCAGAAGCTTTAACTTTATTCGAGAAAAACAGTGCTCCGGATGCAGCGATCCAGTTCCTGAATAAGGCTGTTGAAAAAGCAGAGAAAAAAGGAGTTCCTGCACATTATTACTATACACTGGGAGACGCTTACAGATTAAAAAGAGCTCCTGGTGATGCGATGACTGCTTACGATAAAGCACTTCCGTTAGCTAAAAATAAAGCATCCGTTTATACCAGAATGGCTACTTTATGGATGGCTGCACAACAATGGCAGCAAGCGAAGCAAAGCATTGATAAAGCAATTGGTGTAGATGCTACGTACGCGCCTGCTTATAAAGCCCTGGCGTCATATGATATCAGATATCAGGAAAATGCAAAAGCTACACAGGATCTTATCAACTATACAAAATATGCCGATGAGGATCCATATACTCAGTTAGAAATTGCTAAATTATATTTTACCAACGAAGATTATGCAAACTCTAAAATGGTGTTGGACAAAATCTTTGATAAAATTGATGACCCGATTAAGTTCAAATTAAGAGCTTACCAGTCTTATGCAGACGGAAATTATGCTGAAGCAAAGCAGAACATGGATACATTCGTGTCTCAGGCTGAGAAAACAAGAATCCAGCCGGCTGACCAGGGTCTTCAGGGACTTATCGCAGCAGGTTTGGCGAAAACAGAAACCGATACAGCTAAGAAAACCGCTTTAACTACTGAAGCACAGCAGAAAATTGCTATTGCTAAAGCGGCTAAAGATGAAACCATGAAGTGGGATATTGAGCTGGCAAATATTGCTGGAGGAGGAGCTTCTCAGGCTGAGGCGGAAAAAGGACCTACAAGTCCTGAAATTGAAGCATTGAAGAAGAAAGTGGCTGCCAACAAAGAGGATTCCGATTCTCTGTTTAAATTGGCTACCGCATACCAGGATGTTAAAAACTGGAATGGAGCTGTCCTTACATGGCAAAAAATGAGTGCACTTCTACCGGACTGGGCACCGGCTTACTACAGCCAGGGATATTCTTACCAGCAGGCAGGAAATAATGACGCAGCTAAACTGGCATATGAGAAGTTTATCAGTACGGTAAAACCTGCAGATCTGGAAGCTAACAAGCAGACTTTAGCCTACGCTTACTTTGCAGTAGCGTACATGAACAAAGATTCAGATCTTGCAAAAGCTAAAGATTATGTGGCAAAATCTTTACAGCTTGATCCTACTTACCAGGATGCTGTGAAATTAAATGCAGAAATCAACAAGTAATTTAAAATTTAAATTATAGATATTAAAACTTCCCATTCGCAATGTTTGGGAAGTTTTTATTTTAAACCTTATCTTTGATCATATGAAAACAGATATACTTGCTTTTGGAGCGCATCCTGACGATGTAGAGCTGGGGTGTGGCGGAACGATCGCCAAAATGATCTCAGAAGGAAAAACATGTGCCATCGTAGATCTTACCCGCGGAGAGCTTGGGACAAGGGGGACAGATGAGACCCGAAAAGTGGAGGCGGGAAATGCAGCAAAAATTCTTGGAGTGTCTGCCAGGGAAAACCTTGGAATGAAAGACGGCTTTTTGGTGAATTCTGAAGAATATCAGATGGAGATCGTAAAAATGATCCGCAAATACCGCCCGGAAATCGTCTTAGCCAATGCGATTGATGACAGACATCCGGATCATGCAAAAGGAGCGAAATTAGTATCGGATGCGTGCTTTTTGTCCGGACTGAGAAAAATTGAAACGGTTTTGGAAGGCGAAAATCAGGAGGTGTGGAGGCCGAAGCATATTTTTCATTATATTCAATGGAAAAATATCACACCGGAATTTGTGATTGATATTTCTGAACATTTGGATAAGAAGATTGAGGCTTGCATGGCTTTTAAAACCCAGTTCTATGATCCAACTTCCAATGAGCCGGTAACCCCGATTGCTACAAAAGACTTTTTTGAAAGCCTGACGTACCGCGCACAGGATTTGGGACGCTTATCGGGAGTAGCTTATGCTGAGGGATTTACGTCTGAGAAGTTAATTGCGATGAAAAATTTTGACGGAATTGTTTGGTAATTAAAAAATCTTCCCTATATTTGCACTCACAAAACGGTGATTGTAGCTCAGTTGGTTAGAGCGTCGGATTGTGGTTCCGAAGGTCGTGGGTTCGAGACCCATCATTCACCCAAGAAAAGTACACTTTTTATAAGTGTACTTTTTTATTTTATACCCATTCTGAATTCTATTTTAATCATTTAATACTGTCAGATGCCCTATTTTTATTTGACGAAATATTTAATCTGTTTAATCTGAAGAGATGTAATGGGGATTCTTCCAGCCGATTTTCGTTATTATCTCAATATCAATTGTAAAGACCACTTCATAGGAAACAATGCATTTTACGCTGCGCAAAAATACAGACATAAAAAAAGCACCTTTTTCAGATGCTTGTGTTTTTAGATATTCTTTTTTAAACTTCGTCGTCAGAATCAATTGTGAATGATTTGCTTTTGAAGTCTTTGTCGTGTTTTTCTGATATTACATCCTCACCCTTTTCGTTAATGATGAAATCTGTGGACTCATTAAACATCTCCTGAAAACTTTTAAAATCCTCTTTGTAAAGATAAATTTTGTGCTTCTCGAATGTAGCTTCCCCATTCTCCCCGAAGTTCTTTTTACTTTCGGTAATCGTAAGATAATAATCTCCTGCTTTCGTCTCGCGCACATCAAAGAAATAAGTTCTTCTCCCTGCTTTTAACACCTTCGTGAAAATTTCATTTTCATGGCGTTCCTTGTATTCACTCATTGTTAGATATTTTTTAATCTTGTTAAGAACAAATATAAAAGAATTCTTTTAATCACAAAATTTTTTTTATGATTTATTTAACAATTGGAAACGAATCGGCTATGCAGTTACAGAATTGGTAATTTCAGTAAGGTTGATGATTTTATCTGCTTTTTGAGCGCTAGACTCTCTGTGTGTGATAATTATGGATGTGGCGTTGCTTATTTTCCGGTCGATATTTTCAAGAATATTCTGCTCGGTTTCCGTATCCAGAGCAGACAGAGAATCGTCAAAAATAATGATATTCGGGTCCTTAATCAGGGCTCTGGCAATGCAAATTCTTTGTTTCTGACCTCCCGAAAGCATCACGCCGCGTTCACCCACAAGTGTTTTATACTGCTCTTTAAACCCGATAATATTTTTATCAACGTCTGCAATTTTTGCATACTCCACCACTTTCTCATGAGACGGATGATCAATGGCAAAACCAATATTATTCTCAATAGAATCCGAGAATAAATAGCTTTCCTGGGGAATATAACCAATGAAATTCCTGTAGTTCGTAAGATTATGCTCTTTCAGATTTTTGCCGTCAATTAAAATTTCACCTTCCGTAGGATCAATCAGTCTGCACAGAAGAAGGGCAATGGTGGATTTTCCGCTTCCTGTTTTACCCATTATCGCAAGCGATTCTCCCGCGTTGATCTTAAAACTCAGGTTATCCAGGGCTCTGATGCCGGTATTCGGATAGACATAAGAAACGTTTCTGAATTCAATATCCCCTTTAATAGGATAGGTATCAAAGTTGGTGTTAATAATGTCTGATTTTTTATCCAGAAATTCATTAATTCTCTGCATGGATGCCTCAGCTCTCTGGTTCACAGAAGTTACCCATCCTACCATGGAGAACGGCCAGATCAGGATATTGATATACATGAAGAAGTCGGCAATTTTACCTACGCTCAGCTCTCCGGCAATATATTTCTGCCCGCCAATTAAGATCACGGCAACATTCAGCAACCCGATTACGAATAAAATAATAGTAAAGAAGTACGCTTCAGTTTTTGCTAAATCCAAAGCTTTGTCCTGATAGTCTGTTACTTTAATGCCGTAATTCTTTTTAATGTAGTTTTCTTTGGCGAAAAACTTCACCACCCGGATCCCGGAAAAGCTGTCCTGTACAAAAGTGGAAATAGCAGATTGGCTTTTCTGCATAATCTTCGACTTCTGATTGATGATAGAACTCACCTTAAAGATAATATAGGATAAGATGGGAAGCGGCAATAAAGTCCATAAAGTCATGGAGGCATCCGTTTTCACCATGTAAATACTGGTAATCAAAAGAAGAATCAACAGATTCACAACATACATTACCCCGGGTCCCAGATACATCCTTACGGCAACCACATCTTCACTCAGCCTGTTCATCAGATCACCAATGGTGGTCTGCTTATAATCGGTAAGGGATAATTCCTGATAATGTCTGTAAATTTTATTTTTCAGTTCATATTCTATCCTTCTGGAGGCCACAATGATGGTCTGACGCATCATAAAGGTGAAAAATCCGGTAAGGAGCGAAGAGCCCACAATGATGGCCACGTAGATCAGAACCTGCTTATTGAAACCCAAATGTCCGCCTTTGGTAAGCTCATCCACAGATTTTCCTACAAACTGAACTTTATATATGTTGAAAAAATTACTGGCAATGATAAATAACAACCCCCAAAACAATAACATTTTGTGCTTCCAAAAATAAGGGTTTAAGGTTTTTAGCGCTTTCATAAAGTTTTACAAATTTACAAAAATGTACACATACTACGAATTTCATCAATTTTAATTTTTGTATCTTTGCAGCCATAAAAAGCTCTTTGAATGTTAGGAAGACGACAAATCCGTGAAAAAGTAGTACAAACAGTGTATTCATACTATCAGAATCCTGTAAAATTTGATGTATTAGAGAAAAATATGTTCTCAGGAATAGAGAAAATCTATAATCTGTACATCTATCAGCTTAATTTTTTGGTGGCGCTGAAAGAATTGGCGGAAACCCAGATTGAGATCGGGAAGAATAAATACATTAAAACCGATGCTGATATCAACCCTAATCAAAAATTCATCAATAATCAGGTATTGATCAAACTGGAGGAAAATCCGGAGCGATTATTTTTCACAGGTCAGCACAAACAGCTGAAATGGGATATGCATGATGATATGTTGGTGAAGACTTTTCAAAGAATTACTGCAGGAAAACGTTATCAGGATTTTATGAAAGAAGAAGGATATTCCTTTGAAGATGATCAGAAGTTTATCGGGAAGCTATTTTTAAGATATATTGCTGAAAATGATGATTTCCAGGATTATTTGAGTGATAAAGAACTTTCATGGTATGACGATATCCACATTGCCAACTCCATGGTACAGAAAACAATCGGTTTTCTGAAAGAAGATGAAGAAAGCAGAACTTTAATTAAAATGATTAAAGATGATGAGGATAAAACTTTCGCCGCAAAACTTCTTAGAGATACCCTGAACAATTGGGAGGCTAATGAGAAAAAACTAAGTGAAAGACTGGAAAACTGGGATCTGGAAAGAGTTTCCCTGATGGATAAAGTCATTTTGGCTACCGCTATTTCAGAGCTTGACAATTTTCCTTTTACGCCTTCAAGAGTTATTATCAATGAATATATTGAAATTGCAAAAGTATTTGCAACAGACCGTTCCAATATCTTCATTAACGGAATTTTAGATAAATATTGTAAAGATCAAAATAGAATTTAACATGAAAAAGACGTTATCAATTATCGCTTTGTCTATTATAGGCTTTGGTTTAGTTTCTTGTAAAAAAGAAAACCAACAAGCTGCTGCCGGTGCAGAAACTGCTAATATTACAGATTCCACTGCCGGTGCAACTAATTTAGCGCCTACTGATTCAGCGGCAGCCCCTGCAGTCAATACAGCTGAAGCAGCTCCGGTTTCTAACCAGCCGTTAACATCTGTTGCATTATCTGAGAGCAACTTCGATTTTGGAAAAATCAAAAAAGGAGATAAAGTAGAGCACATCTACGAAATTACCAACACAGGAAAAAATCCATTGGTGATCTCTGAAGTAAAGCCTGGATGCGGATGTACTGCTCCTGATTTTACAAAAGATCCTATTCTTCCCGGTAAAAAAGGAAAAATCACATTGCATTTTGATTCTTCAAGCTTCGACGGGAACGTTCAGAAGTATGCAGATGTATTTGCAAACGTAGATAAAGCACCTATTAAATTAACATTCACTGCGAATATTCAACCATAATATAATGAATACGTTATCAATCTTTTTACAGGCACCTGCAGCGGGAGGAAACTCTTCCATGATGCTGATTATGATGGGGGTGATGTTTGTGGGCTTCTATTTTCTGATGATCAGACCACAAATGAGAAAACAGAAGCAGGAGAAAAACTTCCAGGAAACGTTAAAAGTAGGAACAAGAGTAGTCCTTACTTCAGGTCTTCACGGAAGAATTGCCCAGGTTCAGGATGATGGATTCGTGATTGAAACTTTATCAGGAAAACTGAAATTCGAAAAAGCAGCGGTTTCAAGAGAATTTACTGAAGCACGTTTTGGAGATAAGGCAAAAGCTGCTGAAAAAACTCCGGAGAAAAAAGAAATCGAAACTGAAAAGAAGTAATTTTTCAGTTTGAAAATATGGGTCCGGCGCGGTGAACGAAGTTCACTGCGCCGGACTTTTTATAGGCATAAAACCCATACTTAATCAGTGACGAAGTCACACCTCTTTGCTCCCTTAAACTATCACACAAAGAATTTAACCTTTGCGTTAAATAAGCCTTGTAGCTAAATCTTTATTGCATTTTGTGAAAATTTGTGCCAAAATTTGTGTTTAAAAATCCAACTATCTTTAAAATCCACGCTTCATACCATATCTTTGCACTATGAATCAAAACACAGAAAAAAGAATTCTCATTTTAGGTGCCAATTCGGATGTCGCCAAGCAATGCATCAAACAGTATCTTGAAAAAGGGTTTTCTGTAACAGCCGCTTCAAGAGATACTGCCTCTCTTCAGAAGTTTATTAAAGACAACCACCTTGATCATTCAAAAGTGCAGATTCTTTATTTTGATGCCGTAGATTTTGATTCCCACCAAAAATTTTATAATGCACTTCCTGTAAAACCTCATATTGCAATATATGCAGCTGGTTTTCTGGTGGATAATGAAAAAGCATTGAGAGATTTTAAAGGAGCGCAACAAATGATGCAGGTGAACTATATGGGAGCAGTTTCCATTCTGAATATAATTGCTATGGACCAAAGCAATGTAAATCTTGAAAGAATCATTGGGCTGTCTTCGCTTTCCGGAGTAAGAGGACGGAAAAGCAATTTTGTGTATGGAAGTACAAAAGCTGCATTTACCCAGTACTTAGCCGGATTAAGACAGGAATTGTCTTCCAGAAAAATAAAAGTCAATGCTTTGGTGATTGGCTACATCAGAACCAAGATTAATGAAGGGCTGGAACTCAATGAATCCCTTATCATGGAACCGGATTATGTCGCAAAACACATCGTGAATGCCGGAAACTCCTTTGTCATTGTCCCGAATTTTAAATGGAAGATTATTTATTTCATTCTGAAAATGCTTCCCGAAAGCTTAGTGGCAAAACTCCCTTAATTATTTTCGAATGACAATTTTAAGACATTACAATTATTAAACACCCTGCAACAATTCTAATGCCTTCATCATATCAATTCCCTTTCCCAAAACCGGTTTAAATAAATCCCCTTTTTCTTTAACCCTTTCCAAAGCATTATGAATTGTAAAATCCGTTGGCTTCAAACCGGGCTTTACTTCATCCCATTCCAACGGCATTGATACGGAAGCACCTTCCTTGGGACGCAGGCTGTAGGCACTGGCCAAAGTCTGTCCGGTTCTGTTCTGCAGATAATCGAGGTAGATTTTCTTATCATCCCTTTTCTGTAAACTTCTTTCCAGAGTGGTGATCTTCGGGAGTTTCTCGTTCACCTGTTTCATCAGGATATGGGCAAAATCTTTTACCTGGTCAAAATCATATTTCCCACCCATCGGAATGTAGATGTGGATTCCTGTGCTTCCGGAGGTTTTACAATATCCTTTTATTTTAACTGAATTTAAAACCTCATTCACCTGAAGAGCAGTCTCAATCACATCATCAAATGTATTTTTTTTCGAAGGGTCCAGGTCCAGTACCAGATAATCGGGATGCTCAAGATCAGGCAGAGAGCTGTTCCATGGGTTCAGATCGATGCAGCCCAAATTATTCAGATAAGCTAAAGTCGCTTTATCATTACAGTAAACATAGTCAATGTACTTATCGTTGGATTCAGAATAAACCTTTGTGGTTTTGATCCAGTCCGGCATATGGTCACCGGCATCTTTCTGGTAAAAACCCTGTTCTTCAATTCCATTGGGAAAACGGTTCAGAGACAGCGGGCGGTTTTTAAGATGGGGTAAAATATAACTGGCAACCGACTGGTAGTATTCTATCACTTCGCCCTTGGTAATTCCATCTTTAGGAAAATAAATTTTATCCTGATTGGTGAGCTTCACCTGATGCTTGTCCAGGGTTACTTCTTTCTCTTTGTCAATGTTTTCTGCTTTTTTTGATGGAGTTTTCGCTTTCATTTTCTTAGATTTTTGGTTAGCAGGACTGATAATGGTAACTTCTTGCGGTTCTTTGTCTTCCCGGATGGCCAAAAAAACAGGATGACGGTAGATGCCGTCTTTTGTGATTTCCGAATATTTAATCTCGCAGACCAGCTCAGGCTTAGTCCAGGTTACCGGCATATTGGTCTTTGGAATGGTTTCAAAAGGGGATGTTTTAATGATCAGTTTTTGAAGTCTTCCGTAAAGCTGTTCTAAAGATTCATTATTAAAGCCTGTTCCGGTATGTCCGCAATAGATCAGCTTTCCATTACTGTATTTCCCAAGAATCAGTGCTCCGAAGCTTTTCCGGGATCCTCTGGGCTCTGTAAATCCACAGATAACAGCTTCATCCGTATTGGTGAATTTTATTTTCAGCCAGTCTGCCGTTCTATGATTTTCCACATATAAACTGTTAGCTTTTTTGGCAATCATTCCTTCCAGCTTCATTTGTTTCATCTGATTAAAGAATTCAATACCTTTTTCAGGAATATGATCACAGTATTTGATGATATCCGTTTCCGTTAAAGCTTCCTTTAAAAGTTCTTTACGCTGGAGCAGAGGAAGATCTTCTGTAGAGTGGCCATTCAGCCATAACAGATCAAAAACCTGATAGGTTAAAGCCAAATCAGGATTATCCCCAATCTGCTGTAAAAGCTGGAAACTGGGCCTTCCGTGTTCATCGTACGCAACAATTTCTCCGTCGAGGATCATGTTATGCTTCTGTTGCTCAAAATCTGCTGTTACCTTTTCAAATTTCGATAAAAATGAAATTCCATTTCGGGAATAAAATAGAGGATGCTTACCGCTGAGATCCGCAATAGCCCTGTAGCCGTCCCATTTTATTTCAAAAACCCAATCCTCATCATCAAATGCTTTTTCAAAAGATTTGGCCAGCATCGGCCTGATAAATGAAGAGAGTTTCTTTTCATTGGTTAAAGAATTGAAGTTCCTGAATCTGCTTTCAGAGGTTATGACTTCTTTTTTGCCTTTATTTTTAGGCTTTTTTTTTCCTCTAAAAATTTCGTTACCAAAGATTTTGGCGACGTATTTTCTTCAGCGTCATATGGGCTTTCTGCAAAATCGTCTTTATGTTTAATGAGCAGCCATGCATTGTCTTCAGTATTTTTCATTTTAACAAGAGCAAATTCTCCTTTGAGCTTTTTACCGTGTAAAATGAATTTTAAAGAACCGGCGTGAAGCTCCTTTAAAAGCTCTTTTTCGTGGTTCAGTTTCGTTTCCTCTAAAGGCTCATAAGTACCGCTGTCCCAAACTTCCACCTGTCCCGCGCCGTAATTTCCTTCCGGGATATTTCCTTCGAAATCTTTATAGTCATACGGGTGGTCTTCCACCATCATGGCAAGACGCTTGTCTTTCGGGTCAAGGGATGGCCCTTTGGGAACCGCCCAGCTTTTCAGAACACCATCCATTTCCAGCCGGAAATCATAGTGAAGCCGGGATGCTGCATGCCTTTGAATCACGAAGATCAGTTTGTCTTTGCTTTTCTTTGTTTTACCTTCGGGTTCCGTAGTTTCATTGAACCTGCGTTTTTCGTTATAATCTTTCAGGGCCATTATGATGCAGATTTAGATTTGGAATTTTGTAAACTGGCTTTTAACTGAGCCATAAGATCAATCACCTTACCTTCTTTTGCAGGTTCGGCTTTTTTAGCTTTAATGCTTTTACCTTTCGCTTTCTGCTTAATGATTTTCATAAGCGCATCAGAATAGGTGTCTTTATACATTTCCGGGTCAAAATCCTGGGAAAGCTGCTTGATAAGGCTTACCGCCATTTTTACTTCTGCCGGTTTGGGAGCTTTTTTAGCCGGGATCTTAAGATCTGTATAATCTCTGATCTCCTGATTGAACCGGAGCCTGTTGAGCACCAGAATCTCATCATTATACGGCCTGATCATCCCAATGGCCTCACTTTCACGAAGGACAAAGGTGCCGATTCCTGCCATCTCGGTTTCCTGCAGAGCTTTCAGCAAAAGCCTGTATGCATTTTCTCCGTTCTTCTGGGGTTCCAGATAATAGGGATTTTCAAAGTACACGCTGTCTACTTCGGCTTCCTTTACAAACTGGTCTATCGAAAGTATTTTTGTTTTCTCAGGGCTGGCGGCTTCATAATCCTCTTTATCGAGAACAATGTATTTATCATCCATGAGATACCCTTTCACGATGTTTTCCCATTTCACTTCTTTTCCCGTACTTTCGTTTACCCTTTTAAACTTAATATTAGAGAAATCAGATTTATCGAGCATGTCGAGATCCAGTTTTGTGGTTTCTGTGGCGGAGTAGATTTTAACTGGGATATTGACTAAACCGAATCCAATGGCGCCGTTCCAAATTGCTTTCATTGTCTTACGTTTTTAAAAATCAATCAATTAACATGCCGCCGGAGAATGATGTGGTATATTTTGCGGGCTTAATTGTCAAATGGCAATGGGTTTGTTGCCCTGTTTTTCTATCTTTATGTTTTGTGCTTCGCAGGTAAAAACAACATGGAAGAACTTTTAAATTACATACGGAAATTCGGAATACTTAACGCCACGGAAGAACTGCTGATCAAAGATGGACTGCAGGAAATGGGCATTCAGAAAGGTGAGCATTTTATAGAAGCGGGAAAGGTGAGCAAAAAGATCGCTTTTGTAAAGGAAGGCGTATTCAGGTCTGTGTACTATAACAAACAGGGTGATGATTTTACCCGTTATTTTATTTATGAAGGAAGATTCATCGGGGATTTTTACGGTTTTGCAGATCAGGTGCCTGCCCTAGAATCTATTGAAGCCGTTACGGACGGCGTATTGCTGGCCATTGATGTGGACCACTTTAAAAAACTGGAAAAAGAAATTACCATCTGGCCCGTGCTCTTTGCAAAACTGCATGCCTTTGTAGCGGAAAACAAACTTAAAGTGGCGAGTACCATGCTTAATCTTGACGCCAAATCAAGGTATATTCATTTTTTAAATCACTATCCAGGAGTGGCCAACCGTGTTCCACAATCTATGCTGGCTTCTTACCTCGGAATTACCCCTTCTTCTTTAAGCAGGATCAGAAGAAATATATAAAAAATCAATACAACTGGTTTTATTCACTTTAGAATAATCAAAACCTCCATTAATTTAACCCGGAAATTAATAAGGGTCTGTCTATTTAAACATAGGCCTTCATTATCATAAATACTTTTTACATTATACATTTTACAAAAAAATCCCTTTTTGTCAAATGACAATGGCTTCGCTTAATCCCTGCCATAGCTTTGCAGTATAAAAAATGTAAAATATGAATATGGATATTGTCTTAGGGCTTCAGTGGGGTGATGAAGGTAAAGGGAAATTTATTGACCTGATCAGTGAAGGTTATGATATTACAGCACGTTTTAACGGGGGAGCAAATGCAGGACACAGCATAGAACGTGACGGAAAAAGGATTACACTGAAATCGCTTCCTTCAGGAATTTTTATGAAGAATGTTCAGAATGTGATTGGAACCGGAACTGTTTTGGATCCTGTAAGTTTCAGAAATGAAATTTTAAATTTACACAGGTTTGACGAAAGCATTGAACCGGAAAAGAATCTTGTAATTTCCAAAAAAGCACATCTTGTCCTTCCCACACACAGGCTACTGGATGTTTTTATGGAAGAAAATCCGGAGTATACAACGATTGGAACAACGAAAAACGGGATTGCACAGGCATATTCCAATAAAATTTTAAGACAGAATCTGAGGGTTGGTGATATAGAATCTCGGGATTTTGAAAGCAGAATCCTTCATATTTTGCAAAGAGATTACAGGTTTTTAGCTATTGGAGACAGAATTCTTCCTTCTCTGGATGAAATTACCCGGGACTTCTTTGAAGCAATAGATTTTATTAAGAAATTCAGGCGTATGGAAACGGAGATATTTTTAAATAAAGCCATGACTGAAGGTAAGAAGATTCTGGCAGAAGGGTCCCAGGCGGCTATGCTTGACATTGACCACGGAACTTATCCTTACGTAACCTCTTCCTCTACAACGGCTGCCGGAGCAAGTACGGGGCTGGGAGTTTCTCCTAGAAAAATCGGTGAAATATTCGGGATAGCAAAAGCCTATTTTACAAGGGTAGGAAATGGCGCGTTCCCAACAGAGCTTTTTGATGAGGTGGGTGAAGAAATCAGAGATAAAGGGAATGAGTTTGGCTCGAACACCGGACGCCCACGAAGAATAGTCTGGCTGGATCTTCCGGCTTTAAGGTATGCTATTATGATCAACGGAGTTACCCAGATTATTCTGACCAAGGCAGATATTTTAAGTGGAATGGAATCTGTGGCGGTCTGTACCCATTATGAACTGGAAGACGGAACTGTTGAGACGATTGCAGGAACGCTTCCTGACAACGCCCGTCCTGTCCTTAAAGCTTTAAAAGGCTGGAGCGGAGACATTGCCGCTGTTAAAGACGTCGCTGGCTTGCCTGAAGAATTAAAAGCTTTTCTTTCTTTTCTTAATACCGAACTGGGTGTTCCGGTTACTTATCTTTCAACTGGGCCGGGAAGAGAACAGATTTTAAAGTTAAACAGTAAATAATGATAAAACAAAAGAGGTCAGGAAAACCATTCCTGACCTCATATTTGATATGCAAAAGTTTAATTAGTTGACTTTTGTGAGTTTAAAACGTTGCTTTGTAGGCGGCTGAAGCGTTTGATCCGTACTGCCGATTACAATAGGCGTAAGATTAGTTGTTACCCCATTTTTTACCTCTAATCTGAGTGCCGGTGCATTTTTGGGAGCAAATCCAAATCCATTATTACCAAGGTTAAATAATAACCATTTCTGAGCATCTGTATTGGAATTGGTTCTTAGCTCTACGGCTGTTCCATTGGCTGTTCCGTTACTTTTTACGGTTAATACCTTAGTAGGGTCTAGTAAAGATTTGATGATATAATATCCATGATCTGATTTGCTGAATGTAAATCTCTGGTTATTTCCTGTAGAGGATGTATTCAGAACCACAGTGGTACCGTCAGTAGTGGAGCTTCCGGAAATTTCTACATTTTTATTACTTACTAAAGAGGTGGTCATGGTATAAGTTCCGTTGACGCCGGAAGTAGTATTAACCGGACCATACAGATGATTAATTCCGGCATAATCACCGGCGGATAGTGATGTTCTTTGCTTGGTGAATGTGGAACCGTCCAGCTTGGTCATTACGGGTTTAGTAGGGTCTATGGCAAAATCTGTAGACTGATACATCATGACTGAACCGAAATCAAATGCGCCGTGTCCTCCGTAATCATTATAAAGATTGAAGTTATGATGGGTCCCTGCCTGTGCTCTGGTAACATCTACAATGATGTATTGGTTTCTGTCCGGACGGCACTGTTCATGCATAATTCCCATAGAGTGCATCACTTCGTGGGCAATAATTGCCGGATAGGTGATGTTGTAGATTTTAATGCCATTCACCCTGTTTTTCTGCCAGCCAAGCGGAGAACTGTTACCGGTAGAATACGTAAAAGTGATGTATTCCGTTTGATTGGTACGTTGAACAAACTGAACACTCGTTTGAGAAGAAATCATTGTAAAGGCCTTGTTAATATTGGTCAGGAATGTATTATAGTTCTGTGTGCTCAGGCTTCCCTGGGCAGGTAGTGTATAATAGACCGTCGCATTAGGCCAGGTTTTGATAAATGAGCTTACAATAGTACTTTTTTCTGCGGTTGACAATTCGGAGTCAGCCTGCATCTTTAAATTGTTAAACTGTTCAGGGCTAATGGTGATATCATCCGCAAAAAAATATTCACCATTCACTTCGTTTACATAAGTGTCATTTCCATTAATTGAAAATTTGTGAATCGTTGTGTTATCTAACTTCGATGTGGTGTGATCCATGTTCTGTGCGTTTTCAACATCCGATCTACACGAGTTCAGTAACAGGACAAGGCATCCTGATAAAATTAAAAATTTACTTTTCATATTATTTAAATATTGGTGGTTTATTGGTGTTATAAATGTAACAATAAAAAATAATATTTAAATATAACATAATATAATTATTGTTTTGTTGGTTATTTTATTGTATTGTGTATTTATTTTGTTAATAAGTTTATTTTATATTATTTTTTACTATAAAATTTAGATTAAAGTTATTTCACGGATATTTGAGATGCGGGTTGGAATTATGTAATATTTGTGATAAAGCTTATTTTATTCTAATGAAACAGGCAGCTGATTGTTATTTTTTAATAAGCATTCCAGATTCCGATTATAATATTGCTTTCCCGCATGATTTTTAAAAATCAGACAGATAAAGATTTTCATAGCGAATGACCAGACTCTTTACCGGTTCAGGTTCATTTCCTGTCATGGAAATTAAAGTAAACTGAGTTGCAAATTCAAAATATTTCTGAATGCTGCTTGTTCAGTCGGTGAGTACATAAAGCAGGACTACGGAAATAGCAATTTCCGATACCGTTATGTTTTTGATGTAAAATAAAAAAGCGGAGAAATTTTCTCCGCTTTCAGTTTATGATTTTAAGTTCAGTTGTATTTCAAGTTCATCCAGCTGTGCTTCAGCAATGGATGCCGGCGCATCGATCATCACATCCCGCCCTGAATTGTTTTTAGGGAAGGCAATATAATCCCTGATCACTTCATTCCCGTCAAGAATAGCCACCAGACGGTCAAAACCGAATGCTAAACCACCGTGAGGAGGCGCCCCATATTTAAAGGCATTCATCAGGAATCCGAACTGTGCTTCCGCTTCCTCTTTTGTGAATCCTAAAAGATCAAACATTTTCGATTGAAGATCTTTATCGAAAATCCTGATAGAACCACCGCCAATCTCATTTCCGTTCAGCACCATATCATAAGCGTTGGCTCTTGCTTTGCCCGGATCTGTTTCCAGTAAATGGATATCTTCAGGTTTTGGAGACGTGAAAGGGTGGTGCATTGCGTGATAACGTCCGCTTTCTTCATCAAATTCCAGTAATGGGAAATCTACGACCCAAAGCGGGGCGAATACATTCCCTTTTCTTAATCCTAAGCGGTTTCCAAGTTCCATTCTTAAAGCAGAAAGCTGGGCTCTCACTTTATTTTCGTTTCCGGAAAGAATCAGCATTAAGTCACCTTCTTTTGCTCCGAATTTTTCGATGATTTTTGAAAGATCTTCTTCATTGTAGAATTTATTCACAGAAGAAGTTTTTACGCCATCATTCTGGAATTTAGCCCATACCATTCCGGATGCCCCGATCTGTGGACGTTTTACCCATTCTACCAATTCATCGATCTGTTTTCTTGTATACTCTGCACATCCTTCTACATTGATTCCTACTACCAGCTCGGCATCATCAAATATTTTGAAATCTTTTCCTTTTACCAGTTCGTTAAGCTCTACGAACTCCATCCCGAAACGGATATCCGGCTTGTCGTTTCCGTATTTTTTCATCGCATCTGCGAAAGTCATTCTCGGAAAATTCCCGAATTCCTGACCGGTAATATCCTTGATCAGGGTTTTGGTCATTCCCTCAAAAACATTCATGATATCTTCCTGCTCTACGAAAGCCATTTCACAGTCAATTTGGGTGAATTCCGGCTGCCTGTCCGCTCTTAAATCCTCATCACGGAAACATTTCACAATCTGGAAATATTTATCCATACCGCCTACCATCAAAAGCTGCTTAAAGGTCTGAGGCGATTGCGGAAGTGCATAAAACTGTCCCGGGTTCATTCTGCTTGGCACCACAAAGTCCCTTGCTCCTTCCGGGGTAGATTTAATTAAAACCGGAGTTTCCACTTCAATGAATCCTTCGTCTGAAAGATAATTTCTTACCTTCTGAGCCATTTTATGACGGAAGATCAGCTTTTCCTTTACCGGATTTCTTCTGATGTCCAGATAGCGGTATTTCATTCTTAATTCCTCACCTCCGTCTGTTTCGTCTTCAATGGTGAAAGGCGGAAGCTGGGATTCATTAAGGATCGTCAGTTTTTCAACTAAAATTTCAATTTCTCCCGTCGGAATATTAGGATTTTTGCTCACTCTTTCGATGACTTTTCCCGTAACCTGAATCACGAATTCACGGCCCAGTTTTTTGGCTTCTTCCATCAGTTGAGCCGAAGAACGGTCCTGATCGAAAACCAGCTGGGTAATTCCGTAACGATCCCGAAGATCTATCCAAATCATAAATCCTTTATCACGGATAGTCTGTACCCATCCGGAAAGTGTAACTTCTTCATTAAGATTTTTCAGAGATAATTCTCCGTTCGTGTGTGATCGAAACATAAGTATTGGTTTAAAGTTCAATGTTCAGGATCCGGGACTTGGCTTTTTGATCATGAAGCTTTCAATCCTGAATTCCGGATGCAAAGATAAGATTTTTGAAGGTTTTATAAACAAAAAAACTTCCTTTCGGAAGTCTTGTATTATTTTAAGGGCTTTTAATTATTGAGCTCCTTTTTGTATCAACAGTTGTTGGGTTTGTTCTTTATTGCCCAGTTTGGCTAATGCAAGAGGAGTTTTGCCGTTACACTCCTTATTTACGTCCGCCTGGTTATCCAATAGAAATTTAATAATGTTATTTCTACCGTAAAGTGAACTGAAACCCAGTGCGCTGAAGGTTTCATTCTTAAGCGGGAAGCACTTATTATAATCTGCTTTTGAAAAGTTCTTTTTAAATGTAGCAACGTCGTCAGACTGGATGGCCTGCATCTGTTTTTTGCTCAACGATTGTGCAGACAGCATATTGGCAGATACTGAAATGACAAGTAGAAAGGTAGTAGAGATTATTTTTTTCATAAGATTCATTTTAACATGATACAAATCTAAATTAATTTTTTGATATAACTAACTTATTTTTAATAAGAATTGAATTTGTATTTTTGGCATTCAGATAAATATTGATTAGAAAATGACCCGATATATAGATTTTTTGAAAAAAGCGTTTAGCGGTGAAGACGTTGATTATACCAAAATAACCATAAGAAGCGCTGTCCTTCTGCTGGCTGTTCCTATGATGCTGGAAATGGCTATGGAGTCTGTTTTTGCACTGGTAGACCTGTATTTTGTAGGACATCTGAAAGAAAGCGGATATGCTATCCAGACGGTTGGTTTAACGGAGTCTGTATTGTCCGTAATGTATTCTATCGCTATAGGAATGAGTATGGCGGCAACGGCTTTGGTTGCAAGGAGAATCGGGGAGAAAAATCCGGAGCAGGCTTCCAGAAGTGCCGCGCAGGTTTTACTGGTTTCATTGATCATTACCTTGGTTCTGAGTTTAGTTGGAGTCATTTATGCAGAGGAAATTCTCATCCTGATGGGCTCAAAACCTGAGGCCGCCGCATATGGAAAAGATTTTACCCGCCTTATGATGGGAAGCAGTGTCATCATTATGCTTTTATTTCTGATCAACGGGATTTTCAGGGGTGCAGGAAACGCTGCGATTGCCATGAAGTCTCTGTGGATCGCCAATATAGTGAATATTATTCTCTGTCCGGTTTTGATTAAAGGTTTCGGACCTGTTCCGGCAATGGGACTTACGGGAGCTGCTTTGGCAACGACGATCGGAAGAAGTGTCGGGGTAGTGTATCAGCTGTATCATCTCCTGGTGGCAGATACCCAGATCCGTATTGCACTTCCGTACTTCATTCCTGACTTTAAGCAGATAAAAGGGATTGTCAAAATTGCTACACCCGGTATTTTTCAGTTTGTCATAGCTTCGTGCAGCTGGATTTTCCTTGCCCAGCTGGTGGCCACTACCGGGGGTGAAAATGCTTCCGCAGGCTATCAGACTGCTTTAAGACTGATGATGTTCTTTATGCTTCCTGCCTGGGGACTCAGCAATGCTGCTTCCACACTGGTAGGGCAGAATATGGGAGCGAATGAAATGCTGAGGGCGGAACAGTCTGTGATGAAGACCGTAAAATACAATGTGATCTTTATGCTGGCTGTCAGCTTAATTTTTTTCCTGCTCGGAGATTTCCTGGTAGGCTTTTTTACACAAGAGCCGGAAATTAAAGATTTTGCTAAAAATGCCCTGCACATCATGTGTACAGGATTTATTTTCTATGGAATCGGGATGGTGCTGATCAATGCGTTTAACGGAGCAGGGGATACCTGGACACCAACCTGGGTGAATTTTTTCGGGTTCTGGCTGTTTCAGATTCCACTGGCCTATTTCCTTTCCAAATATTTTGGAATGGGACCCAAAGGAGTATTCATATCCATTCCCGCAGCGGAAACTTTAATTACGATTGTTGCATTCATCTTGTTTAAAAAAGGGAAGTGGAAGACGGTGAAAGTGTAAGGATGGGAGCTGGGAGAGAGAAGATGGAAGTTCTTGAAGTCTGAAAACAGAATTTTACAGCAACTTTATTAATTTTTAAAAAAAACAGATTTGATCAAATTCCATGACTGTTGTTTAATATAAATACCAGGTATTAACTTCCAGCTTCCAGCCACTTAATCTGAAATTTCTTATCCCGAACTCAGGTTAATCTTAAAATTGGCTTAAGGTTATTTTTCCGACTGATATTACCTCCATCTCCCGTCTTCAAACTTCCTTCTTTACTCACTTTTATAAAAATTTTAACAGCCTTAATTTTTTGGTGTAGAGCATATTGCCTAATTTAGTTAAACACTAAAAAATATCTATCACTATGGGAAAAGGCGACAAAAAATCAAGAAGAGGAAAGATCAATTCAGGGAGTTATGGTAAAAGGAGACCAAGAAAATCTTCCAAATCAACAGGATCATCCGAAAAAGCTAAAAGCTAGACTAGTAAGTAGTCTGCAAAAATAAAAAGGCTGAAGATCACTCTTCAGCCTTTTTGATATACAAAATTAAATTATTTTCCTCCTAAAATATTACCAAGGATACTTCCTAATCCGCCTCCTTGCTGCTGTTGCTGACCGCCACCGCCAAGTACGCTTCCCAGAATGTCGTTAAGCGGATTTCCTCCGGATTGTGCTTGGCCGCCGCCTAAAACACTTCCCAGGATATCGTTTAACGGATTGGATTGCTGTGCCTGAGCCTGGCTGGATGCATTTCCAAGGATACCTCCCAAAAGGTCTCCCAAACCTCCGGCTCCTACATTATTCTGCTGTTTTTCTTTACCGATGTATCCCATGATCACGGGAGCCAGCATCGCTAAAATAGGCCCGATTTTGTCGATGGAAATTCCTGTATTTTGAGAAAGCTGATTTTCAACATTGCTTTTCTGGCCTCCAAAAACATGGTCAAGGATAGATCCTCCTTCTGCCTGTCTTGCTTCTGCCTGAGATGCATCGTCAAGGATACTTCCGTCATGGTCCTTATCCAGAGCATTATTTAAAGCTTCTGCTTCTTTAGCGTCTTGAGATTTGTTTCTGAGGTAAGAGATCACCAAAGGGGCAGCTACTGCCAAAAGAGCGATAATCTGATTGCGGCTGATCCCGAATTTGTTTTCTGCCTGCTCAGCAACCTGGTTGCTGGTGTTACCTGTAAGTAGGTCAATTAAACTCATAGTTTGTGTTTATTTTAAAGTATTAAGTAAATCAAAGTTATCAAAAAAAATCAGTCGCAAATTTTTTTATTTCACAATAAATGTTAAAGTTTTTTGATTTCCTCTTCGGTGTATCCTTTGCTTTTTTTCAACCTTATATAATCTTCGGCACTGGTGATGACCCAGTAAATAGGTTCAGTCGCTGTCTTTTTATCAATGGTGAATTCAAGGATCCCGGCATTGTCATTCATCCAGGGAAGCATGTAATAATTCAGGCCGCCTTTATATTGTTTGAATGCATGAAGCTCTTTTCCTTTCTCTGTAGACAAAGCCACTTTATAAGCTGCGACATATCCAAGAGGAATAAGCAGGCATGCCCACGAATATTTTTTCAGAAAGGCATATTTTGGAAGCGAAAGTCCATATCCCACAGACAATGCAAAAATATTATTAAAGGGAAGGAAGAATACATAATTGTCCGAAACCGCATAAAATGTGGAAAACCCGTACACGCAAACCGACCCCGCAAGGAAAACGTAAAACATTTTTCTGTTGGTTCTGTAAAGGAATACAGCACCCATTACTCCAAAAAATGTAAATACATTGAAATTAAAGATCAGATAGGCAAATGACTGGAAAAAATCTTTGATATACTGTACAGGAGTTTTCCTGAAGGATTCTGCTACCCAGTTTCCACGGTCTGAACTGTAAACAGAGTTGGCTGAATATCCCTGAGACATATTAAGAATAAACAGGGAAACAAAAAGAATCCCAAAGGCCAGCAAAGCGCTGTACATATATTTTTTCTCATGCCTGAAATAGAAAAGAAACACCAGAAAAGCCGGAATCAGAAGGATATTCTGGATATGAACCCAAAGGCTGATTCCCAGAAAAATACCGGCAGCTGTGATATAAATTTTTTTATGCTCCGTAAAGCTTTTGATCATCGAAAAGAAAAAAAGGCTGATCCAAAAAGAATTGTAGGTGTATACCTCCACAATTTCTGCATTTCTCCAGAAGGAAAAGCCAAATCCGAACACAAATGCGGCTGTAAGTGATGTCCATTCTGTTTTGGTGATGGCTTTCACCGTGAGATAAATAACGGGAATGGTAGCAGCGCCCGACAAAATAATAAGCCAGCGGCTTGCTTCAATAGCATCCAGGCCCGTCAGGTTTTCAATTAAAATAACCGTATTGATATAAAGAAAATGAGTGGTCGCAGTAGCTAGTGTAATGTATTCACCTTTTTCCGCTTCAAATACAAAACCGATGCAGTCGGCAAAAGGAACCTTAGAAAAGCTTCCGGCATAATAAATTGCCAGAAAAATAAAGAACAAAAGTACGGCAGACAGGTATTTCTTCATATTAATTCTTTACAATAGGCACATTGGAGCAGGCCTCCCCGAACATTAATGATTTTACAATGGGTTTCAGTTGCTCAACAAGCTCTATGTAGGCGTTTTCAGGAATTTCTTTATCAGAGCATCCTTTTACCAGCACTCTTTTGCCTCTCATATCTTCGAAATCATAGGTCTGGATAACGTTATGCATTAAGATCACTTCCAGATCCTCACGGTTTCCGAATACGATCTTTTTGGCTACGTCTGTAAGTTTAGCCGTCAGTACAAAATAAGCCCAAAGCGGAACAATAGTATCCACAGAATTGTAAATGTAGATGTAGGCGTCTTTGTATGCTTCAACGTTGATGGCTTCCACCTTTTCTCTGAAATCTTTTTCCTTCAGAATCATTTCCTGGAACAGAAAATCTTTTAGGTCGATACCTATCCTGGCACCTTTCGGAAGGAGAGTGGAGAGGTCAAAATTCACAAGACCGCTTTCAGCAACTTTATTTCGGATTTCAAATTCTTCTGACATTTTTATCATTATCTTTGGACAAATTTACAAATTAAGATCAAGCAAAACTTAATTTGTTCTCTATCCTTACCATAGAAACCTCCCATAATCCTATTGAGGTCTTAGGAAGTCCCTGGTGGTAGTTAAAACAAAATAAAAGATTTCGGAAGAAATGAAATATTATATTATTGCAGGAGAAGCTTCGGGAGATCTGCATGGGAGCAATTTAATGAAAGCCCTTTTGGAGAAAGATCCGAATGCTGAAATAAGATTCTGGGGCGGCGATCTTATGAAAGCCCAGGGAGGAACGCTGGTAAAGCATTACCGGGACCTTGCCTTTATGGGATTCCTGGAAGTAGCCATGAATCTGAGAACCATCCTGAACAACATCAAATTCTGTAAAGAAGATATTAAGAAGAATCGACCTGATATTCTGATCCTGATCGATTATCCCGGATTTAACCTGAGGATTGCCAGATTTGCAAAAGAACTGGGGATCAAGGTTGTTTATTATATTTCCCCGCAGCTCTGGGCCTGGAAAGAAGGCCGCGTAGAGATTATTAAAAAGTATGTGGATGAAATGATGGTGATCCTTCCGTTTGAAGAAGAATTTTATCAGAAACATGACGTTCATTCCCATTTCGTAGGACATCCGCTGCTGGATGCTATTTCCAGCCTGAAAGAGATCAGCCCGGAGGAATTTAAAAAAGAAAACGGGCTCAATGAAAAAGAGATTATTGCACTGCTGCCGGGTTCCAGAAAACAGGAAGTAGAGAAGATGCTGGAAATGATGCTTTCCGTGAGACCTTATTTCAAAAACTATCAGTTTGTGATAGCCGGTGCTCCAAGCCTTCCGAAAGAATTTTATCAGAAGTATGTGGATGATAACGTACATTTTGTGTCCAACAGAACCTATGATCTTCTGAGGTGCTCGAAAGCAGCTTTGGTGACTTCAGGAACTGCAACGCTGGAAACCGCTTTACTGAATGTCCCGGAAGTGGTGTGCTACCGCGGAAGTAAGATTTCCTACGCTATTGCGAAAAGACTCGTAAAGAACATTAAATATATTTCGTTGGTCAATCTGATTATGGACAGGGAAGTGGTAAAAGAGCTGATCCAGACGGATCTGAATACTAAAAATCTCGTGGAAGAGCTACAGAAAATCATAGAAGGCGAAAAAAGGAACCAGGTTTTGGAAGATTATCATCTTTTAAGAGAAAAGCTTGGTGGTAAAGGGGCAAGTGAGAAAGCTGCTGAGGTGATTTTGAATATGTAAAATACTGCGTAACCTGATCTTCCGGGATCTGCTTAATTTTTTATGACCATGAATTGTAAAAGCTTATTGATACTGATTCTGTTAATAGGAACTTCCGTGAAAAGTTTTGCCCAAAACAGTAAATCAAGGGACGATGTTCAGATTTTCTATTACGGATGGTATGCCAATCCTGCTGTAGATGGGAAGTATGAGCACTGGAATCATGATATTCTGCCACACTGGAATAATCCGAAATGGAACAACCTCGGACATTACAAAGGAGGAGATGATATTGGTGCCAATTTTTATCCTGCTTTGGGAAATTACAGTTCCAATGATCCGGAGATCATTAAAAAGCATATGAAAATGATCAAAGATTCTGGATTGGGAGTCGTGGTTTTAAGCTGGCTGGGAAAAGATTCTTTTGTAGATAAAAGCATTGCCAAATACCTGGATGCAGCGGATCAGTTTAATCTGAAAGTCGCTTTTCATATTGAACCTTTCTATAAAAATATAACGGAGCTGAAGGAACAGCTTTCTTACCTGGTGCAAACCTATTCCGGGCATCACGCCTTTTATAAAAAAGACGGCAAACCACTGTATTATGTATACGACAGCTATAAAATCTCACCGGAAGAATGGGCGAAGCTTCTTTCCGCAAATGGTGAAAATACCGTCCGGAATACAGAATTAGACGGACTTTATATCGGATTGTGGGTGGAAAAAGAGCATGTGGAATTTTTTAAAAACTCAGGTTTTGATGGGTTTTATACTTATTTTGCCAGCGAAGGTTTTGTTTTCGGGAGTACTACTTCCAATTGGAATTACCTTTCACAGTTTGCAAAAGAAAACAAGCTTATTTTCATCCCGTGTGTTGGTCCGGGGTATTCGGATACCAGAATAAGACCCTGGAATGAAGCCAATTTCAAAAGCAGGGAAAACGGGAAGTACTATGAAAGAATGTTTGAGGCAGCTGCAAAATCCAATCCTGATTTTATAGGAATCACTTCTTTCAACGAATGGCATGAAGGTACCCAGATAGAGCCTGCAATTCCTAAAAAGGCAGGCGATTTCCAATATGAAGATTATGGAAAAGATCCGTGGTTTTACATTAAAGAAACCAAAAAGCTGACAGACCGGTATTTAAAAGGTAAATAAGTGTAAAATCTTCTGATGGTGATTTTAAAATATAAAGTTGTTCTGGTTGGGACAGCTTTTATTTTTTCGCAAAAAATGGATTTTACAGCAAATAATCAGGCCCTCAATTAGCCATTAAATAGAATAGAGTCTTGTAATCCTGCAAAATCCGTGTTAGTGAAAATTCAGATAAATTAATATTTTTTTGAAGATAAAAATGAGATCATTTGAGCAAGCAACCTCTTCTTATTCTGGCGAGCTGTTTTATCCTCGGAATCTTTTTTGAGGAAGTATTAATACTGGATAAAACAGTAGTTTTTATCATAACCGGAGGCTGCCTGCTGGTGCTGATTTCCTTTTTCTTTCATTCTTATTTTCTTCATAAAACAAAGCATATCCTGCTGGGGCTACTGTTTTTCGGAGCAGGAATAATCCTTCATGCTTTCAATACTTTTACGGCGGGCAGTTTCTCAGTTCCCTCCAACGCAACCATCACTTTTAAGATCTCAAAAAAATTAAATTCTACAGAAAAAAATAAAAAATATGAAGCTTTTGTGCATGTGGGAAAAGAAAGTTTCAACGCAGTCCTCTATGTACCGAAAAAAGAAAAGGACCTTGATTTCCGGCATTATTATCAAGCCGATGCTTACCTTTCAAAGCCAAAGCTTCCGCAATATGATTTCCAGTTTAATTACGCAGGGTATTTAAAAAGAAAGAATATTGAATACCAATGTTATCTTTCAAAAGAAATTTCTTCCGCTCAAAGAGATGACCTGACATTCAATGAAATGATTCAGCAGTATCGGTTTGAAATATTACAACAGATTGATCAGGCCGGAATATCACCCAAGACCCGGGAATTTTTAAAAGGAATTATCCTGGCAGACAGAACCGAAACAGATGCGGGAACGGCAGAGGATTTTAACCGGTCCGGAATGGTTCACCTGCTTGCTATTTCCGGGACCCATATAGTTGTGATTTTCGGGATTTTTTATCTGATGCTGACCCGGTTTAGTCCATTGAGGTTCAGGAAATATGCCGTGGTTTCCAGTCTTGCTTTTATTTGGCTTTTTGCTGCAGGAATTGGATTTGGAAACTCTGTGATGCGCTCCTGCATTATGATTACCGTTTATTTTGTCTATGTGCTTTTGCAGCGGAAACCGGATTTGCTTCATTCCCTTTCTTTATCTGCCCTGATTATTTTAGTTGCTGATACACAGCAGGTTTTTGATATTGGTTTCCAGCTTAGCTTTCTTGCGGTTTTAGGGATTTTCTGGCTTAATCAGCCTGTTTTGAAATACCTTCCCAGGCAGGATGGTTATTTTAAAAAGCTGTTTTTTAATGCGGTTTCCATTTCCATTGCTGCACAGCTGGCCACACTTCCCTTGGTTCTTTTTTATTTTCATCAGTTTTCACTGGTTTCCGTTCCTGCCAATATTATGATTGTTCCGTTTTCCGAGCTGATTATTGTGTTTTCGTTTTTGATAGTCATTCTTATCGCTCTCAGGATAGATTTTGAACTGATCAATTCGGTTTATGACTGGTCCATTCAGGTGTTGCTAAAACTAATCCATTGGTTTGCGGAAATGGACAGGCTATTTTTTTCGAATATACCCATGAATATCGTTGAGGTTTTGTTTTTATTCTTCATCGTATATCAGATGAGGTTTTTACTTTTAAAAATAAATTTTAAAAACTTAATGAAATGGATTTTTGCAGTTATCGCTTTTTGTATGGTCAGAACAGGATTTAATATTGATGAGAACCGTAGAGATGAAATTCTCATTCATGATTTTAATAAGGCTAAAATACTATCGGTAAAGAAAGGAAGTAGGGTATGTTTTTGGATAGCTGAAAATACGGATAGAAGTAAATTTGTCAGGTTTATAGCCGGTCCGTACTGTTCTGCAAGACGGATCACGATTATTGAAATGAAAACTTTCCCCCGGAATGCCAGTGAAGTGGTTTGTAACGGCAAAATTTATGATTTAAAATAAATAAAAACGATTTCTCATTTTTCCTTTAAATAATAGGCAGAATCCTTATTTAGAAAGATTACAAACTGGCTAATTGTGAGATTTCTCACTTTTCGATCTTGTTAACATTTCTTAATTTTGTGGGAAATTCAAATTTAAACTTATATGGCAGGTTTAACGAGTTCTACGATAGGTAGAAAATATGCGATGGCATTATCAGCTATGTTTTTGCTGATCTTTCTTATACTGCATTTGACGACCAATTTGTTATCAGTTCTGAATCGTGATGCGTTCAATACAGCATCAGATTTTATGGGCTATAATCCTTTTGTGCAGTTCTTAATGCAGCCTGTTCTTGGTTTTGCTGTTCTTTTCCATTTTATCATGGGATTTGTACTTGAAATTAAGAACAATAAAGCGCGTCCGATAAAGTACGCTTCCAACAACCCTTCCGTGAACTCTACGTGGATGTCCAGAAATATGATTATTTCAGGAGCGGTTGTGCTGGCTTTCCTTGCGCTTCACTTATATGATTTCTGGTTACATGAAATCAATTATAAATATGTGGAAGGACTTACTCCTGACGCAGAAAGATTCTGGCCTGAGCTGCATGAGAAATTTGCAGACATCTGGAGAGTGGCTTTATATGTGATCTCTTTTGTTTTGCTTGGTCTTCACCTGGCTCACGGTTTTCAGTCTTCGTTCCAGTCTATCGGGGCAAGACATCCGAAATATACTCCGGTAATTAAAGCTTTTGGAAAATGGTATTCTATCCTTATTCCAGCAGGGTTTATTTTCATCGCAATTTTTCACTTTGTAACTCAATAATATCAATATACTAATATGAGTAAATTAGATTCAAAAATTCCAGCAGGTCCTCTTAAGGATAAATGGAAAAATCATAAAGACCATATGAACCTTGTTGCACCAAACAACAGAGATAAGATTGATATTATTGTTGTAGGTACAGGTTTGGCAGGTGGTTCTGCTGCGGCTACTTTAGCTGAGCAGGGATACAATGTAAAAGCATTCTGCTATCAGGATTCACCGAGAAGAGCGCACTCTATTGCAGCTCAAGGGGGGATCAACGCCGCTAAAAACTATCAGGGAGACGGTGACTCTACGTACAGGTTATTCTATGACACCATCAAAGGGGGTGACTATAGAGCAAGAGAGGCAAACGTTTACAGATTAGCTGAGGTTTCTGCTAATATTATCGACCAGTGTGTTTCTCAGGGAGTTCCTTTCGGCAGAGATTACGGCGGTCAGCTGGATAACCGTTCATTCGGTGGGGTTCAGGTAAAAAGAACTTTCTACGCAAAAGGACAAACAGGTCAGCAGTTATTATTAGGTGCCTATTCTTCAATGAGCCGTCAGATCGGTAAAGGTAGAATTAAAATGTACAACCGTCATGAAATGATGGAACTGGTAATTGTAGACGGAAAAGCAAGAGGTATCATCGCAAGAAACCTTGTAACAGGTGAAATCGAAAGACATTCTGCTCACGCGGTTGTTATTGCTTCCGGAGGTTACGGAAACGTATATTTCCTTTCTACAAACGCAATGGGATCCAACGTTTCTGCAGCATGGAAAATCCACAAAAAAGGAGCCTATTTTGCAAACCCTTGTTACGTACAGATTCACCCGACTTGTATTCCGGTTCACGGAACGCAGCAGTCTAAACTGACTTTGATGTCTGAGTCTCTCAGAAACTCGGGAAGAATCTGGGTTCCTAAGAATATCGAAGATTCTGTAGCCATCAGAGAAGGTAAATTAAGACCTGAAAATATTAAAGAAGAAGATAGAGATTATTATTTAGAGAGAAGATATCCTGCATTCGGAAACTTAGTGCCTAGAGACGTTGCGTCCAGAGCCGGTAAAGAAAGATGTGATGCTGGTTACGGAATCGAGAATAATGATACTAAAGAAGGGGTTTACCTGGATTTCTCTACAGAGATCATTAAAAAAGGTAAAGAAGCCGCTATCGAAAAACATATTCATAATCCTACAGATCAGCAGATCTATGATTTAGGAAAGGCCTGGGTTGAGGAAAAATATGGTAACTTATTCGTAATGTATGAAAAGATTACAGCTGATGATCCTTACAAAACGCCAATGAAAATTTATCCTGCTGTACACTACACAATGGGTGGTGTTTGGGTAGACTATAATTTACAATCTACAATTCCGGGATGTTTCGTAATTGGTGAAGCTAACTTCTCAGATCACGGAGCCAACAGATTGGGAGCTTCTGCTTTGATGCAAGGTTTGGCAGACGGATATTTCGTACTTCCTTATACGATTGCAGATTATCTTTCAGCAGACATCAGAACAGGGACAATTCCTACCGCTTCCGGTGAATTTGATCAGGCTGAAAAAGCAATTAAAGATAAAATAGATTTCTTCTTAAATAATAAAGGAACGCATTCGGTAGATCATTTCCACAAAAAATTAGGACACATCATGTGGAATAAGGTGGGAATGGGAAGAACTCCTGAAGGTTTAAAAGAAGCTATTGCTGAAATTGCTCAGGTGAAAAAAGAATTCTGGGCAGATGTGAAAGTTCCGGGTGATGCAGATGGAATGAACACTGAACTTGAAAAAGCTTTCAGAGTAGCAGATTTCATTGAACTGGGACAATTAATGGCAATTGATGCTCTACACAGAAACGAATCTTGTGGAGGACACTTCAGAGAAGACCATGCTACTCCGGAAGGGGAAGCAGAAAGAGATGATGTTAACTTCAAATATGTGGGAGCGTGGGAATATCAGACAGATGATATTACAACAGAAGTTCTGCATAAAGAAGACCTGATCTACGAAAACATTGAAGTTAAAGCAAGAAGTTACAAATAATCTCCAACCTATAAATAAATAATTATGAGTGCAAAAAAAGGCCTTCATCTTACCTTAAAAATTTGGAGACAAAAAAATAGCAAAACAAAAGGTCAATTCGAGACCTACAAAATATCAGATGTTTCTACAGATTCTTCTTTCCTGGAAATGCTGGATATTTTGAACGAAAATATTATTAACGAAGGAAAAGAACCTATCGCTTTTGACCACGACTGTCGTGAAGGAATCTGCGGAATGTGTTCCCTGTATATCAACGGTAGAGCACACGGTCCGGATACGGGAATTACGACCTGCCAGCTTCACATGAGAATGTTCAAAGACGGTGAAACCATCGTGATTGAACCTTGGAGAAGTGCTGCGTTCCCTGTAATTAAAGACTTAATGGTAGACAGAAGCGCATTTGACCGCGTAATGGCTGCCGGAGGTTTCATTTCCGTAAACACTTCAGGAAATACGCTGGATGCCAACGCAATTCCGGTTCCTAAAGAAGATGCAGACAAGGCAATGGATGCTGCAGCATGTATCGGATGTGGAGCTTGTGTGGCTACCTGTAAAAACGGTTCTGCAATGTTATTCGTTGGAGCTAAAGTGTCTCAGTATGCTCTTTTACCCCAAGGTAGAGTAGAAGCGAAGCGAAGAGTTCTGAACATGGTGAAAGCTATGGACGAAGAAGGATTCGGAAACTGTTCAAACACGGGTGCTTGTGAAGTAGAATGTCCGAAAGGAATTTCTCTGGAAAACATTGCCAGAATGAATAGAGAATATATGGCAGCTCTTGCGGATAGAGGATAAAGCCTGTCTTAAATAAAGAAAAAATCGTCTTCATAATGGAGACGATTTTTTTATGTATGGTACCCGTTTGTTAAATTTTGTTAAGGTATGTACGGGATAGCAGGATGTTTTATTTAATAATTCTATATTTGATGAAATCAGTTTTTTTGAAAAGAAAAAAATAAGACGGTCAGAAGGGGTTCAATCTCCCTTTCAACAGGTTTTATAAAATTTTCAAAAAAAATAAATAGTGTTAATCAACAAGCCGTAAAAAACGTATTTTTGCGTAATATTAAAATTGAAATGAAAAAATATCTTTTATTGTTTATCATCACAGCTTTTGTGATGTCTTGTTCAAAAAAAGTTGAGGTAAAAGGAAAAATTACCGGAAGTTCACCACTTGAAAGAATTGAGTTTGTGGAAGCCTCCGGTGTAGCAACTCTTCCGCTTGCAAATATTGGTTTAGATAAAAACGGAAATTTTACAGGAAGCTTTGAAGCGCCTAAGGATGGAATGTACGTGATCAACTATGCAGGAAAACAAAATCTTATTTATCTGGAAGGCGGACAGAAATTAAATATTTCAGGTAACTCCATGACTTTCCCTAATGAATTTGTAGTGACAGGAGATGCCAAGAAAAATAACGATTTCCTTCAGGCCAGCCAGAAGTTCCTTGGAGAATACGGAAGCAAAATCAATATCCAGCAGCTGATGTCAGGGGATGAAAAAGAATTCCTGAAAAGTGCTCAGAAGATTGAGGCTGATATCAACAAAAATGTAGAAGATGTTGCTCAAAAAAATAACCCTAGCAAAGGGATCCTTGAATGGAAGAAGAACGATGTGAAAGTAACCATCCTTAACCTTCTTGCCAATTATGAAATGACTCAGCGTCAGATGTCCGGAAATCCTTCATTTAAAGTTTCCAAAGCTTTCAAGGATTATGAAACCAAACTGGAAGGAAATAAAGATGAGATGGTAAAAACCATTCCGTTATACAGACAGTACCTGCTTGTAAAACTGAGCCCTGATTTCCAGAAATACGCTGAAGCCAAAACCAAAGGAAAAACGGATGTGATCACTTCTGAAATTTTTGCTCAGTTCCTGAAAGACAAAAAAGATATTTCGCAGACGGCTAAAGATTATCTTCTGGCATTTGTAGTAGCTCAGGATATTCACCCGGGTGCTCCTGCAAAGAATACGGAGAAAGTAAAAAAGATCATTGATACAGATATTAAAGATGCCGGTGTTAAAGCGGATCTTAATAAAATGCAAATCGCAATCAATGGCCTAAAAGTAGGAGATGCAGCTCCTGAAGCAGCATTGGTAAAAGCAGACGGTAAATCTTACCAGCTTTCAGAAAATAAAGGAAAGCCTTATATGTTGTTCTTCTATGCATCATGGAATCCTTACATCAGCGAAGCTACTGTTCCTGTATTGAAAGAAGTGGTGAATTTCTATAAATCAAAAATGAGTTTCGTTTTTGTAAACGTAGATGATACCAAAGATCAGTTCGTAAAAACCAGCAGTGCCTTACTAAAAGGAATTCCTGGAACTAATGTATACGGAGAAAAAGGCCTGGAGTCTGATATCGCTAAAAAATACGGAGTATACGGATTCAAACTTCCTTGCTTTGTGATTGTAGATAAAGACGGTAAAATTGCCAGCAGATCTTTTGTAAATCTTGGTGAGCAGGAAGTGGTAACCATCCTGGATAAGCAAACAGGACTTTCCGCACCGAAAGTACAGCCAAACCCTCAGATGATGCAGCCTGGAATCACTGTTGATCCTTCCGCTCAGCCTGCCAATCCGCAGCCTGCCCCAACAAAATAATAAACTTTAATATAGATGGAAACCTTATCTTCGGATAAGGTTTTTTTTATTGTATTTTTGCAGATTGGAACCGGATGTTTTCCGGCAGATTAGAAAAAATAGAAAATAGAATACACAGATGGAGCTGGAGAGCTTTATTTGTAAAGAAATTGAGTTACGGATGAGAAAAAAGAAGAAAGATATAGTTCTTGAAAATATTAAACTGTTCGGTGCAGGGGCAAAAGGAGTTGCCATAGGAAGAACGGAAGAAGGAAAAACAGTGCTTGTTTCCGGGGCGGTTCCGGGAGATATGGTAAATGCCAGGGTAAAGAAGTCCAAATCCAAATACTACGAAGCTGAAACCGTGGAAGTGGTTGAGAAATCTCCATTCAGGGTAGATCCCAAATGTATTCACTTCGGGACATGCGGCGGATGCAAATGGCAGAACATGAGCTATGAAAAGCAGCTTGATTTCAAACAGGAAGAAGTATATAACAATATCAAAAGAATCGGGGGAATTGATGATTTTGAAACCGTTCCTATTTTAGGCGCTGAAGAACAATATTTCTACAGAAACAAAATGGAATTCTCCTTTTCCAATGCGAGATGGCTTACCCAATACGAAATAAGCTCTGAAGAAAATTTTGGAAGCAAAGACGCCTTAGGTTTCCATATTCCGGGAATGTGGAGCAAAATTCTTGATCTTAAAGAGTGTTTCCTGCAGGAAGATCCTTCCAATGCCATTCGTCTCGCTGTGAAAAATTACGGGGTAGAGCATGGACTGGATTTCTTTGATGTAAGAAACCAGGAAGGCTTTTTGAGAACCCTGATGATGAGACAGAATTCCAAAGGAGAATGGATGGTTCTTTTCCAGCTGTACAGAGAAGAAAAAGAAAACAGGGAGAATCTTTTCAAATTCTTACTGGAGAAATTCCCGCAGATCAAAACACTCGTGTACGCCATCAATCCAAAACAGAACGATTCTATTTATGATCTGGATATCAATGTATATTCCGGTGAAGGATTCCTGATGGAAGAAATGGATGGGCTGAAGTTTAAAATCGGACCGAAATCATTCTTCCAGACCAATTACAAGCAGGCCCTTGAACTGTACAGAAAAACACTTGAATTTGCAGACCTGAAAGGGGATGAAGTGGTATATGACCTTTATACAGGAACCGGAACCATTGCCCAGTATGTCGCAAGAAATGCAAAACAGGTCATCGGGATAGAATCTGTTCAGGAGGCCATAGATGCTGCCATAGAGCATGCCGAACTGAACGGGCTTACCAATACTACCTTCTACTGTGGAGATATGAAAAATGTCTTTAATGATGAATTCCTTGAAAATCATCCTAAAGCAGATGTTCTGATTACCGATCCTCCAAGAGACGGAATGCACCAGAAAGTAGTAGAGCAGATCCTTAAGCTGGCTCCTGAAAAAGTAGTTTACGTAAGCTGTAATTCTGCGACGCAGGCAAGAGATCTCGCTTTGATGAAAGATCATTACACGCTGGTGAAAATCCTTCCGGTAGATATGTTCCCGCAAACCCATCACGTGGAGAATATTGCGCTGCTGATCAAAAAATAATTACTTAAATTTGAAAATACTAATCTGAAAATTTAAATGAAAAGAGTGAAAAACCTGGGTTCTGTACTTGTCCTGTTTGCGTTAGTATGGACGCAAAATCCACTGAAAGGACAGGAAAAAGATGCTGAAGCAGTAAAAACGGATACTGCTAAAGTAAAAAAAGATGACCTTAAAAAACCTGTTATAAAACCTTATAAAGAGGTTATTACCGATAAGGCCGTTTCGGATCAGGGGGTATTCACTGTTCATAAAATTGAAGATAAATATTATTTTGAAATTCCCGACGCAATGTTGAAAAAGGAATTTCTTCTGGTAACGAGACTCACAAAGGCTGCTGCAGGAATGCGTTCAGGAAGCACCGGATATGCCGGGGATCAGATCGGTCAGCAGGTTGTAGCTTTTGAGAAAGGGCCTAAAGATAAAATCCTTTTAAGATCTATTTCATTCGTAGACTATGCAAAAGATTCTACCTCAGATATGTATAATTCCGTGATCAGGAATAATGTGCAGCCTATCATCAAATCTTTTGATGTAAAAACGTATGGAATTAATAAGAAAACATCGGTAATTGATGTTACAGATCTTCTGAATTCCGATAATGAAACGGTTTCTTTCTCGGTAATGTATAAAGATGCATTCAAGGTAGGAACTTTCCAGAAAGATATGTCCTTCGTGAATTTTGTAAAATCCTTCCCGGGAAATATTGAGATCAATACCACCAAAACATTTGCCCGTACATTGGGAAAACCTCTTCCGGGTGCTACTCCCGCAAATACTCCTAAGATCAGCGGAAATTATACCGTGGAAATCAACTCCTCATTTGTGCTCCTTCCGGAAAACAAAATGCAGGCAAGATATTTTGATCCGAGAGTCGGGTATTTCACAGTAGGGTATACGGATTTTGATCTGGATCCTCAGGGGGTAAAAAGAATTTCTTTTGTTAAAAGATGGAGACTGGAACCAAAACCCCAGGACCTCGAAAAATATATAAAAGGAGAACTGGTAGAGCCTGCCAAACCAATCGTTTTCTATATAGATCCGGCCACACCAAAAAAATGGGTTCCTTATCTTATCCAGGGTGTGAATGACTGGCAGAAAGCTTTTGAAAAGGCGGGTTTCAAAAATGCAATTTATGCCAAAGTTCCGGACCCGAAAACAGATACGGAATGGAGCCTGGAAGATGCAAGATATTCGGCTATTGTTTATAAACCGTCAGATGTTCCCAATGCTTCGGGGCCTTCTATTTCAGATCCCAGAACGGGAGAAATTCTGGAAAGCCATATCAACTGGTATCACAACGTTATGATGCTTTTAAGAAACTGGTACTTTGTTCAGGCCTCACCAAACGATGAAAGGGCAAGAAAAGTAAAATTTGATGATAAGCTGATGGGCGAACTGATCCGTTTTGTTTCCTCTCACGAAGTAGGGCATACTTTAGGGTTGAGACATAATTTCGGCTCAAGTTCTACCGTACCTGTTGAAAAGCTGAGAGATAAAAAATGGCTGGAAAAAAATGGTCATACGCCTTCCATCATGGACTATGCAAGATTTAACTATGTGGCACAGCCTGAAGATCACATCGGTGACTCCGGAATCATGCCGAGAATCGGGGACTATGATGACTGGGCAATTGAATGGGGCTATAAGAGGTTCTATGACTACAAAACTCCGGATGCAGAAAAAGAATACCTGAATAAATGGGTTATCAAAAACCTTAAAAACGAAAGACTTTGGTTCGGAACAGAATCCAATCCCTTAGACCCGAGGTCCCAGAGCGAGCAGGTAGGAGATAATGCTATGGCTGCAAGTACCTACGGTATAAAAAACCTGAAGAGAATTTTGGATAACCTTGAAAAATGGACAGACACTCCCAACGAAGATTATGAAAATCTCGGAACAATGTATGATCAGGTAACCCAGCAGTTCAGAAGATATGCCGGACATGTTTCAAAATATATTGGAGGCCAGATGGAAACGCCTAAAACAGCGGAACAGTCAGGACCGGTGTATCAAGCTGTGGCTAAAAAAGATCAGCAGGAAGCGATGAATTTTTTAAATGAGAATATTTTTACCACTCCGCAATGGCTGATCAGAAAAGAAATATTTGAAAAAACAGGGAAAACTCCGGTAAAAACAATTGAAGAAATCCAGAACGCCGTTCTTTCAAGAATCCTTAGCCCTGTTGTGCTGCAGAATATGTATCAGATGGAAGCCGTGGAACAGGATACCTACACATTGGTAAATCTTTTCTCGGATCTGAATAATTACATTATGGTGAGAGAAAATCCTGATGTGTACGGAAGAAGCCTTCAGAGAAATTATGTGGAACAGATGATTAAACTTGTTGATGCAAAATCTCCGGATAAATCAGATGTTTCTGCCATTGTAAGAGGAAACCTGAATGAAATTAAAAATAGCCTTTCAGTAAAAGGGGTTTATAACAAAATGAACAAATACCATTACCAGGAGCTTACTTTTGAAATAGAAAAAGCGCTGGATCCAAAAAAATAAAATATGAAATATTGTACATATATTATAATCGCGTTATGCAGCCTCCTGATGATATGGTCATGTGGCGGAGACGATGATATCTGTGAGAGCGGTGAAGGAACACCCAGGATAAAAGTGGCATTCAAGTCCCAGACAACAGGAAAAGAAGTTACTCTGGATTCTTTATATGTGGCGGTAGATTATGGCTCCGGAAAAGTACAGCTGGGAAAACTTCAGAATATCAATTCCAGGCTGATCCCGTTGAGGGTCGATGATTCCCCTTACACAGACGTTTACTTCAGGTTTGCTGATAAAGGAGTGGAGTCTCACGTACGGGTGGGGTATACCACAAAAACCACCTATGTTTCTCCCGGATGCGGGATCAAGAAAACATACGAGAATTTAAGTTCACAATTAATACAATCTACGCCTGTGATATCAATTGAAGCAGGATTAAACCAAATAGAGAATGAAGACAAGACTAATCTTTTCCTTCTTTTTTAGCATGATAGTCATCCTGGGAATGGCTCAGGAGAAAAAAGAAACGAAAGAATCCAAAAAAGTTCAGGAGAAATACAAGCCTAATTTCATGGTAGGTTTTGATGTTCTCAATGCCGGTGTTTCATTCTTTTCGGACAGGGTGTTGTATCAGGGATTTATTTCTTCTAAGATAAAAGGAAACATTCATGCAGTGGCTGAAGCCGGTTTTGAGAAAAATGTATATCAGAAAAATGGCTATGATGCCAAAGCGAACGGTCCCTTTGTAAAACTGGGTGCATTCTATATGCTGGCAAAAGACCGCGAAAATGAATTCAACGGCTTTTATGCAGGTGGAAAGATAGGAGGTGCATTCTATAATCAGGAATATATGGCTATTCCCGTACGGGGATTTGGAGGAAGTTCTTCTTCCGTTGCATTTCCCTCGTCCTCTCAAACTTCCGCATGGATTGAAGGAACGCTCGGCGGAAGAGTTCAGCTGTTTGAATCTGATTTTTATATAGATGTTAATCTGCAGCCCAAATATCTGGTATATACTTCCAAGCAGGACAATATCACCCCTATGATTGTCCCTGGATTCGGCAGGAGTTCCGGTAAGTTCAATATGGGGTTTGCATGGAACATCGCCTATAAGTTTTAATAAAAATAATGCTGATTTACTGTTAATATAAAACCAGTTTTCATCAGAGAAAAAAAAATACTGACTATTCATCATGAATCCCGGGATCCCTATCCCGGGATTTTTCTGTTATTATTGCAGATTTACAAAATGAAAAAACAGTGTCTATTATTTATTGAAATTTAAAATTTAATGATTTTATTTCAATGAAAATATTATATTTGTGAAATAAATCCAATGTTTGTAAATTGATGAAGAAATTTTTACTTCAGTATTTACTGCATAAAGGTTCGGCACTGTTAGTAAATAACAGGAACTTTATTTAACATTGATGGGAAAGGAAAAGATTTGTTCTGTTCCAAAATAAAAACTGCACTCCTTGGGATTTGTATTTTTATATATTAATATGTGATTATTTTAAAACTTTAACAAAAATATATTCATATTGATATGTTTATACTTGAAAAATTATTAGATTTGTGTAATTATAAAAATATTGCGTATGAATTAAAAACTACTCTTTTCAATACAGACTGACTGTATCAATGGTGTTTCAAAAAAGTGTATTTGAACACCAAAAAAAATAAGAAACACTATACTTACTATCGTTATCATTTAAAATTTGAAAAAATATGAGTGTATTTTTACTCTGTAAGATGGGCAGGCCGTTCCGGATGTTCATTACATTGCTTTGCATGGTCTTTGGGCTGTTTGCACAAGCACAAACAGTTACTATTGGTACCGGAACCAGTACTCAGAGGTATCCTTTGGGTGCTTTTTATGGATTTGAAAGATCCGCATCACTCTATACAGCCGCAGAAATAAATACTCCGGGAGGAGGAGGGGTTGTATCAGTGGCGTGGAATTCTACAGCATCCATGAGCTTTTCCCTTCCGGTAAAAATTTATTTAAAACCCGTACCGGTTGGAACCACCACTATAGCAGCGCAAAGCTGGGCTACCGCAACTACAGGAGCTACTCTTGTATATAGCGGGAATCTTGCCAATCTGCCTACAGGATGGAATACGGTTACGTTACAAAACTATTTCTTTTATAACGGAACAGACAACCTGATGGTGTTGGTGGAAACCAACTATGGCGGAGGCGGAGGCGGTACTTCAGCAGGAAGTGCCATCACTTACTCTAATGCCCCATCACAGCATATGTATTTCCAGCAGGATACCACAGCTCCTACAGACAATGGAACTGTTACTGCAAACAGACCGAATCTTCGGATAACGCTTGCACCGCCACCATCCTGCATACCACCGTCAGGGGTAAGTTCAGGTACGGTAACACCAACAAGTGCCGTAATCAACTGGACTGCACCTTCACCTGCGCCGGCGGGAGGATATGATGTGTATTACAGTACATCTCCAACAGCACCTACCGCAGCTACCACACCATCACAAACGGTGACAACAGGAACTACTGCAACGATTTCTCCACTGGTAGCCAATACCACTTATTATGTATGGGTGAGATCAAGATGTAGTGCAACAGACCAAAGTGCATGGTCAGGTCCTGTTACAATTTTAACAGCTTACTGTACTCCAACCGGAGGTAGCAGTTCAACTTCATATTACCTGAAAACAATTACGACAACAGGGGGTATTTCAAATTTAAATTATACGGCTACGTCTTACAGTGCTTATGTGGATAACACAGCTACTGTCTTTTCAGGCTTGCCTACCAATACCATCACTATGAACTTAGCGGTGGGGACCAGTACATATAACTATTATGTATGGATTGACTGGAACAATAACATGAGCTTTAATGATCCGGGGGAAACTATTCTGGCAACACCTTCCTATGTAACGGCCGGAACAGCTACCATTACCATACCGGCTACACAGCCGCCAGGAAACTACAGGGTGAGAACAGCAACATCATTTATTGGTGCACTTACTAACTGCGGATCGGCTCCTTACGGTAACTTCGTAGATTTTACATTGAATGTTATCGCATTGCAACCATGTTCTACCGCACCTCCAACAGGGCTTAATGTTTCGACCATTACGCCTACAACGGCACAGGTGAACTGGATTCCTTCTACAGGAGCAACCTATGTTCTTCAGTACAGAACACTTCCTACAGGACCATGGATTCCGGTGAATATTACAACACCACTTGCAAGTACGTATACCATAACGGGGCTTACCGAACAAACACAGTACGAATTCCAGATAGCAACCATTTGTGGGGGCACACAAGGGCCATTCTCTACCCCGATGCCGTTTACTACACCAGCTATTGTGTATTGTCCATCAGGATCTACCAGTGCTACAATTGATGGGTTCATCAGTAAGGTTTCGGTAACGCCGAATGCTGCCACTCCAATGACCAGTACTTCAGATTTCAGTAACTATACAGATTATACTACAGATCCTGCGAGACTTGTTACTTTGGTAAGAGGTTTGGCAAATAATACCGTTACTGTTGAAAAAACTTGGCCGGGAACTCAGTGGTCATTCGGAACAGGAGTATGGATTGACTTTAACAGAAACGGAATTTTTGAAGCTTCTGAGCAGGTATTAAACTCACCAAGTAACACAACCACTCCGGTAACAGCTACTTTTGCGGTACCGAATGCTGCGGGTGGTGTGTATACAGGAAACCTTACAACTCGTATGCGTGTAGCATTAAGAGAAAGTGGGTCTCCTACAGCTTGTGGAACTTATACATGGGGAGAAACGGAAGATTATGCTGTGAAGCTTATTGATCAGCCGCCATGTACTACGGCTCCGCCTACAAATATTACCGTATCAAACCTTACGGCTACTACAGCTACAGTATATTGGTGGGGGGCAGCGAATGCTATTTACACCATCAGATGGAAATTAGCATCAGCACCAACGTATACTATTCCTCCTGTTACTTTAGGAGCGGGGGTAACAAGTTATACCATTCCGGGACTTACTGAGCAGACGCAGTATCATGTACAGATTTCCACTACCTGTGGAACAAGTACAGGAGCATATTCTACTGCGACAACATTTACAACTCCGCCATTGACTTATTGTCCGATGACTGGAACAGGAACTAACGACCACATTGCGAATGTAACCGTTACTTCTTCAAACCCAGGGGTGCCTGTAATGAGTAATACGACAGTACAGACTAACTATACCAGCTATACTACACCAGCGACACTGATCACCCTTGATGCAGGTTCTTCAAACAATAAGATCTCTGTAGCAAAAGGATGGACAGGTGCTACGGCCAACGTTGCAGTGTCTGCATGGATTGACTATAACAGAAACGGAGTTTTCGAAACTTCAGAGCAGATTATCAATTCTGCAGCGAATACAGCTACTCCTGTTACAAATAATAACTTCACAGTTCCGGCAACAGCTTATACAGGACCGTTTAATACAACCATGAGAGTTGTTGTTAAGCGTACAAGTGCTCCGGTATTGTGTCAGAACGCAGTGAATGGTGAAGTTGAAGATTATGCTGTAAAAATCAGACCATGTAGTAATGCTACTCCAAACTCACCTACCATTGTACCAACGCATAACTCTGCTACGGTTACTTTGACAGGAGCTGCAACGAATGTGACTTATCTGGTAAGATACAGAGTTCAGACAACTCCTCCGGGAACATGGATTGAAGTATATGCTTCTGCATTGCTGGGTAACCTTCCGCTTGTATTGACAGGTTTAACTCCGGCTACCATTTATGAACTGCAGGTTGCTTCCGTTTGTGGAGACGTGATAGGAGCATTTACACCAATCAAAACATTTGTAACAAGATGTGATCCTACACCTCCGAATGTTACCGTAAGTAATATTACAACAAACTCAGCACTGATTACATGGGCACCGCTTGCGGCAAGCTCCACGTATACACTGGAATGGAGAAAAGTAGGAACAACTACATGGACTCAGGTACCGAACATTGCACCTCCTACCAACACGCACCTGTTAACAGGTCTGGATCCATATACAAAATATGAAGTAAGAGTGGCCAACAAGTGCGTTGGAGAAACTACACTTAACCCGTACTCAAATCCAAAAGTATTTACTACGGAAAGAACATGTGAACTTGCTCCTCCGGGATTAACGATCACTCAGCTTACGCCTACATCGGCTGAAGTTATCTGGGATGGTTTCCCTGGTGCTACTTATATTCTGAGATATAGAAAAGTTGGTATTCCAAGTTGGACGAATGTTCCTTTAACAGTGCCTACTTACACAATTACAGGATTGCTGGAAGAAACGAAATACGAAATGCAGGTAGTGAATATCTGTAACGGTACACCGGGTACATACACGCCTCCGTATTATTTCACAACACCTACTGTAATGCATTGTGCGATGGGAGCTAACAATAATTCGGTAGAGCATATTTCTAAAATAACGGTGGTTCCGAACGGAAGACCTAAAATGGAAAATGCGTCCGGCGCTTCAAAATATACAGATTATACAAATGTTCCGGCTACGTTCATAGAAATGGTTCAGGGATCTACAGGAAATACCTTGACAATTGAAACAAAACTGAACGGAAGTGATCCTGTAGGCGTTGCTGTATGGATTGACTTCAATAGAAACGGATACTTTGACATTGATGAGAGAGTATTCACATCGCCTCCTGGAACAACAAGCCCACTTACCACAACGATCAATGTGCCTACAGATGCTTATGTAAGCATGACTGCTCACAAGTATGTTGTGATGAGAGTAGCGATGATGAAAGGAGGTATTCCGGTAAACTGTATGAATTTTGACAATGGGGAAGTAGAAGATTACTCTATCAGAATTGCTAAACCAGGAATAGCGAATTCTCTTAACCAGACTGATATCATGATTTACCCTAACCCGGTAAGCTCAGTATTGTATGTGAAAAACATTAGCAAAAAAGCTAAGTACAAGATCTACAATTCAGCAGGACAGGTTATTGGTGACGGTATCTTACTGAACAACCAAGTTAATGTGTCTAAATTAATCAACGGAGTTTATGTAATCGATATCGAAGACAATGGTATAACAGTTCAAAAGAAATTTATCAAAGAATAAAATTAAATTTCAAATAGACGAAGCCCTCAGAAATGAGGGCTTTTTTTTGTAATCCAGATTTGTAATCGATAAGAATATGGAATATTTTTAATTAATAATTCATTATTTGTTGAAATTTTTTCAATCAAATTACTCATTAGTTATTTTTTTTAATACGATGCATTTTTTTATTTAGTTGCTAATAAATTATTATAATTTTTTCTTTTCTATTAAAAAATATAGTAGATTTGTGAAATTATTACAAAATATCGAAAAAGTTATGAAAAAAACTTCTATTTCTTTCTTTTTCCTTTGTTTATTTGCAATGATCCATGCCCAATGGACGCCAGCTGTGTTTAATGGAAAAGGGATACATGACGGCTCAAAAACCGATCAGTATTTTTCTTTAAATATTTCGCAGTTAAAATCACAGCTAAGCAAAGCAGAGGAAACAGGTAAAAATGCAAAGCCTGTTATTATCTCCCTTCCCACAAAAGGAGGAAAAATTGAAAAATTTGCAGTCTACAGCTTTCCGGTTGTAGTGAAAGAACTGGCAGACCAGTACCAGCTGGGCTCTTATGTTGGAGTAGGGATAGATGATCCTTCCAAGTACCTAAGATTTAGTCTTGCTCCTAATGATTTTCAATCCATGATTATGCAGGATGGCGGTTATGAATTTATAGAGCCTGCCAATGCTGATAAAACGGTGTACAGGGTACATCCAAAAACCGGTAAAAATAAGACCGGTTTTGTGTGTTCTACTGAAGAAAGTGAAGGCGCCAGACATGATATTGAAGAGCTGAGCCAGCAAGGTAAAGCTTTTTATAATCAGCCGAACGATTTTGCAAAAAATTCGGATAAGAAATACAGAACGCTGAGGTTAGCCCTTTCAGTCTGCGGTGAATATACCCAGTATCATGGGGGGACTGTGGCCGGCGCGCTGGCTGCAATGAATGCAACCCTTACAAGAATCAACGGAGTATATGAAAAAGACTTTGCCCTTCACCTGAACCTCCAGAATTACCCTAGCTTAATTTATACCAATGCTGCTACAGATCCATATTCTGCGACTGAAGGAGGAGTAGCTAACGGGATCACAGGGTGGAACTCTCAGGTGCAGAACGTAATTACTGCAGCAGTGGGAAATGCAAACTATGATATAGGACATTTATTTTCTCCTCCGGGAGCTGGTGGAAATGCCGGATGCATCGGGTGTATCTGCCGGGATAATACGGTACCTACTTCCAATGATAAAGGTTCCGGATGGACATCTCCGGGCGGTAACCCCCCTGTAGGAGATAATTTTGATATAGATTATGTAGCTCATGAAATAGGACACCAGCTTGGAGGTGTTCACAGTTTTTCATATTCTGCTCCTCAGTTAGGCTCCCCTACAAGTGTGGAACCTGGTTCAGGATCAAGTATTATGGGATATGCAGGGATTACGGGACCAACTACGGATGTTCAGCCGCACTCGGATCCCTATTTTAATGTGACCAATATTACAGCTATTCAGGCTAATCTGATTGCTAAAACCTGTGATATAGAAACCGTAATTACTAACAACCCTCCGGTGATAGCACCACTGACTAGTTATAGTATTCCAAAAGGAACAGCCTTCGTCCTTACCGCATCTGCTACGGACGCTGAAAATGATCCTATGACTTTTAACTGGGAAGAAGTAGACATCGCCAATGAGGTGATCAATAATGCTAATTTAGGAAATACAGCTACCGGTCCTTCTTTCAGATCCGTAGCTCCAACTGCGAGCCCTACCCGTTATTTTCCAAGACTGTCTTCCGTATTGGCAGGCGTTTTAAATAATGCAAATGGCCTTTGGGAAGCAGTTTCTACTGTGGCAAGAACAACCAGATTCACGGTTACGGCAAGAGACAATAATCCTAATCCCCAGCAGCAGCAGACACAATCTGCGACCCAGACTATTACAGTAAGAAACGATGGTCCTTTTATCGTAAATCCTACTACGGTTTATAATAATGGACCGACCAATGTAACATGGAATGTGGTGAACACAAATGCTGCTCCTTATAATGCAGCTAATGTAAAAATAGATTTTACTACAGATAACGGTACTACATGGAATGTTGTAGCGGCCTCTACTCCTAATGACGGAAACCAGGCGGTGGATTTCACAGCTTTTCCTTTAACGGTAGGTGGTACTGCTAAAATCAGAGTAAGCGCTATCAATAATGTATTTTACGCCATTGGAACCGCTTCAATAGATATACTTCCCATCTGTACCACTAATGCCCCTGGAGGAATTACAGTGACAGCCATTACACAGACCCAGGCTACGGTAACCTGGAACGCTTCATTTGGTGCAACCTATGTTTTCCAATATCGTATTGCAGGAACAACTGCGTGGACCACTGTAACTCCGGCTCCTACAACAAATACAGTTAATCTTACAGGGCTGTTGGCAGGAACTCATTACGAATTCCAGATTGCTAACGTATGTTCAGGAACGCAGGGTACATTCTCTCCGGTTTCGACTTTTGTAACACTGTATTGTGCAGCTACCTCTACCAATACGGATAATGGATACATTTCCAATGTAACAGTAGCGGGAACCAACTCAAATACCATGAGTAATACCTCTGCGGCTGCCAACTACACAGATTATTCATCTGATGCAGCAAAACTGATCACTTTGGTTCGCGGATCAGCGAATAATAATATTTCGGTGGCTAAATCATGGCCGGCTGCTACCTCCAGTAAAGCGGTAGGGGTCTGGATAGATTTTAACAAGAACGGTACTTTTGAAACCACTGAAAGAATTCTGAACGGAGCCAATAATACAACCACTCCGGTAACAGGAACATTTACGGTACCGGCAACAGCTTATTCAGGGCCTTTGACTACCCGTATGCGTGTTGTACTCAGAGATCAGACGAACCCGGCCGCTTGCGGTAACTTTACTAATGGTGAAGTAGAAGATTATGCAGTGAAGTTAATAGATCAGCCGGCTTGTACTACTGCTGCTCCTGCAAGTATTACCGTGACCAACCTTACCCCTACATCGGCTAATGTTTCATGGATCGCAGCTACCGGTGCAACTTATGTGTTAAGATACAGAAGAGTAGGTACTACAGCCTGGACCACAGTTAACCCCGTTCCTGCTCCGGTAAATAATTACACGATTCCAAACTTAACTGAACAGACCCAATATGAAGTACAGGTAGCCACAATTTGTAACGGAAGCCAGGGAACATTCTCACCTTCCACACAATTTACGACGCCTCCAGTTACTTACTGTCCGATGACAGGTACAGGAACAAACGATCATATTTCGAATGTAACCGTTACTTCTGTAAATCCTGCACTTACCCCAATGAGTAATAACTCGGTACAAAACAATTATACCAGCTATAATACACCGGCTACACTGATTACCCTGGAAATTGGTTCAACAGGTAACAAAATCTCTGTGGCAAAAGGATGGACAGCAGCTACCGCCAATGTGGCAACAAGTGCATGGATTGATTTTAACAGAAACGGAACGTTTGAAACGTCAGAACAGATATTGACTTCTCCAGCGAACACCACAACTCCTGTTACTGCTAATTTTGCAGTTCCTGCAGGAGCTTACAATGGCCCGCTGACTACAACGATGAGAGTTGTGGTGAGACGTACAAGTGCTCCTGTGATGTGCCAGAATGCGGTAAACGGTGAAGTAGAAGATTATGTGGTAAAATTAAAACCATGTAGTACAGATACTCCAACGAATCCTACAATAGGAACCATTACCCATAACTCAGCGATTGTCAACTGGACCAGTGCAACGAATAACCTTACTTATCTTCTACAGTACAGAGTACAGGGAACAACTGCATGGACCTCAGTATACGTTACGGCAGTTCCGTATACATTAACCGGTCTGACTCCTTTTACTACGTATGAAGTACAGATTGCAGCCAACTGCGGAACTTCTGTTGGTAATTTTACGCCAATCAGGGTATTTAAAACCAAATGCGATCCTACAGCTCCGGGTGTTACAGTAACCAATATCACTACGAATTCAGGATTGGTTACCTGGACACCACTGGTAGCAGGATCCTCTTATGTGATGAGATGGAGAAAAGTAGGAGCACCTGCTTGGACTACCGTAAACCTGCCGGCTCCGCCTGCCAATACCTATCCTTTGACCAATCTGGATCCATACACAAAATATGAAGTGCAAGTTGCCAGCCAGTGTACGGGAGAAACGACTCCGAATCCATATTCAAATCCTGTTGTTTTCACAACATTGAGAACATGTGAGCTTGCCCCTCCGGGATTAACGATCAACCAGCTTACACCTACCACTGCAGAAGTAGTATGGGAAGGCTTTCCGGGAGCAACCTATATCCTGAGATACAGAAAAGTAGGTATTCCGGGATGGACGAATATTCCTACAGCAACCAATGCTCACACCATTACAGGGCTATTGGAAGACACGAAATATGAAATGCAGGTAGTGAATATCTGTAACGGTACACCGGGAACATATACGCCTCCGTATTATTTCACGACACCTACTGTGATGCATTGTGCAATGGAAGCTAACAATAATTCGGTAGATCATATTTCTAAAATAACAGTGGTTCCGAACGGAAGACCTAAAATGGAGAATGCTTCAGGAGCTTCGAGGTATACTGATTATACAGGTGTTCCGGCTACGTTCATAGAAATGGTTCAGGGATCTACCGGAAATACCCTTACGATTGAGACGAAGCTGAACGGGAGTGATCCTGCAGGCATTGCCGTATGGATAGATTTCAATAGAAACGGATATTTTGATATTGATGAAAGAGTGTTCACATCGGCTCCGGGTACAACAAGTCCTCTTACAGCAACGATCAATGTACCGACAGATGCTTATGTAAGTATGACTGCCCACAAATATGTTGTAATGAGAGTAGCGATGATGAGAGGCGGCATCCCTGTTAACTGTATGAAGTTTGATAATGGTGAAGTAGAGGATTATTCAATAAGAATTTCTAAACCTGCAACAGCCAATCCGGTTAACCAGACAGATATTATGATTTATCCTAACCCGGTAAGCTCAGTATTGTATGTGAAAAACATCAGCAAAAGAGCTAAGTATAAAATCTACAATGCGGCAGCGCAGATTATTGCTGAAGGTATCCTGCTGAACAACCAGATCAATGTATCTAAATTGATCAATGGGGTTTATGTAATTGATATCGAAGACAATGGAAAATCGGCCCAAAAGAAATTTATCAAAGAATAAGATTTAAATTTCAAATAAAAAAAGCCCTCAGAAATGAGGGCTTTTTTTATCCATTTATATATAGTTTTAAGGTATTTTATTCATTTAATATTCCATATTTGGTGAATTTTTTTAATTATAATATGATTTTATGTTTTATTTTTAATATTTTGTTATTTTTATTGATTATTAATTAAATATTTCGTATTGTTTTAATTATATTTGTCATTCTTATTGTTAAAATAGTGAGATATGTGTAAATAGAATAACGGACTTGTTTAAGGTTCATTATTTTTTAATAGCTCTGTCATTTGATAGTGATCACTTAGGGATATGTGTTTTTTGAAAGTAGTACAATCTTAAATGCAGATGTAATTAGGATATCCATATCCGTAGATCAGGAAGAGAAATAAATAACTGATACAATTTATATAAAAAACTATGACTAAAAACTACTCTTTACTAACCGCATTATTATGCTTTATCCTTATTGGATTCATAACACAATCATGCATTCCCACAGCTTCCCCCTTTCCATATAATGAGAGCTTTGCCACAAGTAACGGTAATTTTAATTTCGTTAATGGAACTCAAACCAATAAATGGTTTTACGGGAATGCATCAGGAAACCCACCTGGTGCCATTTACATATCCAATACCACCGCCACTGCAAATAATTATAATATAGCTGCTGCAAGTATTGTTCATGCACATAAGGATATTATTATTCCTGCAGGAACAACAGTCTGCAGTGTGTCTTTCGATTGGAAAGCGGCTGGGGAAAATGCTCAGGATTATTTAAGAATCTGGCTTGTTCCTACTACCTTCACTCCTGTGGCAGGAACACAAATTACTGCAGCAGCAGGAAGAATAAGAATAGGGACTGATTATAATCAGCAGGGTAACTGGCAGACTTATATCAATAACAACGTTAATTTAAGCAGTTTTGCAGGAGGCAATATGCGTCTGGTATTTGAATGGACCAATAATGCCGGTAATGGTACCCAGCCGCCTGCTACTGTAGATAATATTAAAATCAATGCCTGTTTTCCACCAACGGGCTTATCAGTACCTGTTGTCACACCTACCACCGCAAAACTTAACTGGACAGCGCCTGCCCAAGTACCGGGTAATGGATACGAATATTACCTTAGTACTACAAATACTCCTCCTAACAATACAACAGCTGCAACAGGAACTGCCAATGCAGCAGGAGCTTCACCTACTATCTCAGCAAGTTTATCACAACTGTCTGTAAACACTACTTACTTCTGGTGGGTACGTTCTGTTTGCAGCGCGGCGGATAAAAGTGTCTGGGTACCTGGACCTATGTTTAAAACGGGAATTTGCAGTACAGCTACGTCTGTAGTATCAATAACTAGTATTACACATAATTCAGCTGCTGTAACCTGGCCCCTGAATAATGGAGCGGATTCCTATGAGATAAGGTACAGAGCGGTAGGTACAACAGCCTGGACCACTACAAACCAACCGGTAGCACAACCCCCGGCAACCACCAATAGTATTAATCTAACCAACTTATCGCCGGATACTTTATATGAAGTAGAAGTAGCTGTTGTATGTGATGGTATAAGAGGAACCTATTCCCATACTGAATTTACAACGCAATGTGACCCTGCACCTCCCAATGTAACCATAAGTGCTATTACGGCCAATTCAGCTTTAATAGCCTGGTCGCCGATAGCTGCGAATCTCACCTATAAATTAAGATGGAGAGAGGTAGGAACCACTGTTTGGAACCAGGTTAATTTACCTGTTCCTCCGGCAAATACCTTTACGCTTACCGGTCTTGCTGCTAATAAGACCTATGAAGTTCAGGTAGCCAGCCAGTGTCCTCCTGAAACATATTCGAATCCAAAAGTATTTACAACGGAAAGAACATGCGACCAGCCCCCTTCAGGGCTGACGATGGTACAGCTTCTGCCGACATCAGCACAAATCACCTGGGATCCTTTTCCCGGTGCCACCTATGTGCTGAGGTACAGAAAAGTAGGTATTCCAAGCTGGACACAAATTCAGGTACCAACCAATGTCTATACCTTAACGGGATTATTAGAACTCACAAAATATGAACTTCAGGTGGCTAATATCTGTAATGGAGTATATGGCAGCTTTACACCTCCTTACTTTTTCACTACCCCAACAGTAGAGTATTGTGACATGACTTCTGAAAGTTCAACCGGCGAACATATCGCAAAAGTGACCGTTAAACCAAACGGAAGACCGGTTATGGAAAATGCTTCGGCAGCAACAGTTTATTCAGACTATACGGAAGTTCCGAAGACATTGATAGAACTGGTCCAGGGTTCTGTGGGTAATGAAATCATCATTGAAAAAAAATGGACAGGTACGAATTATTCCGAAGGAGTAGCAGTGTGGATAGATTTCAACAGAGACGGAGAATTCGATATTGATGAAAGAATATTGGCTTCAGGTCCGAATATGGATACGCCTGTAAAAGGAACATTCAATGTACCGGCCAATGCCTTTGTAAGCATGACTGATGGTAAGTATGTAGTGATGAGAGTTGCCATGAGAAGAGGTGATATTCCGGTAACGTGTACGGATTTTAAGGAGGGAGAAGTGGAAGATTATAAAGTGAGAATCTTTAAAAACGCTGTTTATAACCCGGTGAATCAGGGTGACTTCCTGTTTTATCCAAATCCGGTAAGCACCATTCTCAATGTGAAAAATATCAGTAAAACTGCCAATTATAAGCTGTATCACTTTGGTAAGCTGATAGCAAGTGGAGTAATTTTAAATAATAAGCTGGATGTGAGCCAGCTGGTGAGTGGAGTATATGTGCTGGATATCCAGGACCAGGGGAATTCCATTCAGGGGAAATTCATCAAAAGATAAATTTTAAATTCCAATAGACGAAGAGACTGTCCCAAAGTGGCAGTCTCTTTTATTTTGAAATGTGGCAATAAAAATCCCCGTCAGAGTTGTTTCTGAAGGGGATTTCTTTTATTCGATACTGAAGATAATCTGTTCGGTTTGTTCCTTAAGATCATCTAAGTTGGTGTTATTGTAGATAATACAGTCTGCCAGTTTGATCTTATCCTTTTCAGGCATCTGCTTTTCCATGACGGCCTCTACTTCCCGGTAGGTTTTTCCGTCCCGGTCCATCACCCTTTTCGCTCTGATATTATCTTCGGCGGTCACCAGGAGTGATTTGTAGCATTGTCTGTTCAGTCTTAATTCAAATAACAAAGCCGTTTCTTTAAAGACTAAATATTTGGTTTGTTTTTTCAGCCATTCTTCAAAATCAACCTTTACGGCAGGATGAATGATTTCGTTTAATTCATGAAGCAGTTCTTTGTTACTGAAAACTTTTTCAGCCACGAATTTCCTGTCATACATGCTATTTTCATCATAAGCTTCATTCCCTAACAAGGCTTTGATCTTTGTCTTTAAATCTTCGCTCTCATTCACAATGGCTTTTGCCCTGTCATCAGAATAATAAACCGGAAATCCGAACTCTTCAATGAAGCGGGCTACGGTAGTTTTTCCTGAACCAATTCCTCCGGTAAGTCCGATGATCTTGGGTGCGGGTTCCGGATCTGCCTTCTGTATTTCTGAATGTAATTCTTCCATAAACTAAAAATTAATATCCAAAAACATCATTAAAACTATGGATCTCGTCCAGCCTTACCCCTTTTTCAGTCATTTTAAGACTGGCCAGTTCGTTGTGGGCATCATGCTCAAAAAACAGAAGGTATTCATTGTCTACACACTGTTTCAGGAATTTTCCTTTCTCCTCCATGGTCAGCAGAGGTCTGGTGTCATATCCCATCACATACACCTGGTTGATGTGTCCCGCAGTAGGAATAAGATCCGCAGCAAATACAATCGTTTTTTCCTGGTACTGGATCACCGGAAGCATCTGTTTTTCCGTATGTCCGTCTACAAAGATGACATCCATTTTCAGGTCAGGTGCAAAACCGTAATTTCCTGTAGCGGGAAGCGGTAAGAAGTTCAGTTGCCCACTTTCCTGCATCGGAAGGATATTCTCTTTCAAAAAGCTTGCTTTCTCTCTTGGATTAGGCTCTGTAGCCCATTTCCAGTGGTTTTCATTCGTCCAGAACTGTGCATTTTTAAAGGCTGGTCTGTATCCTGTCTTGTCATCATTCCATTCAATAGCTCCTCCGCAATGGTCAAAGTGAAGATGTGTAAGGAATACATCTGTGATATCCTCTTTTACAAAACCGAATTTCTTTAAATTTTTATCAAGGCTGTCATCTCCCCAAAGAGAATAATGACCAAAGAATTTATCATCCTGTTTGTTGCCAAGACCGCAATCTACAAGGATCAGCTTCTTGCCGTCTTCTATAAGCAGGGATCGGGTTCCCAGTTCAATCAGGTTTCTTTCGTCTGCAGGATTGGTTTTTTCCCACAGACTCTTTGGGACGACTCCAAACATGGCACCGCCATCCAGCTTAAATTTTCCACACTGTATTGGATATAGTTTCATATATATTTTGATTATTTTTTCTTAATTAATTTCATTTTCTCCGCAATTTTTCTCCCATTCTCACCTGTCTGTTTCAGTTCCGAGATGATATTCTCATAATCATGCTCCTTTCTGTTCTGCGAAAGCTTCTGTTTGATGAAGATCTCCGTTGGAATCACTTTCAGCCCGAAAGCACCTTTCATTTCCTTTTCAACGAATTCTTTCCCCATATCCTTCACCATCACCGGACATTTCTGAAAACTTTCATACTTCGCGGTTAGTTTTTCCAGATGTTTGTAAAGTTCATCATGAGTCATCAGCTGTACTTTACCATGAATCTGTACCGCTTCATAATTCCAGGTTGAAACATTGATATGATCATACCAGCTGCTGGAAATATAAGCATGGGCTCCCAGGAAATCACAGAGTACTTCATCTCCGTCTTTTAAAAGTCTGGCCTGGGGATTTGCTTTTGAAATATGAGTTTCAATATATTTATTTTCCGGATCATCTTCATTAAGCATCATCATGGAGTGGGTAGCCCTTATTTTTTCGTCTGAAGAAATAAGTAATGCAAAAGCATTTTCCCTGATGATTTCCCTCATCAGATCATAATCTTCACTTCTGTATAATTTCGGAACAAACATAGACGGCTAAAATAATTCTCCCGGATTCTTAGGTCGGGATATTTTTAAGTGCTGGTAAGCCTTATCGGTAACTTCTCTTCCTCTTGGCGTTCGGATAATGAATCCCTCCTGAATCAGAAACGGTTCGTAAACCTCTTCCAGCGTTTCAGGGTTCTCAGCAATGGAAGTGGCCAGTGCAGAAATTCCTACCGGCTTTCCTTTGAAGTTTTCAATCATGACGCGCATGATTTTATTGTCCATTTCATCTAAACCAAATTCATCCACGTTAAGAGAATCCAGCGCATATTTTGTAATCTTGATCTCAATCTCCCCATTGCCTTTGATCTCTGCAAAATCCCGGACCCTTCTTAATAAAGCGTTGGCAATTCTCGGCGTTCCACGGCTTCTTCTGGCAATTTCTATTGCAGCATCTTCATAAATTTTACAGCCTAAAACCCTGGAACTTCTCTGGATGATCATGGATAAAAGCTCAACCGAATAATATTCAAGCCTGCTCTGGATCCCAAATCTTGCCAGCATCGGTTTGGTTAGCATTCCGCTTCTTGTGGTAGCACCTACCAGCGTAAAAGGGTTGAGGCCGATCTGTACGCTTCTTGCGTTGGGACCGGTTTCCAGCATAATATCGATCTTGTAATCTTCCATGGCAGAATACAGGTATTCTTCCACTACCGGAGACAAACGGTGGATTTCATCAATAAAAAGCACATCATTTTCCTCCAGATTCGTCAGCAGGCCTGCCAGACTTCCCGGTTTATCCAAAACTGGGCCGGAAGTGATCTTACAGCTTACGCCAAGTTCATTGGCAATGATGTTGGCTAAAGTGGTTTTACCCAGACCCGGCGGACCATGCAGAAGCACATGATCAAGAGCTCCACCACGTCTTTTGGCAGCACTGACAAAAACTTCAAGGTTTTCCAAAGTTTTTCTCTGTCCCGCAAAGTCTTTAAAACTCTGGGGACGGATCTGCTCCTCCTGCATCAGTTCTTCGTGTGAGTAGTTTTCCTTATCTGGATGTAAAAAATCTGGCATTAATTCATTTCATTTCCCTCAAAGATAGCAAATTTAGACTAAGGTTGAGGCTTAGACTGAGAAATTTCAGCGATTGAAAAAGCAGATCAAGGCTGAGGTTAAGATTAAGGTTGAGGATGAAGTTAAGGCTAAGATTGGAAGTCAGAATGCTTATGGTTTACGGGATTGATATATTTTAAGTATTTTTGAGAGGAAAAATTATTATACAATAAGCTGAGGCTTTAATCTTAGATCAATGAAATTAATAGGACCTTTTAAACAGATCGTAACCCTTTCTAATCTTCCGCTGAGAGGAAAGCTTTCTGATGAGCAGTTACAAATTATCGCAGACGGAGGAATTGTAGTAAATGATGGAAAAATACATGGCGTTGGAGACTTTGATGCCCTGAAATCCGGACATGAAAATATTGAAATTGAAGCTATTGAAGGCGAGCAGATTGCACTCCCCGGATTTGTAGATGCCCATACCCACATCTGTTTTGGAGGAAACCGTGCCAATGATTTTGCTATGCGTAATGCAGGGAAAACCTATCTGGAAATTGCAGAAAGCGGCGGCGGAATATGGAGTTCCGTACAGCATACAAGAAATGCTTCAGAAGAAGAATTATTAAAAACACTGGTAGAAAGAATTGGCTTCCTGGTCTCATTGGGAATCACCACGATTGAAATAAAAAGCGGGTACGGCCTGGATGTAGAAAACGAGCTGAAAATGCTCAGAATTATCAAAAAAGCCCAGGATCATACAACAGCCAGACTGGTTCCTACATGTCTTTCTGCGCACCTGAAGCCTAGGGATTTTGAAGGAAGCAATCAGGAATATTTGGATTATATTCTGGCCGAAATTTTACCGAAAGTAAAAGAAGAAAAATTGGCGGATCGGGTAGATATATTTATTGAAAAATCTGCTTTCCAGCCTGAAGAAAGCAGAGACTTTCTTCTTAAAACTAAGGATTTAGGTTTTGATATTACGGTTCATGCAGACCAGTTTACTCCGGGAAGCTCAAGGATCGCAGTGGAGGTTGGGGCCAAATCTGCCGACCATCTGGAAGCTACTGTTGACGAAGATATTGAATTTTTAGCCCAGTCAGATACAGTGGCTACAGCACTTCCGGGAGCAAGTTTAGGACTTGGAGAAAAATTTACACCTGCCCGGAAACTGCTGGATGCCGGAGCTATTGTGGCTATTGCGAGCGACTGGAACCCGGGATCAGCTCCTATGGGAAATTTAATTACCCAGGCTTCTATCCTGGCAACATTTGAAAAATTAACAACTGCTGAGGTATTGGCCGGAATCACTTTCCGTGCAGCTTATGCCCTTGGCCTTGAAGATATCGGAAAACTCGAACAGGGTAAAAAGGCAGACTTTGTGACTTTTAAAACCAATAATTTCCAGAATGTTCTTTACAAGCAGGGAAGTCTTGGTGCAGAAAATGTGTATATCGGAGGAAATTTAATTAAGTAAACATGCAAACTTCAGGCAGTACAAATCCGGAAAAAGAAACCATGACTTATAAAGATTTCTGGGATTGGTTTTTAACAAAGGAAAAAACATTTCTTGAAGTAGTCAGAAACAGGGAAAATATTGAAGATCAGTTTTTTGATATAATAGCTCCTGAGTTGGCGAAGATCAACAGCGGTTACTACTTTCTGTCCGGAATGCGTGATGAAGATACTGCTGAACTTATCATTACTGTAGAAGGAGATGTGAAAAAAATAGTTTTTGCGGAAGAACTTATCGCTGCTGCCCCGGAGATGGATCATTGGAAATTTACAGCCCTGAAACCGGAAACCCAGATACAAAATGTAGGCGTCAGAATCGGGAGCAGTGAGTTTACCAAAGATAATATTTACTTCTATTCCAACGAAATAGAAGGATATCCGGATGAGATTGATCTTGCATTTGTTTATGAAGATTTCAATGAGGAAAGCAGGAGTGCGGCCACCACAGGAATCTGCATTTTTCTGGATAATTTCCTGGGCGAATTGAATTTTGCCACCCAGATCGATACCTTCACCATTATCGGTAAAAGTGAGGCACAGAAAGAACTTGTTCCGATAGAAAAACTAAAAGAATTCCTCCTCTGGCGCGAACGGGAGTTTACAGAAAAGTATAAAGACCAACAGATTCTGGTCGGTGATGATCAGTTTTCTCTTTTTGAAGGAACACTGGAAAACGGGATGCCTCTGATGGCTACAGTTAATGTTTCTTTGCTGAATTATGAGGCAAAAGCATCCTACCCATGGATTTCGGTTCTTAAGATTTCATATGACGGAAGCCACAATGAGGGTTTTCCCGGAGAAAAAGATTACAACGCAATGAATGCCATTGAAGACCAGGCAGTAGAAATTCTCAGTCCTGAAGGTGGAAATTTGTACATTGGTCGGGAAACAGCCGACCATTGTAAAAGCATTTATTTTGCCAGCAAAGATTTCAGACAGCCCTCAAAAGTTTTTGATCAGCTCATCAGAGAAAATCCTCAATATAAAATTTCACTCGAAATTTATAAAGATAAATACTGGCAAATCTTTGAACATTATAATGTAAATTAGAGCATGTTTTAGTTTAGCGGGGCTGATGAATTTGACGCTTTACCAGCCTTAGGTTTTATTTTTTTATTTAAGTTTCCTTATCTTGTGCCCCCGTTACTGTTCAGTCTCTGAATAAAACAGTAACTTTCTATAGTTCTTAAGTACACGCCTTGATAAGGAAAATAAAGCAGTCATATTATTCTTTGAGTACTTCTACCAGGGCTATGCCAGGTGTCTGTTAATATTAAAATACGAAAAAATAAAGGTGATGAAATCTAAAAATCTAAAGTCTACATTCAACAAAGGTGTTACTGTTCCAAGTCTCATTTTTATTATCGGAACATGTTTTCTTTCGGCGCTGTATCCTAAACCCACGGAAAAGATTCTGAACGAGATTAAGCAGTTTATATTTGTTAATCTGAACTGGATCTACGTTTGGGCGGTCACTTTGTTTGTGATCTTTTTGGTGTACCTGCTGTTCAGTAAATATGCGAATATAAAATTGGGGGCTAATGACAGTAAGCCGGAATATTCTTTTTTTTCCTGGATTTCGATGCTGTTTGCGGCCGGGATGGGAATTGGGTTGATTTATTTTAGTGTGGCAGAACCTATACAGCACTATTCGTCTGAAGTTTTTGCAGATAATCATTACGTGAGCAGAGCCAAGCAGGCGCAATTATATACTTTTTTTCACTGGGGAATTCATGCCTGGGCTATTTACGGTGTTGTAGGGCTTTCCTTATCTTACTTTGCCTACCGGTACAGACTGCCCCTTTCCTTACGAAGCTGTTTTTATCCACTTCTGAAAGATAAGATTAACGGCAGGTGGGGAAATGCTATTGATGTATTTGCATTATGCTGCACTTTTTTCGGACTGACCACAACTTTGGGATTTGGAGTCGTACAGATCAGTTCCGGATTGAATATACTTCATATCACCCCGGAAAACAGCTTTACCAATCAGGTGATTATTGTGATCAGCCTTATTTCGCTTTCTGTTTTTTCTGCGATTAGCGGAGTCAATAAAGGCGTAAAGATTTTAAGCAATATTAATATCATGAGTGTCATTGTCCTATTACTTTTTGTATTGGTACTGGGACCTACAGTCTATCTCATAGGAAGCTTTACCGAGGGATTAGGGAACTATATTAATAATTTTTTCAATCTTACGTTTAATACCCATGTTTATGAAAAGAATGCATTACCCTGGTTTTATGACTGGACTATTCTCTACTGGGCCTGGTGGATTTCATGGTCACCATATGTAGGATTATTTATTGCACGGATTTCTAAAGGAAGAACCATCAGAGAATTTATTCTGGCAGTCTTAGTCCTTCCTACCTTATTCAATTTTATCTGGATGTCCGTATTCGGGAACAGTGCCATTTGGTTCGATTTCAATGTTGCCCAGGGAAAACTAAGTGAGCTAGCATCCGATCCTGATGCATTGATGTTCCGGTTTTTAGAATATATGCCTTTGTCGGCACTCACGGGATATTTTGTTATTGCCATCATTATCATTTTCTTTGTGACCTCTGCTGATTCCGGAATATTTGTTATGAATAGTATCGCGACAAAAAATGCCACCAAATCTCCCAAATGGCAAATTATATTCTGGGGTATTTTACTTGCTGTGCTTTCGCTTTTATTATTAAATGCCGGAGGATTAAAAGCGCTTCAGAGTATGACTTTAATTACGGCGTTACCCTTTTCAATCATAGTACTTTTGTTTATTGTGAGTCTCATGAAGGGATTAATTATTGATCAGAAATATTACGATACCAGTTTTTCCGCGTCAACCGTTCCTTGGTCAGGTGAATTTTGGAAAGAACGGTTAAAAAATATTGTTTCCTTTAAAGATAATTCTTCGGTAGATCATTTTATCAAGGTCAAAACTACAGAAGCCTTTACAGATCTGCAGCAGGAATTTGCAGCCAACGGAATTGAGGCAAAAATAAATCATTACGAAAGTCCAGTCAGAACGGAAATAGAAATCCACCAGGGCGTAGTCAATAATTTTATCTATGGAGTGGAAAATAAAGTGAAAACTGTCTCTGAATATATCATCAATGAAGAAAATCTTCCAGATCTGGATGACAATAAAACGCACTATCCAAGATCCTATTTCGGAGATGGAAGAGAAGGTTATGATGTACAGTACTTTACAAAAAATGAATTGATTTCCGATGTTCTCAAACATTATGAGCGTTTCCTGGAAATTGTTTCGGAAGAGCGCAACGAAATGTTCATCAGCAGCAATGCCAATCAGAAAAAAGAATGATCTGAAAATAATACTGGATTGAATGACAGGTGTCATCATGTACCGAATGCGGGAGCGTTTTAATATGTAAACAATATTATTTAGATTTACCGGATAAAACGATGTCATTAAAATTTAATTTGAATTCTATGTTTCAGGATATTTGGCAAGGCAGATTAGACGGGGAAGAGCTTCTTTTCCACAGAATATTTCAGAGAGTTAAAGAAGAACAGCATTACGATACTATTGAAGCAGGCGATTTTGTGCTGCATGGTTTTGCGGTAGATGAGGGCGTGAGAAGAAATAAAGGCCGGCAGGGAGCCAAAGACGCTCCTAATGTGATCCGGAAAAATATGTCTAATTTCCCGGTGATCCGCCCTGATTTTTCCCTGCTGGATTTTGGAAATGTAACCTGTGAAGACGGTGACCTGGAGAGCACGCAGAACAGTCTTGCTAAAAAAGTATCGAAAGTACTTTTAAAGGGAGGAAAATCAATTGTTCTGGGTGGAGGCCATGAAGTAACCTATGCCCATTATTTAGGCGTAAAAACGGCGTTTCCGGAACAGAAGATCGGTATTATCAATATCGATGCCCACTTTGATAACAGACAGCCGGAAGAAGGGATAGGAGCCAGCTCCGGAACAGGTTTCTGGCAGATTGCGCAGGAAGGAGAGATGAACTCACTGCACATCGGGATCCAGAGAAATTCCAATACCCTTAAATTATTTGATACCGCCCACCAATACGGGATGAAATATATTCTCGCAGATGAACTTTTCTTTGAAAATCTTCCCTCTGTTTACCAACGGATTGATGAACTGACAGAGTCTGTGGATGTGCTTTATCTTACCATCTGTATGGATGTTTTCAATGCTTCGGTTGCTCCGGGAGTTTCAGCAGCTGCTTACAACGGAATTTTTGCAGATACTCCTTTCATGCATTTTTACAGGCATATCCTGAAAAGTGAAAAATTACTGGCTCTGGATGCAGCAGAAGTGAATCCTTCCCTTGATATTCAGGACAGAACCGCGAGACTTGCTGCATGCCTTGTGAATGAGTGGTTTATGATTTAACAGGAAATTATATGATTTTAATAGAGAAAAATCATTGTTTTAATTAGCCTTAAGGAATAAAATTTGTTACTTTCACGGTGCTTTTAGAATAAAGGCATTCATAAATTCATTTTGTGAATTTAAAACAGAAATTATATTATGGAACAGTTAATTGAAAATAAGCTTATTAAAGCAGATAAGACATTTTCAGAATGGAGAAAAGTACCGTTTGAAGAAAGGCAGAAGCTGATTGCAAAAGCGGCGGAAATTTTAAAAAATAATTCAGAAAAATTCGGCAGGATCATAACGACAGAAATGAATAAACCTGTTTCAGAATCGATTGCTGAGGTGGAAAAATGCGCTTTAATGATGAATTATTATGCAGATGCCGACAATATTTTAAAGCCTGAAAAAGTGGAATCTGAATTTTCCTATTCTGAAGTTCATTATGTTCCGAAAGGTGTTATTTTAGGAGTAATGCCCTGGAATTTTCCTTTCTGGCAGGTATTGAGATTTGCTGTTCCTGCAATTCTGGCCGGAAATACAGTGGTTTTGAAACATGCATCCATTTGTTTCGGTAGCGGAAATGCAATCGAGAGTGTTCTTTTGGAAGCCGGTTTTCCGGAAGGTGTTTTCCAGAATCTGGAAGTAGGGCACAAGGTTGTGAAAGAAATTCTTGAGCATGATGCAGTAAAAGGAGTAAGCCTTACCGGAAGTGGAAAAGCAGGTGGAGAAGTGGCTTCTATTGCCGGTTTAAATATCAAAAAATCTTTACTGGAATTAGGCGGAAGTGACGCTTTTATTATTTTTGACGATGCAGATTTAGACGAAGCTGCAAAAGCAGGTGTGAAATCCAGACTTCAGAATTGCGGACAGACCTGTACAGCAGCCAAAAGATTTATTATTGACGAAAAAATTGAAGATGAATTTTTACCGAAATTCATTGAAGAATATAAAACCTATGAAGTTGGAGATCCTTTAAACAAGGAAACTAAACTGGCAGGAATGGCAAGACCGGATCTCGCTGATGAGCTGGAAGCTCAGTTCAACCGTGCCCTGGAAAATGGCGCTGAGATTATTATACCGTTGGAGAGAATTTCTGACAATGAATTTAAACCCGGTTTAATCAGGGTTCAGGAAGGAAATCCTATTTTAAAGGAAGAGCTTTTCGGGCCGCTTGGAATGATTATGATCGCTAAAAGTGATGAAGAAGCTTTACAAATGGCAAATGATATTCCTTTTGGTCTTTCCAATTCCGTTTGGACAAAAAATACAGACCGTCAGCTGTTCTTTATCGAAAACCTGGAATCAGGAACAGTCAATATCAACAGAATGACCAGTTCTGATCCGCGTTTTCCATTCGGTGGAAGCAAGGCTTCAGGCTATGGAACGGAGCTGTCTTTGCTGGCTTTAAAGGAGTTTGTAACGGCAAGAACGATTGTAGGGAACTAGTTGTGCGTTATATTGTAAAATGTACAATGTACAATGTATTCATGTAGACTTGCAGTCATTAAAATAAAAAACTCCCGGAAAAATTTGTTTCCGGGAGTTTTTGTATGATTGAGAAAGAGTAATTTCGCCTATTCGCCTATTCGCCTATTCGCCTATTCGCCTATTCGCCTATTCGCCTATTCGCCTATTCGCCTTTTAGCAATTTTGCCCTTTCGCCTTATTATTATACTGTCGTCAATCTCAGCGTATTTGTTTTCCCTCCTTCATAAGATGGAGTTGCATTGATGTTGATTACAAAGTCTCCGCTTTCAATATAGCCGTGGTTGTGCGTCAGCATATTCACCTGGATGATTGTTTCATCAGTAGATTTTTTCATGTCATAGTAGTAGGCATGAACTCCCCAAAGAAGATTCAGCATGGTGATTACCCTTCGGTTTCCACTGTAAACGATGATGTGGGAATTTGGTCTGTGAGCAGCAAGCTGGAATGCAGTATATCCTGAATGCGTCAGGGTAACAATTGCAGAAACATTGGTTGTTTTGGCAATTCTTACAGCAGCAAGACAAACCCTGTTCGTGATGAACCTTTCATCGATGCAGTTATAATCTTTTTCGATCGGCTCGTTTTTATGCTGATAAAAATGAGTTTTCTCGATATTCTGTACAATTTTGGCCATATTTTCAACCACCTGAACGGGATATCTTCCTACAGAGGTTTCTCCCGAAAGCATTACGGCATCAGCACCATCCAATACGGAGTTGGCAACGTCATTCACCTCTGCTCTCGTTGGCGTAAGGCTGTTGATCATGGTTTCCATCATCTGGGTAGCAATAATCACCGGTTTTGAATAGAATCTGGCTTTTTCTACCAGGTTTTTCTGGATAGCAGGAACCTCTTCCATCGGAACTTCCACACCAAGGTCACCACGGGCAACCATCAATCCGTCGCATTCCAGTAAAATTTCGTCAATATTTTTAACGCCCTCAGGCTTTTCAATCTTGGCAATGATCGGAGTTTTGAATTTTCCGTTCGGATGGCTTTCGATCAGCTTTTTAAGGTCGATGATATCCTGCGCATGACGTACGAAAGAAAGTGCGATCCAGTCAACCTCCATGTCAAGCATGAAATTGGCATCCTGAACATCTTTTTCCGTAAGAGCCGGAAGAGATACCACGGTGTTTGGAAGGTTGACCCCTTTTTTGGAGCTTAGAGGCCCCCCTTGAATGGTTTTTGCTTTTACAGTATCCGTTCCATTGGTCTCCGTAACTTCCAGTACCAGTTTTCCATCATCAATAAGGATTCTTTCCCCTACCTTTACATCCTGAGGAAACTGCTGGTAAGTCATATATACTTTGGTAGAATCACCTTCCATTTTCTCATTGGTAAACGTAAGGATATCTCCCGGGTTCAGGTAAGAACCTTCTTTTACGACACCTACTCTCAGTTTCGGGCCCTGAAGGTCTCCCAGGATCCCTACAGAAAAGCCGAATTCCTTATTCAGCTCTCTGATAATTTCAATATTATTCCGAACCAAGTCGTAGTCTGCATGTGAAAAATTTATTCTGAAAATATCAACACCCGCTTTCATGAGTCCTAACATTACCTCCTTCGACGAAGAAGCAGGTCCTAGTGTTGCAATAATTTTTGTCTTCTTTAAATACTTATTCATAATACTGGATAATTTGATAAAGTTCCTCTTCGGAACTCAGTGTATAATCTTGTATCGGAAACACAAGATTTTCCGGGAGCAAAATTACGGAAAAATCAGGAATCTCTTCCGATGTATGCAGAATATATTCTACATCTGCCTGATTATTTAATAAAAATTTAATGTTTTCTTCTTCTGTGAACAGCTCGGTCTGCAGTTTTTTTTGCTTACTTTCCGAAGATCTGTTGGAAATAAAGGTAAAACATGTTTTTGTAGATTTGTGGTAAGCCTCAAATCTGGGAAAAAAATAGTCATAATAAGCCCCGTGAATAATCACATCTTTTTTTCTGGAAAAGGAAAGGCCGTTGATTTGATTTATTTTGTAGAAAAACTCATGAGCGGGTATATCTTTTGCTAATCTTACCAATCCTATGGCAACATCTTCAAATTCTATATCATCCAGATCATAAAGTTTTTGAATTTCCAAGTATGTTTTCTTTTTTGTTTAAAATATAAAATGCCCGTTGAGCTGCTTTTTCTTCTGACTTTTTCTTGGAAGTCTCTGTCGCATTGGCGATCTTTTCTTCTCCCAGCCAGACATGGCACCTGAACACAACCGATTTATTGGCCTGGACTTCCTCGCAGGTCTCATATTTTATATTTACTTTTTTCTTCTGGCTCCATTCAAGCAGAAGACCTTTGTAGCTTACAATTTTATTCTCAAGCTTATTAATTTCGGTAGGCGTAAGCAGTCTTTCCAGAATGATCTTTTTACAGGCATCATAATGGAAATCCAGATAAACAGCACCGATAAGTGCCTCAAATAAATTTCCTGAAATGTTTTCACCCAATGCCGCGGATCCCTGCTTCTGCAAAAGATCGATAAGCTTCAGGTCTTCACCTAATTTATTAAGATTCTTCCTATTAACAATTTTAGATTTCATCTGGGTCAGATATCCCTCATTAGCCTGAGGATAGGTCTGAAACAGATGACAGGAAATAATTGTACCCAAAACAGAATCTCCCAAAAATTCAAGTCTTTCATAATTGCTGTCTTGATTTTTAGAAGAACTTTTTAAAGAAAAAGCCTCACGGTAAAGAGCAACATTCTGAACCTCTGCACCTAATATTTTTTTCAATTCGGTGCTAAGGAAGTAGTCTCTCTCCGTTAATTTTCTTTTTCTTTGTCTGAGAAGGAATTTAGAAAAGTATTTCTGTAACTCCATTCATTGAATTTAGATTTTCTTAAATAGAACGCAGGCGTTGTGCCCGCCAAATCCAAAAGTATTGCTCATGGCTACTTTTACATCTTTTTTAACAGCGGTATTGAATGTGAAATTCAGTCTGCTGTCAATATTTTCATCATCAGTAAAATGGTTGATGGTAGGCGGAACCATACCATGAATAATGGTTCCCAATGCAGCGATAGCTTCAATAACTCCGGCTGCTCCCAGAAGGTGGCCTGTCATTGATTTTGTAGAATTGATCTGAATGTCATAAGCATGCTCGCCCAATAATTTCGAAATTGCGTTGGATTCTGCAATATCTCCTAATGGAGTAGAGGTACCATGCATGTTGATATGGTCTACTTCATCAGCAGTTAATCCTGCGTCTTCCAGACAGTTTTTCATTACGAGATAAGCACCTAAGCCTTCAGGATGCGGGGCAGTCATGTGATGCGCATCTGCACTCATACCACCACCTTTTAATTCTGCATAAATGGTAGCACCACGTTTTACCGCGTGCTCGTATTCTTCAAGGATGATACATCCTGCACCTTCACCTAATACAAAGCCATCTCTGTCTTTATCAAAAGGTCTTGAAGCGGTTTTAGGATCATCATTTCTTGTAGAAAGTGCCATCATCGCATTAAATCCACCGACACCACTTGCTGTAACGGCGGCTTCAGAACCTCCGCATACAATCACGTCAGCTTTTCCAAGCTGGATAATCATTTTGGAATCTATCAGAGCATTGGCTGAGGATGCACAGGCAGATACCGTAGTATAGTTCGGCCCGTGGAAACCGTACTCAATGGAGATATGTCCCGGAGTGATATCCGCAATCATTTTTGGAATAAAGAACGGGTTGAATCTCGGAATTTCCGTATTGGCCCATCCTAAAACTTCAGTTTCGAAAGTTTCCAGACCTCCGATTCCTGACCCCCAAATTACCCCAACTCTGTTTTTATCCACATTGTCTTCGATAATTCTGGAGTGTGTTACCGCTTCTCTTGCGGCTACAAGCCCAAGCTGCGTGTTCCGGTCCATTTTCTTTGCTTCTTTCTTATCGAAATGCTGCAACGGATCGAAACCTTTCACTTCACAAGCGAACTTCGTTTTAAAGTTTGTGGCATCAAAAAGAGTAATCGGAGCAGCACCGCTCTCACCTTTAAGAAGATTTTCCCAGTATTCTTTTGCATTATTTCCAATCGGTGTTATTGCGCCAAAACCGGTTACAACTACTCTTTTTAATTCCATAAACTTTTAAAATTTTCTTTTTGTTGAAGAATATTATTTATTTACTACTTCTTCGATGTAAGCGATAGCGTGACCTACAGTAGTAATTTTTTCAGCCTGATCATCAGGGATTTGAATGTTGAATTCTTTTTCAAATTCCATGATTAACTCAACTGTATCCAATGAGTCAGCTCCTAAATCGTTAGTGAAGCTAGCTTCAGGAGTTACTTCTGTTTCTTCAACGTCAAGCTTATCAGCGATGATAGCTTTTACTCTTGATGCAATGTCTGACATAGTAAATTATTTTTTTAATTGTTAGATGCTGCAAATATATAAAATTCTTCACGATAAAACATTTTTTTAGTCTTTTTTGTGGGTAGACTATACTGATTTTGGTATGAAAAGTTTTAGTGTTTTAGTTTTCAGGCATTTATGTGAAGTAGATAAAACCTATCCAAAAAGGTCATCCTGAGCCGATTAATATTTTGTCTGCATATTATGATAAATAATAAGGATGATGCCATGATCCTTATAGGTTGAATTTGGTTCTGCAGCATTTCTGAGCTTTGCAACAAAGTATAGTTGAGCTGTCCGGCAAAACGTTTCCCTAAAAATTTTGGGAACTTTGTCCCATACAATTAAGATAAATAATATGAAACGTATAGACAAAGCCTACATCAACGGGAAGTTTACAGAACTGAACGGAACAGAAGTGTTTAATCTGATTAACCCCTCTACCCATGAAAAAATAGGGGAAGTGGTTTTAGGAAATGAAACCGATACGCAGAAAGCAGTTGAAGCTGCTAAGAGAGCATTGAGAACTTTTTCAAAAACAAGTATTGAAGACCGCATTGAAATTCTTGAAAATTTAAAAAAAGCTGTAGAAAACAGGGAGCACGAATTAATCGAAACCATGATCCTGGAATACGGTGGTACCCGCCAGTTTTGCACTATGAGTTTCAGGAATATGGCAGGTTCTTTTGAACATATGATTGAAACATTACGCCATTTTGAATTTGAGAGAAAATCCGGGAATACCCTTGTACAGATGACGCCGGTTGGGGTAGTAGGGATTATTACTCCTTGGAATTCCAGCAACAGCTTTATATGTAATAAATTTGCTACAGCAGTGGCTGCCGGATGTACCGTAGTGGTGAAGCCGAGCGAAATGAGCGCACTTCAGACGCAGCTTATTATAGAGTGCTTCCATGAAGCCGGACTGCCTGACGGAGTTTTCAATGTGGTAAACGGCCTTGGAAGCGTGGTAGGAAATGAAATCGTAAACCATCCGGATGTGGCTAAAATATCATTTACCGGTTCTACCCAAACAGGAAAAATGATTGCTAAAGGTGCTGTAGAAGGGATGAAAAGAGTAACCCTGGAGCTAGGAGGAAAATCACCGAATATCATTCTGGATGATGCGGATTTTGAACAGGCAATTCCTCAGGCGCTTTTTGGTGCTTATATGAATAGTGGACAGGCCTGTATTGCGCCAACACGTCTTTTGGTCCCTCAATCCAGGCTGGAAGAAGTTAACCGGCTGGTGAAAGAAGCAGCGCTTCAGGTTGTGGTAGGACATCCTTCGAATGAAAATACGAATGTAGGTCCAATGGTTTCAGAAAAGCAATACGAACGAGTGCAGGCTTATATTCAGATTGGCGTGGATGAAGGAGCGGAATTGCTGGTCGGCGGAACCGGAAAGCCCGAAGGTCTTGAAAATGGAAATTTTGTGAAAGCTACGGTTTTTACTAATGTCCGAAACGATATGCGCATTGCACAGGAGGAAATTTTCGGACCGGTACTTTCTATTATCGCTTACGAGGATGAAGAGGATGCCATTACCATTGCCAATGATACTTCATACGGCCTGGCAGCTTACATAACTTCTGCAGACGAAAACCGTGCATTGAAAGTGGCTTCCAGGATTGAAGCGGGCAGGGTTTGTATTAACGGGTTTAAGCATGATCCGCTGGCACCGTTCGGGGGATTTAAGCAATCCGGTATTGGAAGGGAATTCGGAGTGTATGGTTTGGAAGAATATTTGGAACCGAAATCAATTTTGATTTAAACAAACATAAAAAATACTATATTGAACAGTCAAGTCAAAAGGTTTTTGGCTTGGCTTTAATTCATAATCAGAATGTCTGAAAATATCAACTACATCAATTACTCCTGTTATTTCACCACGTTCCGTGAAGGTGAGCAGTTTGCTTCTTACAATTCCTTGTCGATGGTGATCTCCGGGGAAATGGAGCTTAATGACGGCGTTCAGCGGAAAATATTTCGAAGTGGTGATGTGTATCTGGTGAGGAAGAACCAGCTGATAAAATTTCTGAAAAAGCCGGGAGAAGAATCTGAATTTAAATCTTTATCTATCAGGTTTGATGATGAAATGCTGAAAAAGATGAGTACGGATGAAAATTTTGTTCTTCATGAGCGGATGAAATCACCGGCTTTTATCGAGCTATCCGGAATACAGCATCTGAAATATTTCATGGAATCTTTGTTGCAATATCAGGACCTCCTGGAAAATAAATCTCCCGAACTGGCATTATTAAAGCAAAAAGAAGCTCTGATCCTTTTATTTGGATATGATCCGTCACTGAAGAACATCCTTTATGATATCTCTGCTCCTTATAAAATAGATCTAGAAGGATTTATGCTCAGAAATTATCATTTCAATGTGAAGCTCGACCGCTTTGCTTATCTCACGGGAAGAAGTCTTGCTGCTTTTAAACGGGATTTTGAAAAAATATTCGGAACCTCACCCCGGAAATGGCTTTTGGAAAAAAGGTTACAGGAAGCGCATTATCTTTTAGAAAATGGGAAGAAATCATCTGATATTTATCTGGATCTGGGCTTTGAGGATTTGTCACATTTTTCATATGCTTTTAAAAAGCAATATGGTTTGCCGCCCACAAGGCTTTTACTATAGGAAATGCATAAACTTTTGGAGTTATCATTTCCTGTACTCTTTAACTTTAAGAGTATGGAAAAGATCTTTTGTATTTATTGTTAAATTATATAAAACTATGCCGGGAAAAATTTTTTCCATTTGGCAATGGTATTCCTGCTCAGCTTAAATTTTCTGGATACCTCAGAATTATTTAATTTTTCCTTTTTCTGGTAATTCAGGATCTTTCTTATGGAATGTACATCATAAGAGCGATGTTTGTGATTAAATTCTTGGGTGTCTTTTTCTTGTGAATCAAAAATAATACTGTTAATCTGAATGATATCCAAAACATCCAGCTGTGGTTTATTTAAAATATTACAACATAAACCTCTTTTTTGAGGATATTTCTGGTCAATGATGTCATTGTATATACGTTTATAATCAGGATTCGATTTTTCCATAAATTTGCGTTTGTATTGATCTAAGCCATTGCCCATATCTTCTTTCAATTCACTCTAAGGCGGCATGATCTTTTTTCTAAGATTTATATTTAAACAAATTATTCTATTTATTGCTGTATTTGCTTATCCATTTATATAATGTGGTTTTTGGAATTTTATAATCATTGATGATATCCTGCTTCGTCTTGGCTCCGGTTTTTAAAAGTTCCAGGATGAAATAGATTACTTCAGTGGTATAAATGTTTTTGCGAAACTCAGGTAGCGCCGTTACCTTCTTTTTTGTTTCCGGTTTTTCTGCCAATGGAGGTGCATACAGGATCAGATGTTGAGAATACAATCTGAAAAAATCATATTTCAAAAGTTTGCTCCAGCGAAGAAGGACACCCGTATCCATATGTTCGCATAAATACATTTTTTCAATTTCTTCCTCTGTTTTATTTAAAAAATTACAAATTCTAAGAATGTCAATTTGATCTTCGATTACTTTTTGTCTGATCAGTTCCCCAATAGAAATGGTTTTAAAATTATTCTGCATAAGCTGGCTCACTATAAAAATCAATGTTAGTCACTACCATATGAAAATGATAGAGAGCAAAGTAATATCAATACTTTAAAGTTTGAAGAATTTTACCGTTAACGAAGTGTTAATGAATTTTATTTTTTAGATATAAAATTGTTAATTATTACTTGTTTAGTGTTCTTGTTTTCAGTTTATTATGATTTTTAATGAGTTGCAAACAGGCTGTGATAGAATTGTAGTGCCTGGTTTACAGGATTTGATATTTTTGTGGCTAATGTTTTTCTTATATTATCTATTTGCTATTGAAAAGAACTTCTATCTCGATTAAAATTGAAAAGATAAAAGAAAATCTAAAGCTGCTAAGTTTAAAAAGATGAAGATTAATAGAATAAAAGTGATGCTTATTTTTTTAAAACGATTTTTTGTGTAAATACAATAAAAAAACCACTTTTAAGTCTTTAAAAGTGGTTTTTATGTGGAGTTGGAGGGATTCGAACCCTCGTCCAAACAAGCAATACATAAGCTTTCTACATGCTTATTCTACTATTGGTTTTCGACTGGAGGCAGAGAGCAGACACCCAACTTCCAGCTTATCTTCTGAGGTTTTCGAGTTTCAGCCAAAGCATCTGAAACCTTATTTCCGCATTCCTATATCCCAGAATCAAACGCCGCAGAACAGAGCATTTGTGGAATATCTTGCTTCCCTACTGAAATCTTCGGGAAAACGCTTGATCTACTATACTTCGATATTAAGCTGCAAGAGCGAACTCTTCGTTGCCAGTTAAAATTTTGTAGCAAGGGATTATAGAGATCGCGCTACGGTTCTCTGCATGCTTACTTACCCATTGGTCTTGCTGTCGAAACCAGTCAACCCCATGAATAAAGTGAATGCAAAGATACGATTTTTTGTTCAAATATGGTTAATATCACTTCTGGCTTTTCGAATTATACTGATGAAAGTATTTTTCAAATGGGAGATCACAAAAAACTGCCGGCAAAATCCTGCCGGCAGATGAAGATGATTAGTCTCTGTTTTTCAATAAGATCCATCCGGAGGTTTCTACCGGCTTTTTGGTGATCTTATCTTCCCAGAATAATCTGTACCAATAGGTGTCAGAAGAGAGTGGACTGCCCAGGTATTTTCCGTCCCATATCGGAGTTTTTGTGCTGATCTTGAAAATGTTTTTTCCGTATTTATCAAAAATACTTCCCTGGAAATTTCCATATTTACTGATCTCGCTGAAATTAATCACGTCATTTTTACCATCATTGTTCGGAGTGATCACGTTGGACATAAAGAAGGTATAATACGTTGTGGTTGTTACGCATGAAGTGTTGGTGTTTCTTACTTTAATAGAATACTGGGTATTTCTCATCACATTGGTAAATATATGGGAGGGCTGCCAGATGATTCCGCCGTCAATAGAATATTCTGCGGGAACACTTCCGTTATTTTTTATAGTAATGGTTAATGTATTGTCTTTATAAATAATACCCAGGATTTCAGGTTGGGCAATATATTTTACCTTGGCGGTAAATGTTTTTGAGCAGCCTCCATTACTGATGGTAACTGAGTAAGTTCCTTCAAGCTCTGCATTAATGGTAGGTGTGGTTGCGCCTGTATTCCATAAATATGTGTAACCGGGACCAGTTCCGGCATCCAGAATACCTTTATCACCTTTACAGATTTCAATATCCTGTAAGGGGGAAACTATTTCAGGGACTACTTTAATGGTGATGGTTGCTGGTGTCTGGGCAGGGCATCCATTAGCTCCGGTCCCCGTTACAGTGTAAGTTGTGGTTGCCGTAGGCGAAACCATTTGGGTATTTCCATTGCCTGTAAGTCCGGTCCAGTTATACGTAGCAGCTCCGTTCGCAGTAAGAATAACAGATTCCCCAAGGCAGATCGAAGTTTTAGGTGCTGAAACTGTAATTGTTGGCGGAGTGATGTTTTTTATGACGGTTACCGAAGCCTGCCCGGTACATCCGGAAGGTGTGGCACTCGTGATGGTAAGGGTATAGGTTCCCCCATTATTCACGGTTGGGGTCAAAGTATTGGCTCCTGAAACAATAAATCCTCCACCGGTAGCTGTCCAGAGGAAAGTAGCTCCGGGTTGATATACAGAAGCTGTGGCATTGAGTGTAACCTGGGAATTATTACAGTTGATCTGTGCAGGGGGAGCAATATTTACAATGATTGCATTGTCCATTGCTACGGTTACAGACTTTTGATATTGGCAGCCCGACGAAGTAATGGCAGTCACTGTATAAGTTCCCGGGGCATTAACCGTATTGATTGCTCCATTTACACCGTTGGACCAAGTATAAGTATTTCCTGCACTTTGTGAAGAAGCCGTTAATACCGTTGAAGATCCCTGACAGAATATAAGATTCCCAGATATCTGTACATCCGGATTACTTTCTGCTAAAATAGTAATCGATGCCGGGCTTCCTGTACAGCTTCCAGCCGTATTGGTCAGGGTATATGTTCCCGGCGCTGTTACGGTGATAGATGGTGTGGTGGCTCCCGTAGACCATGTGTTGCCGGTTGGGCTGCCCGATGTAAGGGTAACACTTCCCCCATAACATATCGTATTGGAAGATGCCGTAATGGTGGGGGAGGCAGATTGTGTAATATTCAATTGCAGTTGGGCAATTTTAAAACACGTCGCCGATTTTACCCTTACATATATTATAGCATTTCCCGAGCTGTAAGCAGCAGGATTCGCAATGGTATTCCCGTTTCCTGCCATAGCATCCGCCTGATTCACATAATAATCAAAGCTGATATTTGCAGTTGTGCTGATATTGGATTGTGCCGAGGTAAGATCAAAAACAGCGGTTGCGGTATTTGAACATTGGCTTAAGCTTGAATTCTGAATCGCAGGAACATTTCCCTGCGTCACCGTTACAGATTTTGTATACAGACAGTTGGCCGGTGTTTTCACCGTAACCGTATACGTTCCCGGCGTTGAAACTGCAATGCTGTTCCCGGTTACACCCGTAGACCATGTGTAGGTATTTCCGGTTCCGGTTGAAGAAGCAATAAGTTGTGTGCTTGCCGGGTCACAAAGTATTAAATTCCCCGATATCTGTACATCCGGATTACTTTCAGCTGAAATAGTAATCGATGCCGGGCTTCCTGTACAGCTTCCAGCCGTATTGGTCAGGGTATAGGTTCCTGGCGCTGTTACGGTGATAGACGGTGTGGTGGCTCCTGTAGACCAGGTGTTGCCGGTTGGGCTGCCTGATGTAAGGGTAACACTTCCTCCATAACATATCGTATTGGAAGATGCCGTAATGGTAGGGGAGGCAGATTGTGTGATATTCAATTGCAG
>NZ_LT827013.1:217553-343662 GCF_900169075.1 Chryseobacterium phocaeense
CGCAGGAACATTTCCCTGCGTCACCGTTACAGATTTTGTATACAGGCAGTTGGCCGGTGTTTTTACCGTAACCGTATACGTTCCCGGCGTTGAAACTGCAATGCTGTTCCCGGTTACACCCGTAGACCATGTGTAGGTATTTCCGGTTCCGGTTGAAGAAGCAATAAGTTGTGTGCTTGCCGGGTCACAAAGTATTAAATTCCCCGATATCTGTACATCCGGATTACTTTCAGCTGAAATAGTAATCGATGCCGGGCTTCCTGTACAGCTTCCAGCCGTATTGGTCAGGGTATAGGTTCCTGGCGCTGTTACGGTGATAGACGGTGTGGTGGCTCCTGTAGACCAGGTGTTGCCGGTTGGGCTGCCTGATGTAAGGGTAACACTTCCTCCATAACATATCGTATTGGAAGATGCCGTAATGGTAGGGGAGGCAGATTGTGTGATATTCAATTGCAGCTGGGCAATTTTAAAACACGTCGCAGATTTTACCCTGACATATATTATAGCACTTCCCGAGCTGTAAGCAGCAGGATTCGCAATGGTATTTCCGTTTCCGGCCATAGCATCCGCCTGATTCACATAATAATCAAAGCTGATATTTGCAGTTGTGCTGATATTGGATTGTGCTGAGGTAAGATCAAAAACAGCGGTTGCGGTATTTGAACATTGGCTTAAGCTTGAATTCTGAACCGCAGGAACACTTCCCTGCGTCACCGTTACAGATTTTGTATACAGGCAGTTGGCCGGTGTTTTCACCGTAACCGTATACGTTCCCGGCGTTGAAACTGCAATGCTGTTCCCGGTTGCACCTGTAGACCATGTGTAGGTATTGCCGGTTCCGGTTGAAGAAGCAGTAAGTTGTGTGCTTGCCGGGTCACAAAGTATTAAATTCCCCGATATCTGTACATCCGGATTGTTTTCTGCTGAAATAGTAATCGATGCCGGGCTCCCTGTACAGCTTCCAACAGTATTGGTCAGGGTATATGTTCCCGGTGCTGTTACGGTGATAGATGGTGTGGTAGCTCCTGTAGACCATGTGTTGCCGGTTGGGCTGCCCGATGTAAGGGTAACACTTCCCCCATAGCATATCGTAGTGGAAGATGCCGTAATGGTAGGGGAGGCAGATTGTGTGATATTCAATTGCAGCTGAGCAATTTTAAAACACGTCGCAGATTTTACCCTTACATATATTATAGCATTTCCTGAGCTGTAAGCAGCAGGATTCGCAATGGTATTCCCGTTTCCGGCCATAGCATCCACCTGATTCACATAATAATCAAAGCTGATATTTGCAGTTGTGCTGATATTGGATTGTGCCGAGGTAAGATCAAAAACAGCTGTTGCGGTATTTGAACATTGGCTTAAGCTTGAATTCTGAACCGCAGGAACATTTCCCTGCGTCACCGTTACAGATTTTGTATACAGGCAGTTGGCCGGTGTTTTTACCGTAACCGTATACGTTCCCGGCGTTGAAACTGCAATGCTGTTCCCGGTTACACCCGTAGACCATGTGTAGGTATTTCCGGTTCCGGTTGAAGAAGCAATAAGTTGTGTGCTTGCCGGGTCACAAAGTATTAAATTCCCCGATATCTGTACATCCGGATTACTTTCAGCTGAAATAGTAATCGATGCCGGGCTTCCTGTACAGGTTCCAACAGTATTGGTCAGGGTATAGGTTCCCGGTGCTGTTACGGTGATAGACGGTGTGGTAGCTCCTGTAGACCAGGTGTTGCCGGTTGGGCTGCCTGATGTAAGGGTAACACTTCCTCCGTAACAAATAGTATTGGAGGAACTTGTAATAGTGGGGGTCGGGACCTGAGTGATATTGAGCTGTATGGTGCTGTCCGCATTATCGCATAAAAGGGATGAAGTGTCTTTTATAACAACCTGAATGGTGGTATTCGAATTCAACTGAAAAGCATTCGGATTAGCAATTGGTGTTGAATTTCCCTGGATATAATAAGTGAATGTATAATTACTTGGATTGGCCACCAATTGAGAATTAAAAGAAGTCAGATCTACACTTGTATTTCCCGGGCAGTAGTTTTTGATAATGTTACTTTGCAAAACAGGTACCTTATCAGTATATATCTTAACATTTTTAATGGAATGCCTTGCAGAGGCTGCTCCTGTAGAAGCTGAAAAACCAAAATAGCCCTGTGTCATTCCTACAGCCGCTCCTGAAGGCTGAAAGCTTTGGTTAACGATGAGGGTGTTATTTATTCTGATTTTAATGATCCAGTTGGCAATATTGTTGGGATCTATTTCGCCGGTTACTTCAACGTGTTTATAATTTGCCCCGGTAAAAGGCTGGGTGCCGTTAAGATTAGGAGAATGAAAAGTGCTTCCTGGCGTATTGTTGAATTCTATATTCGAACCTGCCGTGTTATTTGTGCCATATAAAACATGGACCTTGCTCATATTTCCGTCAGTGGAGTTGTTGTAAATGTCGAAGCCAACCATTAGTCCTGTTGAAGATGGTGGGATTCCGAGCCCGGATCCATTGGTATAAGAAGTTGGAGGATTCGCTAAGTACCAGAACGCAAGGCCATCCCCCATAGCGTAAGTTCCGGCTCCATCAATTCTGAAATCAAACTCTACCCTCCATTTATCACAATACTTAAGATTAATAGGAGTGTCTAATTTAATGCCACCTACCTGAGAAATCTGATCAGTAGTAAGTCTTACAAAATCTCCGCTAACCGTACCGGATGGGATGAGACTCCAGCCTGTTGTATTGACAGGATTACCGGAAAGCTGGTAGGTTTGGGAGGATAATGTACTATATATACAAAGCAATATGGTAACATAAAGAAGTATTATTTTTTTCATGTTGTGTTTTTTGTGACACAAAAATATTTTTTTTTGAAAAAAAATCCGATTTAATTCATTGATAATTAGTGTATTGATTGGTTTTTGATTACAAACGAAAATATGTGTTAAAATTTTTATCTATTGTGTTTGTTTTGGGTAAATTTTTTCTTCAGTGTACGTTTTTAATCAGATTTAATTTCCAGTTTTTGTCACATAATGCTGTTTGGGTTAAATAAAAAAACTGCCGGCAAAATCCTGCCGGCAGATGAAAATGGTTAATCTCTGTTTTTCAATAAGATCCATCCGGAGGTTTCTACCGGCTTTTTGGTGATCTTATCTTCCCAGAATAATCTGTACCAATAGGTGTCGGAAGGAAGGGGAGTCCCTACGTATTTTCCGTCCCATATCGGAGTTTTTGAGCTGATCTTAAAAATATTTTTTCCGTATTTATCAAAAATGCTTCCCTGGAAATTCCCGTACTTACTGATCTCGCTGAAATTAATCACGTCATTTTTACCATCACTGTTCGGGGTGATCACGTTGGACATGAAGAAGGTATAATACGTGGCATCTGTTTCACATAATGCACCTCTGTTCCTTATCTTAATAGGATATTGGGTATTCCTCATCACGTTGGTAAATATATGGGATGACTGCCAGGTGACTCCGCCGTCTATAGAATATTCTGCAGGAAGGTTTCCGCTGTTCTTTATATTGATGATAAGGGTATGGTCTTTAAAAATAATATCCAGGATTTGTGGGGTTACAATATATTTTACTGTAGCAGTAAATGTTTTTGAGCATACCCCGTTGCTGATAATGACTGAATACGTCCCTTCAAGTTCTGCACTAATGGTTTGGGTGGTTGCTCCTGTACTCCATATATAAGTATAATCAGGACCGGCTCCGGCATCCAGGATCGCTTTATCTCCTTTACAGATTTCAATATCCTGTAAGGGGGAAACTATTTCAGGGACTACTTTAATGGTGACGGTTGCTGGTGTCTGGGCAGGGCATCCATTAGCTCCGGTCCCCGTTACAGTGTAAGTTGTGGTTGCGGTAGGCGAAACCATTTGGGTATTTCCATTGCCTGTAAGTCCGGTCCAGGTATACGTAGCAGCTCCGTTCGCAGTAAGAATAACAGATTCCCCAAGGCAGATCGAAGTTTTAGGTGCTGAAACTGTAATTGTTGGCGGAGTGATGTTTTTTATGACGGTTACCGAAGCCTGTCCGGTACATCCGGAAGGTGTGGCACTCGTGATCGTAAGGGTATAGGTTCCCCCATTATTCACGGTTGGGGTCAAAGTATTGGCTCCTGAAACAATAAATCCTCCACCGGTAGCTGTCCAGAGGAAAGTAGCTCCGGGTTGATATACAGAAGCTGTGGCATTGAGTGTAACCTGAGAATTATTACAGGTGATCTGTGTAGGTGGAGCAATATTTACAATAATTGCATTATCCATTGCTACGGTTACAGACTTTTGATATTGGCAGCCTGACGGAGTAGTGGCAGTCACTGTATAAGTTCCCAGGGCATTAACTGTATTGATTGCTCCATTCACACCATTAGACCATGTGTAAGTATTTCCTGTTCCTTGCGAAGAGGCAATCAGTGTAGTGGAAGATCCCTGACAGAATGTAAGGTTTCCTGAAATCTGTACATTGGGATTGTTTTCAGCTGTAATAGTAATGGAGGCTGGCGTGCTTGAGCATAATCCGCTTGAACCCGTTAAAGTATAAGTTCCGGGAGCTGTAATCGTGATAGATTGTGTTGTTGCGCCCGTGGACCAGATATTCCCTGTTGCATTGCTTGAAGTTAAAGTAACACTTCCCCCATAGCAGATCGTGGCAGAAGATGAACTGATCGTTGGGACGGATAATTGTGTAACTGAGAGCTGTAATTCAACAACCTTAAAACAGGTCGCAGATTTTACCCTGACATATATTGTAGCATTTCCCGAGTTGTAGGCTGTTGGATTTGCAATGGTATTTGCATTTCCTGCCATAGCATCTGCCTGATTGGCATAATAATCAAAACTTATCGCAGCAGTTGTACTGATGGCAGTTTGCGATGAGGTAAGGTCAAAAATAGCAGTTGCCGTATTGGAACATTGGCTTAAACTTGAATTCTGAACAACCGGAACAATGCCCTGTACTACAGTTACAGATTTTGTATACTGACAGTTGGCAGGTGTTTTAACCGTAACCGTATAAGTTCCCGGCGCTGAAACCTGGATGCTGTTTCCGGTAGCACCGGTAGACCACGTGTAGGTATTTCCTGTTCCCGTAGAAGAAGCGGTAAGTTGGCTGCTGGTCGATTCGCAAAGAACTAAATTTCCTGTAATGTTTACTGCAGGATCAGTGTCCTGGGTAATGATAGTGGAAACCGGAGCGCTGGTGCAGGTTCCGTTGGTGGTCGTTAAAGTATACGTTCCCGCTGCTGTTACGGTGATAGACGGTGTAGTGGCTCCCGTAGACCATGTATTTCCTGTAGTAGTGTTGGAGGTAAGGGTAATGCTTCCTCCCGCACACAGAACAGTCGCTGAAGGTGTTATCGCAGCCGTTATGCTTTTGTTTTTAAAAACGATTGCATTGGTCTGTTTACAGGAATTAATCGTGCTGCTTGAGCTGTTCGGATCATGGTAGTTAATACTATAATAATAAGTATCAGTCGTGTTTACCGTAGCAGGAGCTGTAATAGGGTTCGTTCCCGTTGCCGCATTATTGGCTGTATTAAAATAAGTAACCGTGAAATTGGGATTTCCGTTTAATATTCCAGCAGATAAAGTACTGAAATCAAAGACAGTGCTGGTGCCGCAGATAGGAATTTCCCGTGGTGAATTTGCATTCGGGCCCGGGCTTCCCGGTGGGATAAACGGATTCGGAGCCGAAGATGAATTATTGAAAGGCGAAACAAAAGTGGCGGTTCCTCCCCAGGTCAGATTAAAAGTATACACCGTTGTCGACCAATTGTCCAGGTACAAATAATAGGTTTGTCCTGCAACCACGTCCATATAGCGGCAGTAAGGGTCATTGAATCCTCCCGGTGACGAAGTGTTGGTATTCGTCATATTCATTCCCGTGCTCGAAAGATTTCCTGATGCGTTGCACCGTATAGGGCTCCCCAGATTGGTGCAGCTCGCATTCGGTCCGTAGATAGCCCAGTCATAATCTACCGGCCCTGTCGGAACAAGGTTAAAGGTTAGTGTTCCACTTGTAGCAATGGTGAACTTATACCATACCGAATGATGTTCTCCGGATAAACATCCGCCAACATTTTCGTTGATATTTCCAATTCCAGACGGCGTGTAATTGATATTGGAGTTTCCGCATACCGTAATAGCAGAATTGCAGTCTTCCTGAGCCGAAAGACCTACGTAGAAAATGAATGAAAAGAGGAATAGTAGTTTTTTTACCATATTGAAAGAAGGTATTTGACAATGTACCGCTGCTGAATTAGTGTTAATAGAGGTGGAATACCGGGAAGAATACATCAGAAAAAAGAGAAGGTCTGAAAATATTGGAATTTTTTCCCGGAGATTTCATAGCAGTCTGGTTTTTAGAATTTTAAATCGCTGCAAATCTAATTAAAATAAATTTATCTTAAAGAATGTTGGTTATATTTTACATAAAATTGTTATTTAAGTTAAAATTATAAATGTTTAGTGTTAAATTTAAGTGGAATATTAATGGTTTCGTAATGTATTAAACGGAGATAATAGCATGAAAAATATTTTTAAATAATATAATTTGTGGATTAATGAAAAAATGTTAACTTTGCAATCCAAAATGAGATGTAAAATATGTTAATAATTCCAGTAAAAGATGGGGAATCCATCGACAGAGCATTAAAAAAATATAAAAGAAAATTTGATAAAACAGGTACAGTTCGTCAATTAAGAGCTAGACAACAATTTATCAAGCCTTCTGTAACTTTAAGACAAGCTAGACTTAAAGCAGCTCACAAGCAAAGAGGTCTTAGCAAGGAAGAGCAGGCTTAAGATTTTCTTAACCCACATATAATTCACTTCTTAAATATTCGTATATTTGAGAGGTGAATTTTTGTTTTTATACCCTAAGTGATGTTGGATAAATATTTAGAATATTTACAGTTCGAAAAGAGGTACTCACCTCATACCATTACAAGCTACAAAAAAGACCTTGAAGATTTTTTACATTTCTATTCCAAAACAGAAGGCTCCGAAGATATTTCCAAAGCAGATAAAAAAGTAATCCGGAATTTCATCGTGGAACTGAGCGAAAATAATATCGCCAAAAGAAGCATCAACAGAAAACTATCAACACTGCGAAGTTTTTATTTATTTCTTTTGAAAATAGGAGAAATCAAAGTGTCACCCGCCGAAAGCATTCCCTCCCTTAAGTTTTACGCTGAAAAACAGATTCCTATGTCCCAGGAAGAAATGCAGACCCTTAGTGAACGTGTTCTTTCAGAGCAGCATGATCTTCTGGAAAAATGCATTATTGAAGTTTTATATCAGACCGGAATCCGTAAGGCAGAGCTTTGTGGCCTGATGTTTGAGTATGTTGATATAGGCGGAAACGAACTTAAGGTAATAGGAAAGGGAAATAAAGAAAGATTTATTCCCATCTCTGAAGACCTGTCGGATCTACTCAGAAGTTATCTGGAAATAAGGAAACCGGAGACCGGATATAAATCATATTTTTTTGTCAATAAAAAGGGTAAAAAACTCTCTGAAAAATTTGTTTATGTGGTAGTTAATAAGTACCTTAGTCTTGTAACATCGAAAGAAAAAAGAAGTCCTCACATCCTGCGGCATAGCTTTGCTACACATGTTCTGGATAATGGGGCGGAGATCTCCAAAGTAAAAAAAATATTAGGGCATTCCAGTCTTGCCAGTACTCAAGTCTACACGAATGCCAATATTGAACAATTGAAAAAAGTGTTTAATCAGGCTCATCCTCGGGCATCTAAAAAAGAAGAATTATGAAGATCACAGTTCAATCAATTGGTTTAACTCCACACGAACCATTAGAATCACACATTGACAAAAAAGTAAGCAAATTGGAAACCTTTTATGATAAGATTCATGAATGCAAGGTGTTCCTGAAAGTTGAAAATAATTCGGATAAAAATAATAAAACAGCCGAACTTATTCTGGGCGTTCCCGGTGACGATATCGTTGTGAAAAAAACGTCCGGAACATTTGAAGAAAGTCTGGACCTATGTGTTGATACTGCTAAAAAGCTATTAATCAAGAAAAAAGAAATGGCTTAGGAAAAAAAGTCAAAAAAAGTTATAGAAAAGTTTGAGAATTCAAAAAATCCGTTCTATATTTGCACTCGCAAAAAGGGAACAGCGATCTTTTGAATTCTTTTTTTATTTGCCTCCATAGCTCAGTTGGCCAGAGCACGTGATTTGTAATCTCGGGGTCGTGGGTTCGAATCCCTCTGGAGGCTCTTTTTAATATAAACATGAGGGGAGATTCCAGAGTGGCTAAATGGGACTGACTGTAACTCAGTTGCTTCGGCTTCGTAGGTTCGAATCCTGCTCTCCCCACATTTTATATTAGATTAAAACTTGTGTATTTAAAGGATTTTTCCTAAGTTTGCACAGCGTTACCAATAATTTTGGAAACAAAATTGCGGAAGTAGCTCAGTTGGTAGAGCGTCAGCCTTCCAAGCTGAATGTCGCGGGTTCGACCCCCGTCTTCCGCTCAAAAACATCACTCTGTTTGAGGGTGATTTTTTTTTCACTGCTGAAAAAGCATAGAGTAGATTTTTCTCTAAAGCATTCAGACTAAAAATTTAAAATTGCCTCCATAGCTCAGTTGGCCAGAGCACGTGATTTGTAATCTCGGGGTCGTGGGTTCGAATCCCTCTGGAGGCTCAATTTTAATATAAACATGAGGGGAGATTCCAGAGTGGCTAAATGGGACTGACTGTAACTCAGTTGCTTCGGCTTCGTAGGTTCGAATCCTGCTCTCCCCACATTTTATATTAAATTAAAATTTGTGCATTTAAAGGATTTTTCCTAAGTTTGCACAGCGTTACCAATAATTTTGGAAACAAAATTGCGGAAGTAGCTCAGTTGGTAGAGCGTCAGCCTTCCAAGCTGAATGTCGCGGGTTCGACCCCCGTCTTCCGCTCAAAGAAAATCATGCTGCTCAGTGTGATTTTTTTGGTTCAATGCCGACTTAGCTCAGCGGTAGAGTGCTTCCTTGGTAAGGAAGAGGTCACGGGTTCAAGTCCCGTAGTTGGCTCACCAGATTTCCCGAAGTTTCTTCGGGATTTTTTTTGCCCTTAATTCAAATAAATAACTTCCTTAAATCATTCAATTGATTTGCTATCTTCTTTTGTTTCTCGCAGATGAAGCAGATTCTGCAGATTAATATGACAACATTTTCGCATTTCTATGCTGTTAAATCTGCCAAATCTGCATAATCAGCGTGAGAATAAAATATATGGAGATTATTCAAGACACTTTAGATTATATTTATATTAGATTAAGCAGATTCTGCAGATGAATATGATTACAGCTTTCACATTCACCAATTGTAAATCTGCTTCATCTGTCCAATCTGCGTGAGAATAAAACATATGGATACTACTCAAATACACCTGAGGTAACAATTATTTTCTTTTCATTCAACTATAAATCGATGTTTGTAGAAATGTACAGCTTAAAATTTAATTAAATCTGACCACCGGTATCTGCTGAATGACACAGAAACATAATTTTTTTGTTAAATTCGTGTAAAATAAGATTTTGATGAATATTCTTTTATTGGAAGACGACCTCATTCTTTCAGCGGAACTCTGCCGGTTCCTCGAATCAAACAACTTTACCTGTGATAAGATCTATGACGGCGAAACCTTTCTCCGCCAGATTAAAAACAATACCTATGACCTGTATCTGCTGGACATCAATGTTCCTAAAATAAACGGGCTCGATGTCTGCCAGACCATTCGTTCTTTCGATAAAAATACACCCATCATCATTATTTCGGCCTATGGGGATATCTCCGACAAAAAAGATGCGTTCACAAGACTTGCCGATGATTATCTGGTGAAACCTTTCCAGTTTGAAGAACTGCTTCTCCGCATCAATTCACTGTTGAGAAGAAAAACACCATCTGACTCTTCTGATCAGGATATTATAAGGGTAGATGATCTTATCATCAACAAAACGGAACAGAAAGTATACCGGGCGGGAAATGAAATAGCCCTTACCCTTAAAGAATTTCAGCTGCTGGTATATCTTGCGGAAGCCCAGGGAAGAACTGTCTCCAAGCAGCAGATCACAGAGCACGTATGGGAACATAACTTCAATACGAATACCAATACGGTTGAAGTATACATTAACTTTTTGAGGAAAAAGATCGATAAAGATTTTAAACTGAAACTCATTCACACCCGTTCAGGGTTCGGGTATTACCTAAGTCCATTATAAATGTCCTTAAAAAGAAAGATAGCATTAACGATCAGTATCGCTTTTTCCCTGCTTTTTGCAATGGTAATGGCCGTGATCTATCTGTCTTTTAATGATTTCAGAAGAGATGAGTTCAAAGAAAGGTTCAGGCAGCGTCTTGAATTTACTTCACACTTCATTTCCAGGTCTAAGGATTTTGAAGAAGAGGCTCCTATATTTTTTAATGAAAACTCAGATAATATCCTTCTTAATGAGACGATCTTAATTTTCAACGCAGATAAAGAACTCATCTACAGTACCATCAAAGACAGAAATGTAGTCTGGGACAATGCCCTTCTCAAAGAACTGGATGAAAAAAAGCTCATCTACACCGAAAAAACGGTTCCGGAAATCTATGCGGCCCTCAGGAAAATCAATGGTGAAAATTATTATATCCTTACCAGCGCTTTTGATACCAACGGAAAATCCAAATTGGAATACCTGAAATACCTGCTGATCACGGCATATGTAATGAGTACCCTTCTGATAGGCTTTTTCAGCTACTATTTCATGGGACGGTTCCTGCGTCCTCTGGAGGATCTGAATACTGAAATTTCCGAGGTTACGGCTCATAAGCTTACCACACAGATTCCCGTTCAGCAATCCGATGACGAGATTAATGTTCTCGCGAAATCATTCAACACGATGATTGCACGGCTGAATGATGTCTTCCAGTCGCAGAAAGATTTCACAGCCAGTGCTTCCCACGAGATAAGAACACCCATTACCAGAATGGCATTCCAGCTGGAAAACCTGATTAAATTTGAAGATCATTCTCCCGAAACCCTGACTTCCCTGAAGCAGATCCAGCGCGATGTGTACCAGTTGTCGGATCTTACCAATTCACTTTTGCTGCTGACCAAATTCGATAAAGAGAATATCCAGAGCATCTACGAGGAAGTAAGGATTGATGAAGTTATTTTCGAAGCATTCGAAGCAGTGGAAAAAAGCTACCCTTCCCTTAAAATGGATTTCCTGATCTCGGAAGATACCTCGGAAAACGGCCTTTTAACCATCAGTGGGATCCAGTCATTGCTCGTGATTGTCTTTATTAATCTGCTTAAAAATGCAGCAGTTTATTCCGATGATACGGAAGTGAACATTCTGATCACAGAAACCAGCCATTACGTAACCGTTGATGTTACCTCTCACGGAAGTACCATTCCTGTGGAAGAGCAGCCTAAATTATTCGAAGCGTTTATGAGAGGAAACAATTCCCAGAATATTTCCGGCTCAGGCCTGGGGCTTCGTATTGTGAAGAGAATCCTTGAATACCACGGAGCGGATATTATGTATTCAGCTCCTTCTGAAAATACCAATAAATTCAGCGTCGTTTTCAATAAGTAATCCTGATAACCAAGCAGTGTATCCTTTTACATTAATTCCCCTGTATTTCGAAAATAAGCGAAGCGCCTTTGTCTGCCTTAAAAAATCATTCAGTAAAAGATCTTCGTTTATCCTTGCGATAAAAAAATTACATTTATCTTCTTAAAAATTACCCAAAAACATCCTGATTGTTCAGCATTCTTAACGATTTAAATCCAAATTTAATTTTTTTTTAAGGCTCCTTTAAGGGCATTTTAATCGCAGAGCGGGAATTTTGTTCCATAAAAAAGATAGAATGAACAAAATTGCGGGGCTGTTTATTGCCATCTCATCATTCATGGCAGGACAGCAGCAGATGTCCCTTTCGGACTGTGAAGAGGCTTTTCAGAAAAACAATCTTCAGCTTCTTGCAGAACAATACAACATCAATATGGCAGATGCGGATATACTGCAGGCCAGGATATGGGAACTTCCACAGCTGAGCGGCCAGATCAACGCCTACAATCCCGAGGGTAAAAAAGCCTTTGATATTGGGCATGCCAAAGGAGCGGAAATCACCCAGCTGATTTATATGGGTGGGAAAAAGAAAAATGAAATTGCTTTTGCAAAATCAAATAAAGAACTGGCCCAGCTCCAGTTTTCACAGCTTCTGGTAGATCTGAGAACCCAGCTTCATGCGGCTTACTTCAATTTGTATTATGAGAAGCTGAAACTGGATAATACCAATAAGCAGCTGGGATACATGAATGATCTTTTAAACGCCTACCGCGTTCAGTCTGCTAAAGGAAATGTTTCTCTGAAAGATGAAGTGAGGCTGCAGAGTCTCGTGATCCAGCTTAATAATGACAAACTTGGGATCAACAAAAATATCCTTGAATTTGAGCAGAATTTAAAAGTGCTCACAGGCGTTTCTGATGAAATTGAACCGATGCTTTCCGAGATTGATGCGAAGGAAATTCTTGCGGCACAGCCTTTCGGGGATGAAGAGGAATTGAAAAGAAAAGCGCTGGAAAACAATTCAGACTACCTGTATTTTCTGAAACTGATAGACAACAGCAAATTATACGCCCAGTGGCAGAAATCCCTGAATGTTCCCGATCTGAATGTTGGTGCGGGCTGGGACCAGAATGGAGGAACCTTTAAAAATGAAGTGAACCTGATGGTGGGAATTCCCCTGCCATTATGGAAAGCCAATCAGGGAAATGTGGAAAAAGCCAATTATGCCATTCAGCAGAATCAGAAAAATGCCGACTACCGGAAACTGAACCTTGAAACCAAAGTACAGGCTGCCTATAAAACATGGAAGGGGCAATATGACCAGCTGGCAGAAATCAAAACTACCGACCTCGGTAATATGGAACTGGTATATGACGGAATGCTGAAAAATTTCAGAAAAGGAAATATCAGCCTTATTGAATTTACAGATTTCATGGACAGCTACCGGCAGACGGCGCTTCAGATTTATGATATGAAAAATGATATCATGCAGTCTGCAGAACAACTTAACCAACTCATACAAACGAAAATCTTCTATTAAACAATGAAAAAATATCTGATCCCTGTACTGATCGCCTTATCCTTATTATCATGTACGAAAAAAGAGGAAGAAAAGGCGCCACAGGCAAAAAAAGGCTTTGAACTGAGCAATACCATGCTGAGCTCAATTTCTTTAGCCAAAGTTGAGAAAAAGAATATAGAAGATCAATACAGCTTTTATGGGAAAATATCTGCCGATAAAAACAGCTATATCGATGTATATCCTTTGGTAGGCGGAAATGTTTTAAGTGTAAATGCCGAATTGGGAGATTATGTGAAAAAAGGACAGGTGCTGGCGACCATAAGAAGTACGGAGCTTGCCGAAGTTCAGAAGGATGTAAGCGATGCCAGAACGGACCTTGTGGTGGCCCAGAATAATCTTCGTGTGGCAAAAGAAATGTATGAAGGAAAGCTGAATACCGAAAGAGAAGTTCTTGAAGCCAGAAGTGTACTGCAAAAAGCCCAGGACCAAATGCAGAGAGCCTCCGCGGTAAGTACGGTATATAATGTAAAGAAAGGAAATATTTACAGTGTGGTAGCACCTATCAGCGGATATATTGTTCAGAAAAATATCAATAAGGATATGCAGCTGAGAAGTGACAGAAGTGAAAATATTTTCGATGTGGCCAATACCACCAACGTCTGGGCGATTATGAATGTGAATGAATCTGATATTGAAAAGATAAGCCTGGGAATGAAAGCCCAGGTTTCCACTCTTTCTTATCCTGATAAAGTTTTCGACGGTAGAATTGATAAAATATTTAAAATCATCGATCCGGAAACCAATTCAATGCAGGCGAGGGTAGTACTGGACAATACCAACGGCCTTTTAATTCCTGAAAGTAAAGCGACTATCAAAGTATCCAGCTCAGAGAATAATAAAGCATTGACAGTGCCATCAAAAGCCGTGATTTTTGATGACAACAGAAGTTTTGTAGTGGTATTTAAATCCAGAACAGATATCAAAATCAAAGAAATAAAAATCCTGAAGCAGGTGGGAGATATTACTTACGTTGCAGGCGGCCTGTCCGAAGGTGAAGAGGTCATCACGAATAACCAGTTGCTGATTTACCGTTCCCTGAACAGCTAAATTTTATTACAAATCAATAAGAATAATTAAGCATTCAGCTTTATCAAAATCTGCTTGCGGATCACTTAATATTCTTAATTACTTAAACAGGCTTAATGGTTTAAAACTATTAAAGTTTAAATGTTCTAAATATATTTCTAAAAATACTTTCAACGGCTTTTTTAGGTCACCAATTGCTCCATCATGAATAAATTCATTAAAAATATAATTGCTTTTTCCTTAAAAAATAAAGCATTTACCTTTATCTGGGTTGCTATTTTAGCCATTGCGGGTTTCATCAGTTTCAAAAATATGCCTATTGAAGCTTTCCCGGATGTTACCAACACCCAGATCGTTATTATTACCCAATGGAATGGGCGGAGTGCAGAAGAAGTGGAACGTTTTGTGACAACTCCCATCGAATTGGCCATGAGCCCGGTTCAGAAGAAAACCAGTGTGAGAAGTACCACCATGTTTGGACTCTCCATTGTTAAAATTCTTTTTGACGACGGGGTGGATGATACTTTTGCCAGAAATCAGGTCAATAACCAATTAAGAACCGTAAGCCTTCCTGATGAGGTGGATCCGGAAGTTCAGCCACCCTACGGGCCTACCGGGGAAATTTTCAGATATACACTGGAAAGTAAGACAAAAGATTCACGGGAACTGCTGACCCTGCAGAACTGGGTGATAGACCGTGCCCTGAGAGGCGTTCCGGGTGTCGCGGATATCAATGTTTTCGGAGGACAGGATAAAGTTTTTGAGTTAAGTATTGATCCAAGGGCTTTGGATAAATATAATCTTACCCCGCTGCAGGTGTATGATGCAGTTACCAAGAGTAATTTAAATGTAGGGGGAGATGTGATCGAAAAAAACGGACAGGCTTATGTGGTTCGTGGAATCGGTCTTGTAAAATCCGTTGCGGATATCGGAAATATCACCATTCAGAATGACAGTGGAAACCCAGTGCTGGTGAAATATGTGGCAGATGTTCACGAAAGCTCCATGCCAAGAGTAGGGCAGGCAGGTCTTAATAAGCATGAGGATACCGTAGAAGGAATTGTGGTGATGAGAAAAGGAGAAAATCCGCGGGAAGTTCTGGTTGGGGTGAAAGCTAAGATCAAAGAGCTGAACGAAAAGATCCTGCCGAAAGATGTCAAAATGGTCACATTCTATGACCGCGACAACCTGATGGATTTTACCACGCACACGGTGATGCATAACCTGATCGAAGGAATTATCCTCGTAACAGTAATTGTGCTCATCTTTATGGCGGACTGGCGAACCACGTTTATTGTTTCCATTATTATTCCGTTGTCCCTGCTGTTTGCATTTTTATGTTTAAAGCTGGCCGGAATGAGTGCCAACCTGCTTTCACTGGGTGCGGTAGATTTCGGGATTATTATTGACGGTGCCGTCGTCATGGTAGAAGGCCTCTTTGTGATGCTCGATCATAAAGCACTGAAATACGGAACAGAAAAATTCAACAAACTGGCCAAAGGAGGCTGGATCAAGCAGACAGGAACCGGTTTGGGAAAAGCCATCTTCTTTTCAAAGCTGATCATCATTACTTCACTAATTCCTATTTTCTCATTTCAGAAAGTGGAAGGAAAAATGTTCTCGCCTCTCGCATTTACTTTAGGATTTGCACTGGTAGGAGCATTGATATTCACACTCACTTTGGTTCCTGTACTTTCCCATATCCTTTTGAATAAAAATGTAAAAGAAAAAAATAATCCATTCGTTAATTTCTGGGACAGAATTGTACTGAAAGGCTTCAACTATACTTTTAAGCACAAAAAAATGAGTTTAATTGTTGCCGTATCTTTTATGGCAGTCACCTTATTCTCAGGGAAGTTCCTGGGAACGGAATTCCTTCCGCAGCTCAATGAAGGTTCACTCTGGATCACTGCAGAAATGCCGATGAGCTCTTCATTAAAAGAGTCTTTGAAAACCGCTGATCTTTTAAAAAAAGACATTATGAGTTTTCCTGAGGTGACCGATGTTCTTGCCCAGACAGGTCGAAGTAATGACGGAACAGATCCCAACGGTTTCGGATTTGTGCAGTTTGCCGTTAACCTTAAACCAAAAGAAGACTGGAAACGCAGCATCAGTTACGAAGACCTGATTGAGGAGATTGATAAAAAATTAAGAAGCTATCAGGGAATTACATTTAATTATTCCCAGCCGATCTCAGATAACGTAGCGGAAGCGGTAGCCGGTTTCAAAGCGGAAAACGGAATTAAAATCTATGGTGATAATCTGGAAACGCTGGATAAATTGGCTGAAGAGGTTTTAAAACAGATCAAAAATGTGGATGGCGTAAAAGATCCCGGGATTATTAAAAATATTGGTCAGCCGGAAGTAAGCGTAGTGCTGGACCGTGATAAAATGGCGGCGTACGGAGTGATGCCGGATGATGCCCAATCTGTACTGGAAATGGCTTTCGGAGGCAAAACGGCATCAGAAATGTTTGACGGGGAAAGAAAATTCCCGATCCGTCTCCGCTATTCTCAGGAATACAGGAAGGATGAAAATGACATCGCTTCACTGATGGTTCCTACCCAGGACGGCACAAAAATCCCGCTGAAAGAGATCAGCAGCATTGTAAAAGATAACGGAGCAGCCTTTATTTACAGGGATGATATTAAAAGATATATTGGGGTTAAATTCTCGATCCGTGACAGGGATTTGGGAAGTACCATCGCCGATGCGCAGAAAAAAGTAGCGAATATTGAGCTTCCGGATGGTTATTCCATTGGCTGGACAGGTCAGTTCGAAAACCAGCAACGGGCCTCCCACAGACTGGCTCAGGTAGTTCCGGTCAGTATTCTGGGGATTTTCTTCCTGTTGTTCATTCTTTTTGGAAACATGAAAGATTCCTTACTGGTATTGGCCAATGTACCTTTTGCATTGATCGGGGGAATTATTGCCCTTCATCTTACCGGAATGAATTTTGGGATTTCCGCAGGGGTGGGAATGATTGCATTGCTCGGGATATGTATTCAGAACGGGGTGATCCTTATCACGGAATTCCATCAGAATGTTAAAAACGGTTTAAGCCTGGATGAGGCTATATTAAACGGGGTTAAATCCAGAACACGCCCTGTAATTATGACCGCATTGATGGCCTCCATAGGATTAATGCCTGCTGCGTTATCCACAGGAATCGGTTCGGAATCTCAAAAACCTCTGGCTATTGTCATTATTGGAGGATTGTTTACCGCAACCGTACTGACGCTGCTTATTTTCCCTATTATTTTCTGGATCTTCAACAGGACGAAAAAGTCTCAGCAGATTTAATATTTCTTCTATTCTATATTAACCGAAGCGCAGGGAACACCGTTCTCTGCGCTTCTTCGTATCGAAATAATTATTATGAGTCTTTTTAAAATCCTGGTCCTACTGCAAAAGCTTTTACCGGATTGGGGTAATCTGAAACTGAGGTGGCAGCTCCGGTGGTTGTATTTACTGTATATAATTTTGTTGAGGTACCTACCATTGCCATCAGATAAGCTTTCTGGCTCATGCTTCCTATATCAAAACCGTTAGTATTGGTTATATTGATTCCCAGTGAGCCCGTCTCTACTAATGTTCCATTATTGGGCGGATTTTGCTGGTAGAGTTTATCCGTATTGTGATCAATAACAAAAAGGGTTGTGGTGGTAGCTCCTGCAAAATTATTGGTGTAAGCTGCGGCACTTAACATAGCGGTAACCGGATTAATGGCCATATCAGATGCTGTAAGTCCTCCTGTTACAGGATCTAAACGAAGATTTTGCCCTGTGTTGCTCACTACCCGTATTTTATCAACAGCAGGATTAAAATCAAAGCCAAAGTCTGTTCCTGCCAGTAAAGTAGCGAAAGGAGAAGTGCCTACAGCTGTAGCTGTGCCCGTTCCTAAATTGAGTGTATAGATTCTGCTTGAACTTCCCAAAGCATACAATTGCCCGTTGGCAGGACGGAAATCTATGCCCAGGATATTTTCCCCGCTTTGGAGTCCTGCTACTGTTTTTGAAACAGGCATCGGATTGTTTGGATTAAATATCTGAAGGTTATTCGAGTTGTCAATAGCGTATGCTACAGCTTCAGTAGGGATCGCCAGGTCGATCACCGGCTGGGGAAGGGATCCTATAAAAGTGGCTTTTCCGTTATTCAGATCCAGGGTGTGGAGTTTTTCATTTAAAGCCACCAGAGCGGTCGTATTGTCATATTTAATATCGAAGGCGGCTTGTCCTGAAGAAGAGGCACCAAGGTTTCCTATTTCTACGAGAGTTCCGTTATTGGGAGGATCCTGCTTGAATAATTTTCCGGAAGACGCATCAATATCATACAATACCGTAGAAGAGGCGCCTGCTTTGCTGTTGGTGTATGCCACCCCGGTGATGCTCACAGTTCCCGCTCCTGAAATATTGATGTCTGTGGCTGCCAAAGCCCCTGTTTCAGGATGGAGTCTTAAATTTTGCCCTGAATTACTTACCAGGCGTATCCTGTCAACCGTTGGATTAAAATCAATAGAAGCGATGGTTCCGGAAATCCCGGGACTGAAGGCGGTAGCGCTCACCATTCTTGCAGAAGCATTAGCTGTATTAATGATGTATAATTTGCTGGCGTTGGATAGGGCATATAATTCGCCGGTGGCGGGTCTGAAGTCGATGCTCATTAATTTTTCACCTGACGGAATTCCTGTTATCGTTGTTTTGGAAGCAAATGTTTTGGGATTATTGGCATTGAATGCAACCAGTTCGTTCATAGAGGAGAGCCCATAGGCCATTACATCCGGTCCGGTTACATTTTGATCAGGTATCATGTTATCATCAGAATCGCTGCACGAAACAAATGCGGTTATGGTGATTAATACCATAAAAAAGGAAAATACTGTTCTCATAATAATAATTTTTAATGGTTTACAGTATGTACGAGAAGAGAGATGAAGCGGTTTTTATACTTTCGTTTTTTTTTGAAAAAAAATATTTTAAGGTTCTATACCATTCAGAATTAATTACATATAATGACAGATTTTATCATTTGGAGCAAAAACGCAGTGATCATTTTTTTCAATCCGGAAATTTGTGTAAATTTGCAGTCTCAATACATTGAAATATAAGGTTTGTGCTTCATTGATTTGAATATTGAAACTTTTTTAAAGAAAAAGGTTTTGGTATTTAAAAAATCATTATATTTGCACACCGAAAATTTGAAAAACAATAAATAAATAATTTTAAATCATGGCAAAGGAAACGTTTAATCGTAACAAACCACACTTGAACATTGGTACTATTGGTCACGTTGACCATGGTAAAACTACTCTTACAGCTGCTATTTCTGCTGTATTAGCTAGCAAAGGTCTTGCTGAGAAAAAAGACTTCTCTGCGATTGACTCTGCTCCAGAAGAAAAAGAAAGAGGGATCACTATCAATACTGCTCACATCGAGTACGAAACTGAAAAAAGACACTATGCTCACGTTGACTGTCCAGGTCACGCCGACTATGTTAAGAACATGGTAACTGGTGCTGCTCAGATGGATGGAGCTATCGTAGTATGTGCTGCAACTGATGGTCCAATGCCTCAGACTAGAGAACATATCCTACTTTGCCGTCAGGTAAACGTACCTAGAATCGTTGTTTTCATGAACAAAGTTGACATGGTAGACGATGCTGAGCTTTTAGAGCTTGTTGAAATGGAACTTAGAGATCTATTATCTACTTACGAGTTTGACGGAGATAACTCTCCAGTAATCCAAGGTTCTGCTCTTGGTGCTCTTACTGCTGCTACAGAAGGTAATTCTGATGACAAGTGGTTCAAAACTGTTGAGCAATTGATGGATGCTGTTGACGAGTGGATCGAAGAGCCAACAAGAGATACAGATAAGCCATTCTTGATGCCAATTGAAGACGTATTCTCTATTACAGGTAGAGGTACTGTAGCAACTGGTAGAATCGAAGCTGGTATTATCAACACTGGTGACCCAGTTGATATCGTAGGTATGGGTGATGAAAAATTAACTTCTACAATTACAGGGGTTGAGATGTTCAGAAAAATCCTAGACAGAGGTGAAGCTGGTGATAACGTAGGTCTATTGTTGAGAGGTATTGAAAAAACTGACATCAAGAGAGGTATGGTTATCGCTAAGAAAGATTCTGTGAAGCCACACAAAAAATTCAAAGCATCTGTTTATATCCTTTCTAAGGAAGAAGGTGGACGTCACACTCCATTCCACAACAAGTACCGTCCTCAGTTCTACGTAAGAACTACTGACGTTACAGGTGAGATCTTCTTACCAGAAGGTGTAGAAATGGTAATGCCTGGTGATAACTTAGAGATCACTGTAGAATTGTTACAGCCAATCGCTCTTAACGAGGGTCTTAGATTCGCGATCAGAGAAGGAGGTAGAACAGTTGGATCTGGTCAGGTTACTGAAATTCTAGACTAATCATCTTAAAATAAATAAAGCTTCCGTTAGGAAACTCTCGGAAGCTTTTATCTACGGGCATCGTCCAATGGTAGGATACCGGTCTCCAAAACCGTTGATCAGGGTTCGAGTCCTTGTGCCCGTGCAAATATAAATTATGAGTTCATTTGTCGATTTTTTAAAAGGTTCTTATAACGAATTCAGACATAAAGTTGAATGGCCAAAGTGGTCTGATCTTCAGTCCTCTACTATTGTAGTAACTATTGCTACAGTGATTTTGGCATTATTTACCTTTGGAGTTGATGAATTGTTTTCAAAAGCAATCAGCAACATAATAGGAATGCTAATTAACGTGTTCAACTAAAAAAAGTGTTTTCCCATAATGAGCGAATTGAAATGGTATGTGCTGAAAGCAATCAGCGGACAGGAAAATAAAGTGAAAAACTATATTGAGACGGAAATCAAACGTTTAGGGTTTGAACAGTACGTTACTCAAGTGGTTATTCCTATGGAAAAGGTTATTCAGATCAGAAATGGAAAAAAAGTTCCTAAAGAGAAGCCTTACTATCCTGGATACTTAATGATCGAAGCTGATCTGATGGGAGAAATTCCTCACGTTATTAAAAACATTCCGGGGGTAATATCCTTCTTAAGTTTAACCAAAGGAGGAGATCCTGTTCCGATGAGAAAATCTGAAGTAAACAGAATGCTGGGAAGAATGGATGAACTTTCAGAATTTGCCAGTGATGTTGAAATCCCATATATTGTAGGTGAAAACGTTAAAGTAATAGACGGACCTTTCAATGGATTCAACGGAACTGTAGAAAAGATTCTTGAAGACAAAAAGAAAATTGAAGTTTCTGTATTGATCTTCGGTAGAAAAACTCCAATGGAGCTTAGCTATATGCAAGTGGAAAAAGTATAAATCATACTTTATACAATATATAAAAGACTGCTGTTTCAGCGGTCTTTTTTTTGTTGGGTACAACAGATTATTATAAAACAGTATAGAAGAAAGTTTTGTTGGATATTATGTATTTATTGCTTTTTATTTTGTTCAATTTGTATGTAATTGTGATTATTTAATATATTTTCACTTTAATAAGTATTTATTTTTTAATTTATTTTCATTTGGCATGCTTATTGCAAATTACTAGCCAATCCAAAAAGTTTTACCCTTTTTCAGTATATACTATGCGTTGTAATAGTATAGCGCTTCTGTCTGGTTATAGCAGAAGGCCGAAGGGGAAACTCAATGAATAAACACACAAAAACATAAGTTTAATGATCAGAATTATTTCGATGGTACTTTTATTAAGTGCTGCAGGTACAAATGCGCAGGTGGGGATAAATACTACAAAACCCGAGAAAGATTTATCCGTGAATGGAACCATGAAAACATCAGGAATGATTTTCAAAAAGCCTTTGGAGAAATTGGGAGCTGATGAAAATTACACGTTTGTCATCAAATCTCCGGCTCCGGAAAATAAAATCACGGCGTACAATGATTCTTTTGTCCCGAATTCTCCGGCACCTATCAATCTCATTCAGTTTAAAATCACCTGTGACCCTTCGGATAAAGACTGGGTAAATCAGTTTGACACCAAAATCAATTCCAGTAAATTTCTTGTGGTGATCTCCTCATTCGGATTTACACAGGCCGTAAGAACTTATTCTGCAGACTGGCTGACACCTGTACCACAGATTTTTGCCTATTCTTCAGGGGGGACGTGGAAACTTAAAGCAGATTACCAGGGTTTTGCCCCGGACAATTCTTTTCCAACGGGAGTCTGGACACTTAATCTTTTGGTTTTCGACAAAGCTTATGCTAAAGAAGTAAATACAACACAGAATCTGGGAGCTTCTACCGGTGCAGCCACCGCTCCGTTAATTCAATAAAAAACATTACATAATGAAAAAAATGACCACATTATTCCTGGTGGCAGGAACCTTTTTTGCTACAAATGCTCAGGTGGGAATAAATACAGCCAATCCTCAGGGAACTTTAGATGTAGCCGGCGAAATATTAGTAGAATCATATCTGGTAGATACGGTGAATTCATCAGCAAAAGGAAATTATTTTCTTTTAACCCGTTCAAAGGATACCAATCCGGTAGGAAAAATCAAAATGCTGGACATCTCGCTTAGAAATGTAGCACCTGTCAATACCTACAAGCTTATTCTCAAAAATGTAAGCCAGGATGAAGTGATTAATCTGAATACTGGCCTTGAAACCAGCAAATATGTAGTGGCAATCACGGGTGCTGTTTTTTCGGATGCTGTTTCTGCAGTAAACACCGCTACCACTCCTAAATCCTTTGGAGCTTATTCTACTGAAGTAACCCAGGTAACAAATGGGGGAAAAACATACCATGCGGTTAATCTAAGTTTTAAAGGAGCAGGAACCGTGTCTTCCGCAAACGGAACCTGGACGCTGACGCTGAATGTATTTGAAAGATCTTTGGTGAAAGACTGGGGAACATTCAACGGATCTGTTTCCGCATCTGCTTCACCGGTATACTCAGGAGTTTCAACCAACACGCCGTTAGGCCTTCAATAATGATGATCATGGAAAGAAAAATATATATAACAGTGATCCTGTTTCTGGGAATGCTGATTAATGCTCAGACAGGAAGAGTAGGGATCAAAACCACCGATCCGAAAGAAACACTGGATGTAAACGGAAACACGTATACCAACGCTCTGTATCTTAGAAATCCCGGAGAACCTACGATGACCGGAGGAAGCTTTTTAGCGACTTCTGAAAATTCTCTTCAGCTGTATGATCCTACTCTGGAAAGCAGCGGATTGTTTAATTACCTTAAACTTTCCCTGACCGGAATTCCCGGTACCGGAATTACAGACTATGATACGAAAATTGATGCGGATAAATTTCTTCTGGTCGTTCATAATTATTCGTTTAAACTGAATGATGGAACAACCAATGTAGTCCTGGATTATGGGGATAACGGAACCAATGACAACAGGCAGGGATCTCCCGATGTAACTTCATTTAAAAGTAACGGAACATGGCATATCAGGGCGAGATTTACAGACAGCAAGCTGATTGCGCTTACTTCTGCTAATCCTGCGAGAAATTACAGTAACTTTACGGTAGACCTTTATCTTATGGCCTACAAAAGGCTCATTACAAAACAGAATATCAGTGATATTACCACAGATCTGGGTGGAACGAACGGTTCAGCGCGTTCTGTGAATAAACCTTCCGGTTTTTAATCGTCGGGCTTTAAAATAATAAAACAAAAAAGAGACAGTTTCATCAATAGTGAAACTGTCTCTTTTTTTATCTGTTCTGATTAATCTTTAATGAATTTTTTGGACAACAGGTTTCCTGAAAGATCATTGGCTTTTAAAATATATATTCCTTTCAGAAGATCCGGGACATCAATATGGTTTCCTTTTGAATTTCTTTTTAAAAGTTTTCCGTCCATAGAGTAAATTTCAATCTCCTGTAATTCCTGTGAAAAGTATAAAATGTTTTTTACAGGATTGGGGTAAAAATTCAGAACAGGCTTTTGATTGGCTTCGGAAGTTGCCAGGACATTACATTCCGTATTGTAAACATCACCTGTGATGGTCCAGTTTTTAGAGTTGATCAAAGAATTTCTGGCAGTTACCGCTTGTGGAGTAGAATACGTAAGGCCTGACGCTCCTAAGGATAGATTATTCGGGGTAGAAATGTTGTTGGCCCAACCCTGAAGGGTAGAATTATAATTGCCACAGGATAAAGCGGAAGAATCCAGCATGGAATTGATTTGTGTGACTGCATATAAATTCCAGTTCCGCAAATCCTGATTAAAAGCGGTGGCATTTTTAAATGCAGAGCGCATATCTGTTACTGATGAAGTATCCCAGTTTCCAATCGGCTGGTTAAAGATAGGATTGTCGGCGAACATATAAAACATATTGGTCACATTGGAGGTATTCCAGTTTCCGATGGGCTGGTTAAAAACTAATGTCTGCGAGAACATAGAGTGCATGATGTTAACCTGCGAAGTGTTCCAGTTGTTAATAGGCTGATTAAACTTTTTAGCCGCCGCAAACATGGCTGTCATCCTGGTGACATTGGAAGTATTCCAGTTTCCGATGGGTTGATCAAAAGCCTGGCTTTCGCTAAAAACTCCCTCCATATCCGTTACCGCCGAAGTATCCCAGTTTCCAATGGGCTGATTAAATTTGGCAGTTTTACTAAACATATATTTGATATCGGTTACATTCGAAGTGTTCCAGCCTGCCAGAGGCTGGTCAAACATTCCCGTAAAATAAAACATTCCTGACATATCTGTTACATTGGAAACATTCCAGTTCTCGAGAGGCTGGTTAAATGCTTCCGTTCCGCCAAACATATAGCTCATATTGGTGACGTTCGAAGTGTCCCAGTTAGCTAGAGGCTGGTTAAACTGTCTGCTGTAAAGAAAGGTCCATTCCATATTGGTCACATTGGAAATATTCCAGACTCCAATGGGCTGGTTAAACAGTTCGGCGTTACAAAACATCAATGACATGTCTGTGACATTGGAGACATCCCAGCTGCTGATAGGTTGGTTGAATTTTCGGGCTAAGTTGAAAACCTGGTGCATATTGGTTACGTGAGAGACATCCCATGTATTGAAAGAAGGATTTCCCACGAGTTTATAGCATCCTGAAAAAAGCCCTGACATATTGGTAACATCATTCAAATAGGGGATATCTGTGGCGGTGACATCCATTTCCTCACAGTGAAGAAAAGCATTTTCCATACTGGACCACTTAATATTCCCCCATTGTGCAACCTCCGTGATTTTGTAAAGATCTCCCCGTACAGTCATTGTTGGTGGGTAAAAACAGATGCGGTGAAAGATTCCGCTTCCGTCACTTACTTTCAACGTATAAGTAGCATTATTGGCGACGGGATTGGAAGGTGTTCCGAAATCAATTAAAAGAGGAGCTCCCAGCATGGATGTAACATGGCTAAGTGTTCCATGATGAGTAGGATACCCTATTTCCTCCCAATAGATCTCATAATCTGTTCCAATTCCCGGAAAGAGAATCTGATTTGCTGTAGTGGTTGTAGGAAAGGGACCGGTATTGCTTGGCTTCCAAATCGTGATGAATTCATTCTGTGCTTTTATAAGCGAGAATAGTAAAAAAAACAGACTCAGGAATAAAGATTTGGCATTCATGGATTTTAGTTTTACTGTAAATGTAATTAAAAAAAATATTTAATAATTCTTTCTAAAAATCAGCACATTCCATTTGCTATTTCAAAAATATTTTATAATTTTGCAGTCCGAAAAGTAGATTTACTGTATGTGAGTAGGTAATCTACTGAATAATAAATGCTTCCAAACTCATTAATTATTCAAACTAAAAAAATTAAAAATGGCTAAGAAAGTCTTTAAAATGGTAAAGCTTCAGGTGAAAGGTGGCGCAGCTAACCCTTCTCCACCAGTAGGTCCGGCATTAGGTTCTGCAGGTGTGAACATCATGGAGTTTTGTAAGCAATTTAACGGGAGAACCCAAGATAAGCCAGGGCAAGTTTTACCTGTAGTAATTACAGTATACGAAGACAAATCTTTTGAATTCGTAATTAAAACTCCACCTGCAGCAATCCAGTTAATGGATGCGGCTAAAATCAAAGGAGGTTCCGGAGAACCAAACAGAAACAAAGTAGGTTCTGTATCTTGGGATCAGGTGAAGAAAATCGCTGAGGATAAAATGACTGACCTTAACTGCTTTACAGTAGATTCTGCAGTTTCTATGGTTGCAGGTACTGCTAGATCTATGGGATTAAGAGTAACAGGAACTAAACCAACTTTTAACGCTTAAAACTATTAGAAATGGCAAAATTAACTAAAAAGCAAAAGGAAGCTTTAAGCAAAGTAGAAAAAGGAAGAATCTATAACCTTGAAGAAGGTTCTGCTCTTGTAAAAGAAGTAAACACTACAAAATTTGATGCTTCTGTAGATATCGCTGTAAGACTTGGAGTAGATCCAAGAAAAGCAAACCAGATGGTAAGAGGGGTAGTATCTCTTCCTCACGGTACCGGTAAAGATGTTAAAGTTTTAGCATTGGTTACACCGGATAAAGAAGCTGAAGCGAAAGAAGCGGGAGCTGACTATGTAGGTCTTGACGAATATTTACAAAAAATAAAAGAAGGTTGGACAGACGTTGACGTTATCGTTACGATGCCGGCTGTTATGGGTAAATTAGGTCCATTAGGTAGAGTATTAGGTCCAAGAGGTCTTATGCCAAACCCTAAATCAGGAACTGTAACTATGGAAATTGGTAAAGCAGTAACTGAAGTGAAAGCAGGTAAAATTGATTTCAAAGTTGATAAATACGGTATTATCCACGCTGGTATTGGTAAAGTATCTTTCGATGCTGCTAAAATCAAGGAAAATGCTCAGGAATTGATCCAGACTTTGATCAAAATGAAGCCTACTGCTGCTAAAGGAACTTATGTGAAGAGCATCTATTTGTCTTCTACAATGAGCCCGGGTATTGCAATTGATACTAAATCTGTTAACTAATAATAATCCTTAAGACAATGACAAAAGACCAAAAAGTTGTAGCAATACAAGAGATCAAAGATTTGCTTCAGGATGCAAAAGTAGTTTATGTAGCAGATCTGGAAGGTTTGAACGCTGGTAAATCTTCTGATTTCAGAAGACAGGCTTTCAAGCAAAATATCAAAGTGAAAGTAGTAAAAAATACACTTTTACAAAAAGCAATGGAGCAAATTGAAGGAGTAGATTACTCTGAGATGTTCCAGTCTTTCAAAGGAAATTCAGCTATTATGATTTCCGAGACTGCAAACGCTCCTGCAAAATTAATCAAAGACTTCAGAAAGAAGGATGAGAAGCCGGCATTAAAGTCTGCTTTCGTTCAGGAAACTTTCTATATTGGTGACAACAACCTGGAGATGTTAGCAAACATCAAGTCCAGAGAAGAAATGATCGGTGAAATCATCGGATTACTTCAGTCTCCGATTCAGAGAGTTGTTTCTGCTCTTCAAAACAAACCTGAAACAGTAGAAGCTAAAGCTGAAGAAGCTGCTGCACCTGCTGTGGAAGAAACTCCTGCTGCTGAAGCTCCGGAAGCTCCTGCTGCAGAAAGCACTGACGAAACGCCAGCTGCTGAATAATTACACTCAAAAAATTAAATAAATAATCAACAAAAACATTACAACAATGTCAGATTTAAAAAATTTAGCTGAAACGCTAGTAAACCTAACTGTAAAAGACGTAAACGAATTAGCTGCTATCCTTAAGGATGAGTACGGAATTGAGCCAGCTGCTGCTGCTGTAGTAGTTGCTGCAGGTGGTGCAGGTGAGGCTGCTGAAGAAAAGACTGAATTCGATGTAATTCTTAAGTCTGCAGGTGCTTCTAAATTGGCTATCGTTAAATTAGTAAAAGATTTAACTGGTGCTGGTCTTAAAGAAGCTAAAGATATCGTAGACGGTGCTCCTGCTCCAATCAAGCAAGGTGTATCTAAAGACGAAGCTGAAGCTCTTAAGAAGCAATTAGAAGAAGCTGGTGCTGAAGTAGAATTGAAATAATTTCAATTTACTATAAAATAAGGAGCCCGGACAGAAATGTCCGGGCTTTTTTGTATTCGTATGGCGCTGAAAGCCAGTGATAATTACTATGTGTATTGGAATATGTTTGTTATAAATTATTTCATATTTAAAAATGATTATCAAATTGATAATATTTAACATAATGATAAAAATATTATTCATAGAATTGCTTATTTGTTATTAATTTTTGATACCAAAATATTGTTTTGATTAAAAAATTGCTATATTTGTACCGAAAAAAAACACACACATAATTTGAAAAGAAGTTACTTTATCTTCTATGGCTCTGCTATGGCATGTTGTATCAGTATGCTGGCTGCATTGCAGATTGGAAATCTCAGCACGACCTCTCCAGTAGTAAATAAAACTGCTGTGTCAGCCTGTTATTCTGATGAAACCAACTGTTTTGATAACAGTATAGCGTTTCATAATTATACAAAGCAGACCGGGGACGCCAGCTGCACTACAGAAAGATTACTTCCATCTTTCAATAAATTCTCTCTAAAATTATATGCAGGAACACAAAGCCGCAATAAGACTTACTTTAAAAGGTATAATCAGGAGATCAACCATGTAATATTTTTTAATGACGCCCAAGTAGGAAATGGACCTTACCATCCTCCTGCTTTAATGTCTTCCAAGCTGTATTCCAGTGTAAGGTACGTGAAGCCATTGCATCTGGGTATTGAAACAGACTATCATCGCAAAGCCGGTAGATATGCCGCAGGTGATGCTGAAATTCGTGAGGGTTTTAATTTTATTATAGATTTTCCGGATAAAACCTCTTAAACTGTAACGGAGCAGACTTACAATCCACTTACTTCAACGAAAAATTGTCATTTCCACTCATTGCCAGAGTGAAAAAGGCCACTCATATTAAAAAAACACACACAAAAAAAAGACAAATATCACTAGAAATGAAAAACAGATTATTGACACTCGCTGCTTTTTCCTTGTATTTTGGAATTAGCGCACAAGTAGGAATTAATACAAATCAGGGACAGGCAACCCTTGATGTTGTAGGATTTCCTTCCAACTCCGCTAAGCTGGACGGAATTATTGCACCAAGGCTTACCGGGAATCAGCTCAGAGCTAAAACGTACACATCAGCTCAGAATGGAGCAATGGTTTATGTAACACAGGCGGACAGCGCACCGGCAGGCCAAACTGTGAATGTAACAGCTGCAGGATATTATTACTTTGATGGAAGCGTATGGGTAAAAACTTCTACAGGAGCTAATGCTGTAACTAGTTTTTCTTCAGGAAATCTTACTCCTTTATTTACTACCTCAGTAGCCAACGCATCCAGCACTCCGGCTTTATCTTTTAACCTAACCAATGCTCCGGCAAATACTATTTTCGGGAATAATACGGCAGCAGCTGCAGGTCCGAATTACTTTTCAGCGGCGGCTTTGGCAATCAATGGAGATGTAGTGGGAACTTTGGGAACTACAACAGTAGCTAAAATCAATGGTTCACCTCTTGGGAATTTAGGATCAGTGGTTAACGGGCAGGTTCTTACTTTTAACGGAACCAACTGGGTGCCTTCCACTCCTGTTGTTCAGTCAAGCGACTGGCGTGTGACCGGGAACACCGATGTTACTGCTGCCAATGTAAGTGCTTCAGTGGGAAGTGCGGCAAGCGGCGTTACCAACCTTAAATATTTAGGAACCCAGAATGCCAATGATCTGGTTTTCGTTGCCAACGGAACCATTCGTGGGGTCATCAGCAGTTCAACCGGCTCTTTAACCGGTGGAGGAACAGATGGGGACTCTTACCTGGCCTGGGGAAGCAAAAATACAGTGAATACAACAGCTACGTATAACAATGCGATTGCATTGGGGTATAATAATACAGTGAATTCAGGAGGACAGCCAACGCATGCGAATACGGCAGTTGCCATCGGAAAAGGAAATACGGTCAATCAGAATGGAGTGGCTGTAGGTTATGGCAATACCACGCTGGGAGGATATGCGCTGGGAAGTGGCAATAATATCCAGGGAGGAACCGCTATGGGCTTCAAGAATACTTCCGGTGGAAATTTCAATATCATCGGAAACGGATTTAACGCCGGTTCATATCCTGCCAACAGTTTTATCGGTCCTGCGGGAACCACTCCGGGATCCAATATTTACTCTAATAAATACCATATTTTCAATGCACAGGATACTACCAGCGGGAATGTGCTGCAATCTTTTGTAGGAGTTAATACATTGCTTACGGCAAGTCAGGAAGCTGATGTTAAAGTAGCCAAAGCAGTACAGATTGTTGGGACAGTTGATGCCACGATGAGTTGTAATGCTAACAACGAAGGATCCATAAGATATGTAGTAAACTCTGCAACAGCACCAACTTCAGGAAATTTCCAGGGCTGCAGAAGAACTTCTGCTACAGCTTTTGCATGGGCACAATTAAACTAAAAAAAATTTAAAAACACTTTATAAAACAAAAAAATGAAACAAGAAATGACTAAAAAATTATTTCGGAAACTGACGGAAGTTGTCCTGGTACTTTTTTCGGCAGTTGTAATGGCACAGGGCTATACACCCATCAGAGGTATGGGGGTGGAAGCAAAGCCTGTCAACAATTCAGGAATCTGCCTGGCGTGCTATAACGGGAGCTTGAATCCTGTAATAGATGCAGACCTGAATAACAAGGTAAGCATGGGGAACTTTGCTTCCTTAGTGAGCGGAAACGGGATATCCGTAAAAAACACGAATACTACTTATCCTGCGGGATATATTACCGGATTCAATGTAGATCTTGGAACCAGCTTTATTACAATTGATCTTTTAAGCTCTTTGAGAATCAGTACCTATAAAAATGGTGTTCTCCAGGAATCTACAACCAGCTCAACACTTCTGTCAGTGCCGGCTTTCGGGGGAAGCAAAAACAGAATCTTCCTTCACTTTAAGACGACAAGAGAGTTTGACGAGGTGAGATTATACCAGACCAATGTATTGTCTATATTCAGTGCAATGAATGTATACTATGCATTTGCATTTGATCCTGCTAAAGTACCGGTTGATAACAATGGGATCTGTGATGATATTATCGCAGGAAGCGGTGTAGATGGCAATATCTCAGGAAGCAGCAGTTTCCTTGCTCCGCTTTCTTATGTTCAGAACAGAGAAAGAATCGGGGATGGAGATAAAAACTCTTACGGATCTATTGTGCTTCCTGCAGGACTTTTAGGATCTTACTCAGTTGGAGTTTTAGATAAGAACCAGGTGTATCCGGCAGGAAACAAAGCAGGTTTTGTGATTTCTCCTGATGATGAAGGAAAGCTTTTAAGTGCGGAATTCCTTAAGAATATTACTGTTGAAACGTATTTATTCGGGAAACTGCAGGATTCCAGAACATTATCAGATGGAGGTGGTCTGATCAATATTAAAGTTTTAGGATTTGGATCCGGAAAACAGAAAGTATCAGTTACCACTACAAAACCTTTTAATGAGGTTCGTTTAAAAATTACCCAGACTTTAGGGGTGAACTTAGGCGCTTTAAAAGTGTATTATGCATTTGAAGAGCCTGCATCTTGCGAATGTGATGATAAAATTCAGACCAGCGGTTCCGCTATTCCGGGTAACCTGACAACAGGAGCTAACTGGACTTCAGGGCCTGGCTTTTTTGGTCTTATCCTGGCTAAAATGATAAATCCGGGAAATATCGTAGATACCAATACTTCTAACTATGCTACTGCAACTATTCCTGCAGCGTCATTCTTAAGTATTTTCTCTGCATATGCTACAGTAAACACCAATTCTTTGCTTCCTGCCAATACTTATGCGGGATTCACATTGGAAAAAGCAGCCAACCTGATCGGGGTAAGCGTTCTGGAAAATATTACGGTAACCCTTTACAATAATAATACACAAACCGACAGCTTTACAAGTACAGGAAGCTTGATCAGTGGAAACTTCTTCACAACGAATTCCAATAAATTCTATGTAGGAGGAAAAGCTACCAAGCCTTTCAACCGTATGAAAATTACTTTCTATAGTGGTACAGGAGTGCGTTTTCCTCAGAACTACAATATCTATAATGCATTTGCCAGTAGAGATGATGATAATGACGGGGTTCCTAACTGCTTTGACCAGTGCCCGAACGGAAATGACAGTATAGACCTGAACGGAAATGGTATTCCTGATTGTGCGGAAGGGTGTACAGCAGTAAATGATAAGTCTCCTACCATTGATTCTGATGGAGATGGTATTGTTGATGCTTGTGATAATGATTCTGATGGAGACGGTATTCCGGATACTGCAGAAGAAGATACCAACCAAAATGGAATTTATGAAGATGATGATGTAGACGGTGATCCTGCGGTGGTTACTATCCTTGGTGATGGTGTAGCCAATTACTTAGACCTTGATTCCGATAATGACGGTATTTTAGATCTGTTCGAATCTGGTATTCCAAGCTCTGTGATCAGCCAGATAGACGCAGACCGTAACGGGGTGATTGATAAAAATGTGCCTGTGGGTACAAACGGTATCGCTGATATCCTGGAAACTTCTCCTGATTCAGGGGTTATGAAGTATCCTATCAAAGATACAGACGGTGACGGAGTTCCTGACTTCCTGGATCTGACTTCCAACGGAGTAGAATATGATTTACATAAAATCGGTAAAGGTAACCTCGATACTTTAGGATTTGGATTCATCTCAACAATCAGCGATTCTGATAAAGATGGTATTCAGGCAGTGGTAGATACTGATCTTGTGAACAGAGGGGCACCAAATTCTCCGCTTTCACCTTATGCTACCCTGTTGAAAAACGGACTGATAAGTGCAGCAAAAGGTATTACTGCTTCAGAGGTTGCTTCAGTAGCTGATGATATTAAAGTATATCCTAACCCGGTAAAATCAGGTGACAACCTTAATGTGAAGTCTCAGGAGAGCGGAACATATTCATTGTTCTCTGCTCAGGGACAGATGATCAGAACAGATAAATTCTCGGGTAATGCTCAGATCAATACGGCATCTTTACCGGCGGGTATTTATATTGTGAAGATAGAAACGAAATCAACAGTGAAATCTTACAAGATCATTGTAAAATAATTTTTCATATTTTCTATAGTGAAAGGCTGTCCTTCAGGACGGCCTTTTTTATTTGAATATATTTAATGATCTCAAAATGAAGAGGTTTTATTTGTGTATGTGAGTAGAATTTTGTACCTTTGTCCCTCTTTTGGCGCGAATAATTGTTTGTAAATCTATAATATACTGAAAATCAGCTCTTTCATGGAAAATAATGAAAGAGGTTTCCGTATATAGGTACTACGGCTAATCTGCCTCAAAAGTAATAAAAATATTTTGCATTACGCTGTGAAAAGATATACCAGTGTTGCAGTTAGGAATAAGACTCTGAGAATAAAGAAAAAAGAATAAAGACTATTTCTAATAGCGCCAAACATTTGAAGTCTTTTATCTTTCTCTGTTTTCATTTTCTACTCCTGATATTTTTTAATAAATCAAAATATTTTTTAACCCTTTCTTAAAAGTTTTATGAGTAAAACAACAGCAACAACAAGGGGGAATCAGAGAATTAACTTCTCATCAGCTAAAGGAAAAATCATCACTCCGGACTTCCTGGACATCCAGCTTGAGTCTTTCAAAGATTTTTTCCAGCTTGATACCCTTCCGGAAGACAGAACAGACGAAGGTTTATACAGAACCTTCCAGGAAAATTTCCCTATTACGGATTCCCGAAACCAATTCGTATTGGAATTTCTTGATTATCTGGTAGATTCTCCACGTTATTCAATTGACGAGTGTGTGGAAAGAGGATTGACGTATTCAGTGCCTCTTAAAGCAAGACTTAAATTGTATTGTACAGACCCTGAGCACGAGGATTTCCAGACTGTGGTTCAGGATGTATACTTAGGCCCGGTTCCTTATATGACGCCTAGTGGATCTTTCATCATCAACGGTGCAGAGAGAGTTATTGTTACGCAGCTTCACCGTTCACCTGGTGTATTCTTCGGACAGACTTACCACGCTAACGGAACCAAACTGTACTATTCAAGAATTATCCCTTTCAAAGGATCTTGGATGGAATTTACAACTGATATCAACAGCGTAATGTACGCGTATATCGACCGTAAGAAAAAGTTACCATTAACTACCCTTTTAAGAGCCATCGGTTATGAATCTGATAAGGATATCCTTCAGATCTTCGACCTTGCTGAAGAAGTGAAAGTTTCCAAAGCTGCCCTTAAAAAAGTAGAAGGAAGAACATTGGCTGCGAGAGTATTGAACACATGGTTCGAGGATTTCGTAGACGAAGATACAGGTGAAGTAGTTTCTATCGAAAGAAACGAAATCATCCTGGATAGAGAAACAATTCTTGAAAAAGAACACCTTGATCTTATTCTTGACGCCGGTGTGAAATCTATTTTGATTCACAAAGAAAACAGCAATGAATTCTCTATCATCCAGAATACATTACAGAAAGACCCTACCAACTCTGAAAAAGAAGCGGTAGAGTATATCTACCGTCAGTTAAGAAATGCAGATCCGCCAGATGAGGAAACAGCAAGAGGAATCATTGAAAAATTATTCTTCTCTGAGCAGAGATACTCATTAGGGGAAGTTGGACGTTACAGACTGAACAAGAAATTAGGTCTTAATATCCCTACAACTACTGAGGTCCTTACAAAAGAAGATATCATTGCAATTGTAAGACACCTGATCGAGCTTGTCAACTCTAAAGCTGAAGTTGATGATATTGACCACTTGTCAAACAGAAGAATCAAGACTGTTGGAGAACAGCTTGCAGGACAGTTTGGGGTAGGTCTTTCAAGAATTGCAAGAACCATTAAGGAAAGAATGAACGTTAGAGATAACGAAATCTTTACTCCTCTTGATCTTGTTAATGCAAAAACTTTAACATCAGTAATCAACTCGTTCTTCGGGACCAACCAGCTTTCTCAGTTCATGGACCAGACCAACCCGCTTTCAGAAATCACGCACAAGCGTAGACTTTCTGCACTAGGGCCAGGTGGTTTATCAAGAGAAAGAGCAGGTTTCGAGGTTCGTGACGTTCACCATACCCACTATGGAAGAATCTGTCCGATTGAAACTCCGGAAGGACCAAACATCGGTTTGATTTCCTCTCTAGGTATTTATGCTAAGATCAACAGCTTAGGATTCATCGAAACGCCATACAGAAAAGTAGAAGACAGTAAGATCGACCTTAACGCAGACCCTATCTATCTGAATGCTGAAGACGAAGAAGATAAAGTAATTGCCCAGGCGAACGTAGAACTGAATGACAGCGGAGAATTCTTAACAGACAGAATTATTGCAAGACTGGATGGTGACTATCCGGTAGTGGAACCTTCCCAGGTGAACCTTATCGACGTAGCTCCAAACCAGATCTCCGGTATTTCAGCTTCATTAATTCCGTTCCTGGAGCATGATGATGCGAACCGTGCTTTGATGGGATCAAACATGATGCGTCAGGCCGTTCCTCTATTGAAGCCTCAGGCGCCAATCGTAGGTACAGGTCTGGAACAGCAGGTGGCAAAAGATTCAAGAATTTTGATCAATGCTGAAGGTACAGGTCTTGTAGAATATGTGGATGCTGATAAGATCATTATTAAATATGAAAGAAGCGATGACGAAGATTTAGTACAATTCGAGTCTGCTACTAAAACATATAACCTGACTAAGTTCAGAAAAACCAACCAGAGTACAACCATTACCCTAAGACCAAACGTAAGAGTAGGTGAAACGGTACAGAAAGGTCAGGTACTTTGCGACGGTTATGCTACTGAAAACGGAGAACTGGCACTGGGTAGAAACCTTGTGGTAGCGTTCATGCCTTGGAAAGGATATAACTTTGAGGATGCAATCGTAATTAACGAGAAAGTAGTACGTGAAGACTGGTTTACTTCTATCCACGTAGATGAATATTCTCTTGAAGTTCGTGATACCAAATTAGGTATGGAAGAATTGACGGCAGATATTCCTAACGTTTCCGAAGAAGCAACCAAAGACCTTGACGAGAACGGTATGATCAGAATCGGGGCTGAAGTGAAGCCTGGAGATATCATGATCGGTAAGATCACTCCAAAAGGTGAATCAGACCCTACTCCTGAAGAAAAACTTTTGAGAGCCATCTTTGGTGACAAAGCCGGTGATGTAAAAGATGCTTCATTGAAAGCGGATTCATCATTAAGAGGTGTTGTGATCAACAAGAAATTGTTCTCAAGAAACATTAAGGACAAAAAGAAAAGAACTGAAGAAAAACTTAAACTTGAAGAAATTGAAAACACTTACAAGGCTAAGTTTGATGAGTTGAGAAATACATTAATTGAAAAATTAAATACACTGGTAGGCGGTAAAACTTCTCAGGGAGTTACCAATGACCTTGATGAGGAAATCATCGGAAAAGGTGTGAAATTCACTCATAAATTACTGACTTCAGTTGAAGACTATGTAAACGTAAGCGGTGCGGACTGGACTGTAGATAATGATAAGAATGAATTGGTTAAACAATTAATTCACAATTACAAAATCAAGTTCAACGATATCCAGGGAGTTAAAAACCGTGAGAAATTCGCAATTTCAATCGGGGACGAACTACCGGCAGGTATCATGAAATTGGCTAAAGTTTATATCGCTAAGAAACGTAAACTGAACGTAGGGGATAAAATGGCAGGACGTCACGGTAACAAAGGTATCGTTTCAAGAATCGTTCGTGAAGAAGATATGCCATTCCTTGAAGACGGAACACCGGTAGATATCGTATTGAATCCACTTGGGGTACCTTCCCGTATGAACATCGGTCAGATCTACGAAACCGTTCTTGGATGGGCTGGTCAGAAGTTGGGAATGAAGTTCGCTACACCGATCTTCGATGGAGCTAGTCTTGATCAGATCACGGAGTACACAGAAAAAGCAGGTCTTCCTAAATTTGGTAACACGCACCTTTATGATGGTGGTACCGGGGAAAGATTTACTCAGCCGGCTACGGTAGGGGTAATCTACATGCTGAAACTGGGTCACATGGTAGATGACAAGATGCACGCACGTTCTATTGGACCTTACTCATTGATTACTCAGCAGCCGTTAGGAGGTAAAGCCCAGTTCGGTGGTCAGAGATTCGGAGAGATGGAGGTTTGGGCTCTTGAGGCATTCGGAGCATCGAATATCCTTAGAGAGATCCTAACCGTGAAGTCGGATGACGTGATTGGTAGAGCGAAAACTTATGAAGCCATTGCAAAAGGTGAATCTATGCCTGAACCAGGTATCCCGGAATCATTCAATGTATTGCTTCACGAGCTGCAGGGTCTTGGATTAGACGTAAGATTGGAAGAGTAAATTAAAAGATTTAATTATTAAAAAATTAAAGCATTAATTAAACTCAGAGATAATAAGTGCGAAGGAATTTTTAAATCTTTCAATCTTTTAATCTTTTAATCAAAAATTAAATTATGTCAAATAAAAATAAATCAAGTAGATTTAATAAAATAACCATCGGTTTAGCTTCACCGGAATCCATTCTTCAGGAGTCCAGAGGGGAAGTTTTAAAGCCGGAAACTATTAACTACAGAACGCATAAACCTGAAAGAGACGGGTTGTTCTGTGAAAAAATCTTCGGTCCTGTAAAGGATTACGAATGTGCTTGTGGTAAATACAAGAGAATTCGTTACAAGGGGATTGTTTGTGACCGTTGTGGAGTAGAGGTTACGGAGAAAAAAGTACGTAGAGAAAGAATCGGGCATATTGGTCTTGTGGTTCCTATCGCGCACATCTGGTATTTCCGTTCCTTACCGAACAAAATCGGTTACCTTTTAGGAATTCCTTCTAAGAAATTAGACATGATCATCTACTACGAAAGATATGTAGTGATCCAGCAGGGTATTGCTAAAAAATTAGACGGTTCTGATTTTGATGCTATGGAATTCCTTACAGAAGAGGAATACCTGGATATCATGGAAACCCTTCCTGTAGAGAACCAGTATCTTGATGATTCCGATCCGAACAAATTCATCGCCAGAATGGGTGCTGAAGCTGTAGAAGATCTTTTAAAAAGAATCGATCTTGATGCATTGTCTTTCGATTTAAGACACAAAGCTCACAACGAAGGTTCCAAGCAGAGAAGAACTGAAGCTCTTAAAAGATTGAACGTTGTAGAAGCATTGAGAGGTGCCAATACAAGAATGATCAACAGACCGGAGTGGATGATTATGCGTGTACTTCCTGTAATACCACCGGAACTGAGACCATTGGTTCCATTGGATGGAGGACGTTTCGCAACTTCTGACTTAAATGACCTTTACAGAAGGGTAATCATCAGAAACAACCGTCTGAAAAGACTATTGGAGATCAAAGCTCCGGAAGTAATCTTAAGAAACGAGAAGCGTATGCTTCAGGAATCAGTAGATTCATTATTCGATAATACAAGAAAATCTTCTGCCGTAAAATCTGAATCAAACAGACCACTGAAATCACTTTCAGATTCATTGAAAGGTAAGCAGGGTCGTTTCCGTCAGAACTTACTAGGGAAAAGGGTAGATTACTCTGCGCGTTCCGTAATTGTTGTAGGTCCGAACTTACAGCTTCACGAGTGCGGTATTCCTAAAGATATGGCAGCAGAACTTTACAAACCGTTTATCATCAGAAAACTGATCGAAAGAGGAATTGTAAAAACGGTAAAATCTGCCAAGAGAATCATCGACAGAAAAGAACCTGTTGTATATGATATCCTTGAAAATGTGATGAAAGGCCATCCGGTTCTGTTGAACAGGGCACCTACCCTTCACAGACTGGGTATTCAGGCATTCCAGCCAAAGATGATCGAAGGTAAGGCAATTCAGCTTCACCCGTTGGTAACCACAGCATTCAACGCGGATTTCGATGGTGACCAGATGGCGGTACACTTACCGTTAGGACCAGAAGCGATCCTTGAAGCTCAGTTACTAATGCTGGGATCTCAGAACATTCTGAACCCTGCAAACGGTTCCCCTATTACCGTACCTTCTCAGGACATGGTTCTTGGTCTTTATTTCATGACTAAAGAATTAAGCTCTACAGAAGATATGAAAGTAAAAGGTGAAGGCCTTGCATTCTATTCTCCGGAAGAAGCAGAAATCGCTTATGCAGAAGGTAGAGTATCTTTAAATGCTAAAGTAAGATGTAGACTTCCTGTTAAAGAAGACGGGGAAATCGTTACAAGACTGATCGAAACTTCTGTGGGTAGAATCCTGTTCAACCAGATTGTACCTAAACAGGTAGGATATATTAATGAGCTTTTAACTAAAAAATCATTAAGAAATGTTATCGGTAAGATCCTTGCTGATACAGATTTCCCTACCACTGTGAAGTTCCTTGATGCAATGAAAGACCTAGGGTATTCAAACGCATTCAAAGGAGGTCTTTCCTTCTCATTAGGGGACATTGTGGTTCCTGTTGAGAAAAAGCAGATGATTGCTACTTCAATTGAAACTGTAGATGAAATCAGAGCCAACTATAACATGGGTCTTATTACAGATACAGAACGTTATAACCAGGTAATTGACGTTTGGACCAACACCAACGCAGGATTAACTGAAATGATCATGAGCAGAATGAAATCTGACCAGGGTGGATTCAACTCTGTGTACATGATGCTTGATTCAGGTGCGAGGGGTTCCAAAGAACAGATCCGTCAGTTATCAGGGATGAGAGGTTTGATGGCAAAACCGCAGAAAGCCGGATCTACCGGTGCGGAGATCATCGAAAACCCGATCCTTGCCAACTTTAAGGAAGGTCTTTCCATCCTTGAGTACTTTATCTCTACCCACGGTGCCCGTAAGGGTCTTGCGGATACCGCTCTTAAGACTGCCGATGCAGGTTACTTAACAAGAAGACTGGTAGACGTTGCTCAGGACGTTATCGTTACTGAAGATGACTGTGGTACTTTAAGAGGTACAGAAGTAACTGCACTTAAGAAAAATGACGAGATCGTTGAAAAAATCTCCGAAAGAATCTTAGGTAGAGTTTCTCTTCATGATATCTACGATCCGGAAACAGACGAATTAATCACTGAGGCAGATCAGATCATCAATGAAGCATTGGCGAAGAGAATTGAAGCAGCAGGATTGGAATCTGTTGAAGTTCGTTCACCGCTTACCTGTGAAACCAAGAAAGGAATCTGTGCGAAATGTTACGGTAGAAACCTGGCAACAGGTAAGATGATCCACATGGGTGAAGCAGTAGGAGTTATTGCAGCACAATCCATCGGGGAGCCGGGTACTCAGCTTACCTTGAGAACCTTCCACCAGGGGGGTACTGCAGGTAACGTTTCTGAAAACCCATCTATTGTAGCAAGAAGAGACGGTATCGTTGAAATGGATGAGGTAAGAACCATTACTTCTGAAGACGAAAACGGTAACACGGCGGAAGTTGTGGTGTCCCGTTCAACGGAATTCAGATTGGTAGCGGATAACGAAGCCAGAACGCCGTTAATGGTTGCCAACGTACCTTACGGTTCCGTACTTTCCGTGAAGCCGGGAGATAAAGTGAAGAAAGGAGATGTAATCTGTAAGTGGGATCCGTATAACGCGGTAATCATTGCAGAAACTTCCGGTAAGGTTGAATACGAAGATATTATCCAGGGTATTTCATTCCAGCTGGAAATTGACGAACAAACAGGATTCGAAGAGAAAGTAATCTCTGAATCAAGAAATAAGAAAGCCGTACCTACCCTGAAGGTGGTAGATTCCAAAGGAGTTGAGCAAAAAGCTTACAACTTACCGGTAGGAGCCCACTTAATGGTAAATGATGGTGAGAAAATCAAGGCTGGTAAAGTCCTGATCAAGATCCCGAGAAAATCTGCAAAAGCAGGGGATATTACCGGAGGTCTTCCGAGAGTTACCGAATTATTCGAAGCAAGAAACCCTTCAAACCCAGCGGTGGTTACTGAAATCGACGGGGTAGTTTCTTACGGAAAAATCAAGAGAGGTAACCGTGAACTTATTGTTGAGGCTAAAACAGGAGAAAGAAAAATTTATTTAGTTAAATTATCTAACCAGATTCTTGTTCAGGAGAATGACTTCGTAAGAGCAGGTTCTCCGCTTTCCGACGGTTCTATTACACCGGACGATATCTTAAGAATTAAAGGTCCAACAGCCGTTCAGGAATATCTTGTGAATGAAATCCAGGAAGTTTACCGTCTGCAAGGGGTAAAAATTGACGATAAGCACTTCGAAATCATCGTAAGACAGATGATGACGAAAGTATCTATCGTGGATGGAGGTGATACTCAGTTCCTTGAAGGTGCATTGGAACATAAATTCGACTTCCTTGAAGAAAATAACAGAGTATTCGGTCTTAAAGTAGTAGTAGAAGCTGGTGATTCTAAAGAATTCAAACCAGGTCAGATGATTACGGCAAGAGAATTAAGAGATGAAAACTCTAAACTGAAGCGTGAAGATCAGGCTCTGGTTGAAGTAAGAGAGGCACTTCCTGCAACAGCAACGCCTGTATTGCAAGGGATTACAAGAGCAGCTCTTCAGACCAAGTCATTCATGTCTGCAGCATCATTCCAGGAAACCACTAAGGTATTGAACGAAGCCGCTGTTGCTGGTAAGATCGACTTCCTGAGTGGTCTTAAAGAAAATGTAATCGTAGGGCACAGAATCCCTGCAGGAACAGGTCTTAAAGAATACCAGAATGTAATTGTAGGCTCTAAGAAAGAATTCGAAGACCTTAACTAAAATTAATGATTTGAAATTTGAGATGTGGATTTATTTTTATATTTTCACAATCTCAAATTTCGAATTTTAAAAACATAATTTATAACAATGGACAACAATCAAAATCCACAAGACGGAAACATCAACATCGAATTAAACGAAATGGTAGCTGCTGGAGTTTATGCTAACTTAGCTTTGGTAAACCATTCTCCATCCGAATTCGTAGTAGATTTCATCCAATTAATGCCGGGGGTACAGCAGGCTAAAGTAAGATCAAGAATTATTCTTGCTCCGCTTCATGCTAAAAGAGTATTATCTGCTCTTCAACAGAACATTGCTAACTATGAGCAGCAGTTCGGAGAAATCAAAGAAGTTGAGCCTTTCGTATTAGGAGGAAACAACGTACAAGCATAAGATTTTTCTTATCATAAATAAGGATGCCTCAGTGAAACTGAGGCATTTTTTTGTATTGTGATATTTCATAATTATGATAATTACCGTCTATTATTGATAATATTGGTCTTAAGGCATGTTTTAATTTAAAATATTCTTGATAATTATGTAGTTTGCAGGTTTTTTTTAATATATCATCAAAGAATATTATTTTTAGTATACGGATACATCAATTTTATATATTTGCTTTAGAAAATGATAGCAGATATGATAAATAATCAATTTATTCGCGATAAATTTGGGTTTCTTGGAGAAAATTTTTTAAATGAAATGCACTCGAATGCCATTATTACTGATATAAAGGCAAAAACTGAAATTGTACGGGAAGGACAAAAAAACAAATATGTACCCTTCCTCATCAGGGGATCTATCAAAGTATTCACCCTTAATGATGGCCGGGAACTCATCTATTACTACATAAAGCCCAATGACAGTTGTCTTATGACCTTTGCTTCCATTTTTACGGATTATACAAGCAGGGTATATGCCGTAGCGGAAGAAGAATCTGAAGTTGTCTTAATTCCTGTTTCCGTTATTCAGGAATGGCTGATCAGGTTTCCGGAGATCAACAGGATATTTTACAATGAATATGACAGACGCTTCTCAGACGTTATGAATATGGTGAATGATGCCGTTTTTCACAGGCTGGACAAAAGGGTGCTGAGTTATATCAGACAGCAAATTGCAGTCACCGGTAATAATCCCGTAAAGATCACCCACCGTGAAATTGCCAGTAATCTGGGAACCTCCAGGGAAGTGATCAGCAGAGTGCTGAAAAAAGTTGAAAATGAAGGCGAAATTGTACAGACCAAAGAAGGTATTAAAATGCCTATAAATGAAAATGTTAGATCGATCTAATATACATTGTTTTAAAGCTTTTATATTTATCATTGATAAAAACTATTTGGTCGGTGACTTTTATCACACATTTTTGAGTCCATAACTCGATAAGTTTGTCATATCATAATTTAATTGAAATTGCATATGACAAAAACTCTCTTATTTTTGTCGGTATTGGCTTCAGGTCTCGTCTCTGCACAGGAAGATCTGTTGAAGGATATTGACACACTAAAAACAACTACAGAAGTTTCCCAGCCCGCATTTAAAGCACTTCAGATTGTTACGGGGCAATCCACTAAACTCTCCGCAAAAAATGAGTGGTACATCGTGGTTGCCCACCGTTTCGGAGATATAAGTACCGGATTCAAAAACTTTTTTGGGCTTGATGATGCTTCCACTAAACTGGGTGTGATCTATGGGGTAACGGACAAAGTTTCGGTGAGCCTTTCCAGGGAAACCAACCTCAAGACATTTGAAGGCGCAGTGAAGTATAAGTTGGTGGAGCAAAATGATCGTTTTCCCGTAGATATTGTGGGTTACAACGTGATGGGTCTGAATACAGATCTGGACAAAGACAATTATCCACATCTGAGATTCAGCGACAGGCTTTCCTACCTTACCCAAGCCCTGATTTCGAGAAGATTCAGTGATAAACTTTCTTTGCAGCTGACGCCTTCTTACGTTCATAAAAACCTTTACGATCCGGCAATAGAAGACAAAAATCAATTTCTGGCCGGTTTGGGTGGCCGTTATAAAATTTCAAAAAGAATTTCTGTAAATGCAGAGTATTTTGTGAATTTCGATAACCACAGCTTTTATAAAAACCCGTTGTCACTAGGACTTGATATAGAAACAGGAGGGCACGTTTTCCAGCTTTTATTCACCAATTCCCAGCTCAATTCGGATATAGGATATTTGTCCAATGCAACAGGAAAGTGGGGAAAAGGTCAGATTTTCTTTGGGTTTAATCTTTATAGAGTTTTTTAAAATGAAAAAGATATTATACATATTGTCATCAGCCGCTTTGTTAATTGCTTGTGACAGCAGGACCTATGAGGAAATTTCAGATAATACACCCATTACTGTCCTTGTGAAATATAATACTGAGGTGAAAACCATTGTAGATAACAACTGTATCGGGTGCCATTCTGCAACAAGTTTTAAACCTCTTACGACCTATAATGATGTTAAAAATAATATCGACGGGATTCTGGACAGAATCCAGAGACCCGTTGGAGATCCCGGAAAGATGCCTCAGGGCGGATCATTATCCCAGACCCAAATCAATACCTTCATAAAATGGAAATCCGACGGGCTTGTTGAAAATTAAAAATTATTGATATGAAAAAATTAGTAGTAATGAGTGCCATTCTGTTTTTGGGAGGTCTTGCTTCAGCCCAGAAATACAGTTCCAAAACAGGCAGTGTGACTTTTGAAGCATCCGTACCGCTTTTCGAAGATGTGTATGCAAAGGATGACAACAATCTTGTCGTTTTCAATGCAGACAACGGAGAAATAGCCTCAGTTTCTGCAGTGAAAAACTTCCATTTTAAGACCAAGCTCATGGAAGAACATTTCAACGAAAGCTATGCAGAAACAGCAAAATATCCCAAGACCACTTTTAAAGGAAAAGTTTTGAATTTTGATAAATCTAAACTTACAGCCTCCGCTCAGAAATACACCATTCAGGGAACTTTGAACTTCCATGGAGTGGAAAAAGCAGTGAATTCTGCGGCAACCCTATATACAAAAGACGGAAAAATCTTTATACAGGGTGGTTTTATCGCCAGACCTGTAGACTATAAAGTGACCATCCCTAAAATGGTCATGAAAAAAGTCGCTGAAAATGTAAATGTAGAGTATAACTATGTATTGGTGAAGCAATGAAAAATACCCTATTAATACTTCATCTTTTCTTCTGTTTTTTTCTCGCTGCGGCCCAGGAAAAGACCAGATCTGTTTTTGATGTGGCAAGAAGCGGAACGGTAGCAGAAGTAAAAGAACTGATGAAACAGGACCCGGATATTATCAACAAAACCAATGAAAATGGGTTTTCTCCACTTATCCTGGCATGCTACAGGGGTAATGTGGAAGTGGCTAAGTTTTTGATAGATAACGTAAAAGATCTCAATTACAAAAGTCCGGAAGGAACCGCTCTCTCAGGACTTTCAGTGAAATACAACAAAGATCTGGCAGCTTATTTATTAAGTAAGAATGCCGATCCGAATATTGCTGATGTCTCCGGATATACCCCCCTGTTCTGGGCGGTAAAATTCGGGAATAAAGAGCTTGTAGAGATGCTGCTGAAACACAAAGCAGATAAATCCCATAAAGATTCTATGGGAATGACCCCGTTTGAATATGCATTACAGACCAACAACAAAGAAATCATCAACCTCTTAAAAAATTAAAATGAAAAAAGTTTTACTAAGCATTACTTTAGCTCTTGCCAATCTGGCATTTGCGCAGTTTACCACCGGAACAGTGAGTCTGTCTACCGGTATGACCGTTAAGATTAACACCAGCCCTACTACTGTTACAATGACCCTTACAGGTCCGGATACGTCTTATTTAGGAGTAGGATTCGGAGGAACCGGAACCACCGGAGGAATGGGAGTCGGAGTAGATGGATTTATTTATAACGTAAATTCCACGGCAAACACCAATCTTGATTACACTTTTGCAGGAATAGGACAAATGCCTAATGCTGATCCTGCACAAGACTGGACAATTACCTCAAACACTACTTCGGGAGGAACCAGGACGATTGTGGCTACCAGATCTCTTGCAGGAGGGGCCGGAGATACAGTATTTGCCAATAATACAAGCTCAATCAATATTTTCTATGCCAAAGGAGCTTCTACCACAATTGCTAACCATGGATTCGGGACAGCTAACAGAGGCTACGCGGTACTAAGCAGGGCTGTATTGGGAACATCTGAAACCGCTGTGGAAAGCAAAAAACTTATTCTTTTCCCTAATCCGGCCAGAGAAACCGTAAGTATTAAAAATGTAGATCTGATAAAATCGATAGATATTTATGAGTCAGCTGGAAGAAAGGTAAGATCGGTAAAACCTGATGGAGAAACCATTAGTGTAAGAGATCTGAAACCTGGTACTTATTATTTTGAGATCACTTTAAAAGATGGAAGCCTTTCTTTCGAAAAACTGATCAAAGAATAAAGAAGATAATTTTTATAAACCTCAATATAAATGTCTCCGGTTTCCGGGGGCATTTTTGTTGGAAACAACGTTGGATATAGTTTGGTTATCAGGGTTTTAAATGTAGAGGAGTTTTGAATTTACATAAGTAGTTAAAAAATTATAAAGATTGCAGTTTCAGACCTCCCTTCTTATTAAATTGTCTGTTTTTAATATACTTTTAATATGATAAACTTTTAATCGGGCAGCAGAGAACTTAACTTTGCAGAAAAATTTGATAATGAAGCGAGGAATACAAATTGTACTGCTGTTTTTTTCTCTGGCAATATATGCCCAGCATGCTATTACAGAAACAGATACGACTCAGGTGGCTGTTTCCGGACGTACCAACAGTAGTGAAGCGCAGGGTAAACCTTATGTGATTATGATCTCCGCAGATGGTTTCCGTTATGATTATGCACAAAAATACAAAGCGGAAAATCTGCTCAGGCTAGCTTCTGGCGGAGTTCAGGCCGAAGCCATGATTCCCAGCTATCCAAGTATTACTTTTCCCAACCACTGGAGTCTGATCACCGGACTTTATCCTTCACATCATGGTCTTGTGGATAATTTTTTCTATGATTATAAGAGGAAAGAATCGTATTCCATGAAGGATAAGAAAAATGCTGAAGACGGAAGCTGGTATGGGGGAACCCCGCTTTGGGCGCTGGCTGAAAAACAAGGGATGGTTGCTGCTTCCCTCATGTGGGTAGGCTCTGCAAGTGATGCGGGAGGAAGGAGACCTTCTTATTATTATCCATATCATGAGAAATTCAAACCTTCTGAAAAAGTAGATAAGGTGATCAACTGGCTGAAACTGCCGGAAGAAAAAAGACCGCATTTCATTTCTCTTTATTTCCCGGAAGTAGATGGAAGCGGACATCATTATGGACCAGACAGTCAGGAAACAGAAAATGCAGTTCATTTGATAGATGATGCTATTGGAGAGCTTGTTCAGAAAGTCAATGCACTTGGATTAAAAAATGTAAATTTTGTTTTCGTTTCTGATCATGGGATGATCAAAGTAGATGGTGGAGCACCTCTGGAAGTTCCTGCGATGCTTCTTGATAAAAACAGATTTGATCTCTACAATTCCCAGACGCTGGTGAGAGTATATGTGAAGAATCCGTCTGAGGTTAAAGCAGTGTACAAAAAATTGAAATCTATAAAAACGGATGACTACGAAGTATATCTGGATAAAAAACTGCCTAAGTATCTTCATTTCGCGACAAGGGATGACCGGTATCAAAGGATTGGACAAATTCTTCTGATTCCGAAAGCTCCTAAAATATTTTTAGAAAAAGGCTGGAAACCGTCTGTTGGAAAACATGGGTATAATCCGAGACTGGTCCCTGAAATGAAAGCCACATTCTACGCCTGGGGACCTGAATTTAAAAATAATCTTGTGGTTAAAGAATTTTCTAATGTAAATGTTTATCCTTTGGTGGCTAATATCTTAGGATTAAAAATTGATGAACCGATTGACGGGAAACTTAACGTTCTGAAGAAGACCTTGAAGGAAAAGAAATAGATTAAGGTTAAGGTTGATGAAGTTTTGACTTTAAATTTTGCCTATAAAACAGTTTCGGCGAGCCGCAGGCTCGCCGAAACTGTTTTAATATTTCAATAGTGACATAGGAAAATGTAGCGTTAAGAAAATTAAAAGTGAATCCGTTAAAAAATTTCCACTGTCTGAAGCACGACTCAAATATTAAACCGAAGAACAAATATCAAATTCGTGCAAGTTTTGGAAATTTTAGGATTCACTTTTAATTTTTAGCGGAAGTTTCCAGGTCTTGAATTTTTGTTTCTTTTGTTTCAATACAAAAGAAATAAACATTAAGAATTAAACTTGTCGGCGAATTCTTCAGTAAATTGCGCCTGAAGTCCAGAATTTTTGCTAAAAATAGGTTTCGGCGAGCCAGAGGCTCGCCGAAACATGTTTATATTTCAAGAGTAACATAGGAAAATGGAGCGTTAAGAAAATTAAAAGTGAATCCGTTAAAAATTTCCACTGTCTGAAGCACGACTCAAATATTAAGCCGAAGAACAAATATCAGATTCGAGCAAGTTTTGGAAATTTTAGGATTCATTTTTAATTTTTAGCGGAAGTTTCCAGGTCTTGAATTTTTGTTTCTTTTGTTTCAAGACAAAAGAACTAAAACATTAGGAATTAAATCGCCCGGCAAATTCTTCAGCAAATTCCTCAAGCTTAACCGCTCCATCCACTACAGCGCCATGCTCAATAAAATCCTTCTGAACTATTCCGGTTTTCATGCCTCTTCCCATTTCAACATAAAGTTCCGCCATTTCTTTAGGAAGACCTGCCTGTAACATTCCATCCAGAGACTGTTCATCAGTAAACTCTACCCAGGGTAATTCTGGATTTCCGATAGCAGCACCTAAAACTTTTGCAAAATCTGAAGGTGGTCGGGAATCGCTTACCACATAACGGATATTTTTTCCTGGTGTGTTTTTTACCAGTTCTTCTGCAGCTGCCTTAGCAATATCAGCTGGATGTGTCACCGGGATATTGACGTCTTCAGGATAGTTTCCGCCAAGGATTCCTGCGTTTTTAATGAGTGGAATATCATTGAAGAAATTGATGTAGAAATAGCCGGCTCTCAAAAAAGTAACCGAAGTGTTTTCCAGCTTGCTATATAATTTTTCAATGTGATGAAGTCCCTTTATTGGCCCATTTTCGACAGGAGAATCAGCACCTACACTGCTGAGCATGACCACTCTTTTTACCTGTGCTTTTTCAAGAGCTTCAGCATAGTTTTTCCCTGCGTTAACCGTATTTTCAACAATATTGCTTTCGCCCATGATAGGTGGAGTCATGACAAATACAGCATCTGCGCCTTCAAAAGTTTTCACCAGAAAGTCAACATCCGTAATGGAACCGATGGCTGCCGTTGCCCCAAGAGATTGAATCTCACTCTTCCTGCTCTCACTGCTGCTGATAACTGTAATATCATGACCTTCTGCAGTTAATTGCTGTGCTAATGGTTTTGCTGTGTTCCCTAAAGAACCTGTTACAATAATTTTCATATTAAATGTTGTTTATTTTCTGGGACAAAGGTATATTTGTACTTACTTTTATACAAGTACTTACCCTAAAGTATGTATTATGACAGCCATTAAAGAAAGCTCCACTATCCAGCAGAACAGAAAAAGTATACTGGAACAATGTCCCGTAATGTATGTAATGGAAAAAATAGGAGGTTTTTGGAAACCTATTATCCTGTTTAACCTTTCAACAGGGGAGAAAAGATACAGCGAATTAAAACGGGCCATTCCCGAAGTAACAGAAAAAATGCTGATCCAGCATCTTAAACAATTGGAAGCGGATGGGCTCATTATCCGTACAGCCAAGCCCGTTGTCCCTCCACATGTTACTTATGAGTTGAGTAAGACGGGTCTTAAATTAGCTCCGGTAATTGATGCTATGGCCGAATGGGCTTTTCAGGATATGAAAAGGAAGGATAAATAATTACATAGCACAATATTTCATAATACGAATATATTCAATAGAAACGGGCTTTAGCCCTTTCAATTTTTTTGCATTGAATCCGGCTTTAGCCAAAACATAAAAAACCAAGAGACAAAAAAGACTGTCCGGAGACAGCCTTAAAGTTAAAAAATATACGAAGTATTACAAAGATTGCATATCAATAACAAAACGGTATTTCACATCACTCTTGAGCATTCTCTCATAAGCGTGATTGATGTCCTGCATTTTGATCAGTTCAATTTCCGAAACAATATTATGTTTTCCGCAGAAATCCAGTAATTCCTGGGTCTCAGCAATCCCACCGATTAACGATCCTGCAACAGAACGGCGCTGGAAGATCATTGGTCTCGTGCTTACTTCATCATTCTGGAATTCACCTACGAATCCTACAAGAACCAAAGTTCCGTTCAGGCTGATCGTCTGCATATAAGGATTGATATCGTGCTCATAAGGAACTGTATCAATGATCAGGTCAAATTTTCCTTTTACAGTCTCCATCTGTGAATCATCTGTGGAAATAATTACGTGATCCGCTCCCAGCTGTTTGGCATCTTCCGTTTTTCCAGGTGTTCTTGAAAATAAAGTGACTTCAGCTCCCAAACCTTTTGCTAATTTGATTGCCATATGTCCCAATCCTCCCAAACCAACCACGGCAACTTTAGAATCCGGACCCACATTCCAGTGTCTTAATGGAGACCATGTGGTAATTCCGGCGCATAAAAGCGGTGCTACAGCGGCAAGATCCAGATTTTCCGGTACACTTAGAACAAAATGCTCATCTACCACTACTTTCTGGGAGTAACCACCAAAAGTATGACCTCCCAGATGCTTATCCTGTCCATTGTAAGTTCCCGTGAATCCGTTTAAGCAATACTGCTCAAGGTCCTGCTTACAGCTGTCGCAATGTCCGCAGGAATCTACCATGCATCCTACTGCTGCAAGATCTCCCACTTTGAATTTGGAAACTTCACTTCCCACCTGGGTAACTCTTCCTACAATTTCGTGTCCCGGAACTACAGGATACAAAGACCCGCCCCAGTCGTTTCTTGCCGTATGAAGGTCAGAGTGGCATACCCCACAGTAGAGAATTTCAATTTCTACATCCTTGGGAGTGGCTGCTCTTCTTTCGATGTTCATTTCTTTCAGGTCTGCCGTGGTAGACTCTGCTCCGTAGGCTTTTACTGTTAATGTGCTCATTGGTTTATTTAATTTAAGTTAATAAGTTCAGTTATAAATTATAGTATTCCTCATCGCTTACCGGTCGCAGCCATTCCACAATACCATTGTGAGTGTTGGGATTGATGGCTATATGGGAAAATTCACCGGTCGGACCAGCGCCGTGCCAGTGGATAGTTCCAGGAAGAATATTCACGGTATCACCTGGATGTAAAGCCTTGATGGGTTTTCCTTTTTCTTGATATAATCCTGTTCCTGAAGTTACGATTAAAATCTGGCCGCCGCTGTGAGAATGCCAGTTATTTCTACATCCCGCTTCAAAAATAACGTGGGCAATCTGGCAGTCCAGCTCATCTTCATCAGGTTTTAAAATGTGAACCCAGGCTGTTCCTCCCGAAAAATAATCTTCGGGTGCTTTTTCTCCTTTTGGAAAAATGTTTGTATTGAATGTTTCCATAACAATACAAAAGTCGAAACTTTTAGATAAAAATAACTTATACGGATTACCGAAATACTTACCAATTTTACAGACACTGTATAAGATCCGCCGGAAAGTGGTAATTTTGAATAAGATTAAAATGAAATTCATGGAAAATCAGGAAGTTGAAATTTACAACAGTGTATCAGAATATAATAAGATGGCCAATCATGAAACCCTGCATCCGTTGGTAAGTGTGATTGATTTTTCTAAATCCGATCTTATTTGCCAGCATAAAAGAACGTTTGGTTTTTATACTGTTTTTTTGAAAGATGTGATGTGTGGAGATATGTTTTACGGAAAAAACAGTTACGATTATCAGGAAGGAACATTGGTGTTTATCGCGCCCGGCCAAACGTATGGAATTTACAATAAAGGAAACTGGATTCAGCCGGCGGGCTATGCCCTCATTTTTCATCCGGACCTGATCAAAGGAACCAATCTAAGCAAAAACATAAAAGACTATAGCTTCTTTTCCTACGATGTCCACGAAGCCCTTCATCTTTCAGAGAAGGAAAGAGAGATTGTTCTGGAATGTTTTAAAAATATAAAGCTTGAGCTTGAGCAGTCTATTGATAAACACAGCAAATCGCTGATCGTAAATAATATCGAGCTATTTCTGAATTACTGTATGCGTTTTTACGACCGTCAGTTTATCACCAGGGATCATGTCAATCAGGGAGTGATCGGGAAATTTGAAAACCTGGTGGATGATTATTTTAAATCTGATAATCCCAAAAATATTGGTTTTCCCATGGTCAATTATTTTGCTGAAAAATTAAACCTGTCTGCCAATTATTTTGGGGATTTGATTAAAAAAGAACTGGGAATTTCCGCTCAGGAATTTATTCATAACAAACTCATTGATGCAGCTAAGGAGCAGATTCTGAACCCTTCAAAATCCATCAGTGAAATTTCGTATGACCTTGGGTTTAAATATCCGCAGCATTTTACCAGACTCTTCAAAACCAAAGTGGGCGTTTCTCCAAGCGAATATAAAACATTGAACTGATTATTTAAAACACTAATAACACAAATCCTTTCACAAATACCACGATTTTATCCGGAACCATTAGTGAACATTAGTGTTAAAAATTAGTGATATTCGTGTTTAAATTTCCTCATTCCAAAAAACTGGATTAATTTTATTAGATACAATTTTTCAAAGTTTTACAATGACGGTTCCACAGACTGCAACCCATATTTTTCAGACCTCCTTTGGGAAAATAATCGCTCTAAAAGAAAATGGCGTCATCAAAGCTAAAAGCATCCGGTATGCCCGCTCGGAAAGGTTTCAAAAACCTGTTCCTGAGCAGCCTTCTCCCAAAGAACTGATTTTCCCGGACAAAACTCCTGTTTGCCCGCAGGTCATCAGCCAGCTGGTAGAAAAGATGATTGGAACGACCCATATAGAAAACTTTGATCCCGATGAATCCACGCAATATCTTTCCGTCATCCGTCCTGAACATATTACAGAAAATGAAAAGCTTCCGGTGGTAGTCTGGATTCATGGAGGATCTCATGAAATAGGATGCGGAGATCTTCCCACTTCCGATCCCAGCGATTGGGTAAAGGAGCAGCAGGTTATTGTGGTGACGGTTTCCTACAGACTCGGGCTGTTCGGTTTTCTGGGCGGGGATGAAAGCAGGCCTCCCAATCTGGGGCTTTTTGATATCATAGAAGCATTGAAGTGGATCAAAAATTATATTTCTGAATTTGGGGGAGCTGCTGAAAATGTGACGCTTTTAGCACAGTCTTCCGGCGGTGATGCCATTGCACACCTGATGATTTCCGAAGGAGTGGAAGATTTATTTCAAAGAGTGATTATCCAAAGTGCTCCTCTGGGGCTTCGACATAAAAGACAGAAAATGTCTGCAGAATTTTTGCGGAAGACAGAGCCACTGAAAGATGAGGCTGATGTTTTAAGAATGATGGATGAATACAGGAAATTTGTGCCTTCTGTTCTGAAATACGGCTTAAAAGCAGCCATGCCTTTTGGTGTTCAGTATGGTTTTCCGCCTTTGTGCAGAGAAGAGGAAACTGTAGATCAGTGGAAAGCCAATGCGCGAAAATACGACGTTTTGATCGGCCTGAATAATGATGAAACAGCTTTCTACCTTAAAACTTCCGAAGCTATGAATAAATATTTCGGAACAGGTATGGGCTTAAAAATTATGAATAAAACCGTAGAGAAAACTACAGAATTCATCTATGGAAATCCTGCAAGAATCTTCGCAGAAAACTATGCAAAAGCAGGAGGGAATGTCTATCTGTTCAGGATTCACTCCGGATCACAAGATTATCATATCGGTGCACCGCACTGTATAGATCTTCCGCTGATTTTCGGAAACGAGCAAGCCTGGAAATCCGCAGAAATGTTAAAAGATATTCCGTGGGCATTTATCCATGAAAACGGAAAAAAATTACGGGCACTCTGGGCTGAATTTGCCAGGAACGGGAGCATTTCTGATGATTCCGAAAGACCGGAAATTCTTAAAATTCAGAAAATTACAGGTTAAATTAATGTGCTCATGTCATAGATAGATTTGAATCTGTAATTGATGATAATAATTCACAGATTGTTGTTATATTTTATGTAAATTTATAATCAAACTATAAAATATCATGATTATGAAAGCAAAAATTTCAACAAACCTGAAGAAAATCGACAGACAGGAACTTAAAAATGTAAAAGGGGCAGCGGGACCAATCCGAAACTGGGTATGCTGTACCTCCAACGAAGAAGGTCACTGCTGCGAATGGGCAATGGACATCTGGAACTGCAGATATATCTATTGCTAAAACAATAATCAATCTTTGTAAGATTACTTTCAGGCATACAGGGCCGTTTGGTCTTGTATGCTTTTTTTAAGTGACTTTATACAGATTCAGGAATCCACACACTTACATTTCCGGCGGGAACCGGAAAATTTCCCCAGCCGTTCTCATCAATACTTACTTTTTCTGCGGATCTTTTAAGAAGGTCTGTAAAGTTTTGACCTGAATACCGTGTTCCTACTTCCATAGGCTTCTGATAAGCATCTTTATTGCTCAGTACTACAGCACATCCGGAATGGTCATCATCTCCTTCGCGTGTCCAGCCAAGACAATTGGCATCCTCAAAATAATCTCTCTGCAATCCGTATGCATGATCTTTTCTGGCTTTGAGAAGGTCTTCTATGCCATCTACTTTTTCAAGAAAAATTTTCTGATCATTACCTTCCCGGTCTTTATCCACATACTGGGCACCGTACAGGTCGGGATAAAAAACGCAGGGATAACCGTTCTCCCGGAGCAGGATAAGGGCATACGCTATAGGTTTGAACCATGCTTCTACGGGGGCCTCAAGATCCTGGAGAGGCTGTGTATCGTGATTAGCCACAAGGCTTACGGAGTGCATAGGATCTGCCTGGGTAAGCGTTTCGTCAAAAATCCGCCGGAGATCGTAAGAACCGCCTTCCCGGGAAGCTGTGTGAAAATTATTCTGCAGGGAGCTGTCAAAAAGACTCATGCAGCCTTCCGTCACTTCAATGTACTTCTGCAGAAGATGAAGGTGTCCGGGAGCCCAGTATTCCCCTACGGCAAAAATATTTTTTCCGGAATTGGAGCGGAGCATCGTAAGCCATTCCTTATAAAAATCAAATGAAATATGTTTTAATGCATCAAGCCTTACGCCGTCAAAATCAGTCAGATTGAAATACCATTCCGCCCAGCTGTTCAGCTCTTCACGTACGAAAGGATTGCGGTGCTCAATATCGTTGTACATGAGATAATCATAGTTTCCCTTCTCATCATCAATCATTTCTTCCCAGTCGTCACCGTATTCAGACTGTATTTTGAAGATGTGGGAGTCCATCCCTTCTGCATAATCTACTCCGCTGAAACAGGTGAAATTCCATTCAAAATCAGAATATTTTTTTCCTCTGCCAGGAAATGTAAATTTGGTATACGATTCTATCTCAATAACATCGGAAATTATTTTTTCCCTGTTGTTTTCGTCAACTTTTACCGCTTTAAATTTTTCCAGCTCGTCACCTCCGGCTTTATGCCCCAGGACAATATCAACAATGACTTCTATATTCTGCTGTTTTAAGGCTTTAATCGCTTTTAAATAATCATTCCTGGTTCCATACTTTGTGGGAACGCTTCCTTTCTGGTCAAATTCTCCGAGGTCATACAGATCATAGGCATCATATCCTATCGAATATCCGCCGTTGGTCCCTTTGTAGGCGGGTGGAAACCAAACTGAAGTGATTCCTAATTCTGCCAGATGTTTTGCTTCTTTTGCTGTTTCTTTCCATAATTTTCCATTTCCTTCAGAATACCAGTGGAAAAATTGAATCATTGTTGGGTTCATATAAGATGATTTGGTTTCTACAAGATAGTGAAAATTTTTCACCTATTGGTTTTCAAATTCCTCAAACGGTATTTTTAGTTGAATGGAGACCTGTTTTTTCTCTTCCGTATTGAGATGGGAAAGGGAAAGTCCCAATAATCTTACAGGCTTATCAAAGGGCCTTAGTTCCCATAGTTTCTTTCCGGTATTGAAGTACTGTTCAGGCGAGGTGAAATAATCTTCTTTTGTGAAGCTTCTGGTAAAAAGGGAGAAATCTTTATATTTAATTTTTAAGGTTAGAGATCTTCCCAGGATATTATGCTTTTGCAGCCGCTGATGAAGTTCCTGGCTCAGATGCTCCAGTTTGTCATTGATCTCCTGGTCATCAAAAAGATCCTCAAAAAAAGTTCTTTCCACGGCAACACTCTTCTGAATGCGGTGCGGCTTTACTTCAGAATGATGAATCCCGCGCACTACATTGTAATAGTAGGCTCCGGATTTTCCAAAAAGCCTCACCAGCTCTTCATGGGATTTCTTCTTTAAATCTTTTCCTTTATAAATTCCTAAACTAAACATTTTGTTAGCAGTAACCTTTCCTACGCCGTAAAATTTTTCTACGGGAAGCTCTTCCAGAAAGGCTTCTATTTTATCAGGATGGATGGTTTTCTGCCCGTTCGGTTTATTGATATCAGAAGCTACTTTGGCCAGAAATTTATTCACGGAAATACCTGCTGAAGCCGTAAGCCCGGTCTGCTCAAATATTTTCTGGCGGATCTCTTTAGCAATCTGATTGGCAGATTCCATTTCTTTTTTATTTTCGGTAACATCCAGATAGGCTTCATCCAGCGAAAGGGGCTCTACAAGATCTGTGTATTCATGAAAAATAGCCCGGATCTGTTTCGATATTTCCTTATACCTGGCAAAACGGGGCGGCACAAAAATAAGGTGCGGACACTTTTCCTTTGCCGTTTTGCTGGGCATAGCTGAACGAACACCATATTTCCTGGCCTCATAACTAGCCGCTGAAACCACGCCACGGTGTTCTCCCCCTACTGCAATAGGCTTCCCTTTGAGCGAGGGATCATCATGCTGTTCCACAGAAGCATAAAATGCATCCATATCAACATGAATAATTTTGCGGATGGGAAAAGAAGAATCCATACCGCAAAGATATGGATTCCTTTATTTTGAAGTATAATTAAACGGGATTTTCCAGGGTTGGAAGCAGGAAGATGGAGGCTGGAAGTTATTGGTATTCCATAATTTTAAACAGCTGCTTTAGTATTTAATTAAGAAAATTAATAAAAACTACAGCTTAATCCTGCCTCGGACTGTAATAACTTCCCTCTTCCGGCTTCAGACTCCCTTACTTTATACTTTCATTCTCATCGTAACGAGCAAAGACTTAAAACCTGCTTTTTCATATGCTTTTACCGCAGATTCGTTTTCAGCATAAACATCGAGCCTTATTTCTGAAAGACCTTTTGATTTCACCCAGCTGATCAACTCATCAAGAACAAGTTTATTGATTCCTTTTCCCCGGTGTTCCGGCTTTACAAACATAAAGCCCAGATAAGCATAACGGTCAAAATCGGAGTAATTATTTGCCGGTGTTTTGATCTTTGCATATCCGGATGCCACAATCTCGCCATCTTCTTCAGCAACGATAACAAATGCGTCTTCAGATTTGATCAGTTGAAGCAGATCATAATAATGAATTTCTCCTTCGATAAGCGTGCTGTTATACGGTCTTTCTGCAGTAACAATGCCCTGTTCGAATTCCAAAAGGATGTTCAGATCCTTTTCAGTGGCTTCCCTCGTAATCATTATTGTAACAGACGGTTTATGGTTTCTTGAATTTCCGGATCTTCCGGTGAAATAGCGTAATATTTTGCGATCGAGGATTTTTGATCAATCACCATATATCTCGGGATCCAGTTGAGGTCAATATAATTGTTGAAATCGTTTTTCCATCCGGAAGCAAACCAGTAATTGTCCTTGTCTTTCATCTGGAACCGGTCAAGGCTTTTATCAAAACCATCTTTGGATCTTTCCAGGGAAAGGAATATAAAATCTACATTGGGATTGTTTCTTTCAAGTTCTCCGGCTTTCGGAAGCGCTTTTAAGCAGTCTCTGCACCATCCCGCCCAGAAATCAATTACCAGAACTTTTCCTTTATGGTGATCGAGAATCTGCTGAATTGTGATGCTTTTTCCTTCCTCATCTTCCAGCTTTTGCCCCAGAGCTTCTTTTGAGAAACCGGTTTTAAGAACTTTCGGCTGCTCCTGCGAATAACCCAGTGCGAAAATACTTAGTGTAAAAATTAATGCCAGCTTTTTCATTCTTCTATTTCATTTCTACAAATCTAAACAATGAAATACAATTGAAGCCTGATTTTTTATGAATTAGGAAAAATTTATGAATTGAAAAATTCTATAAACTTAGGTGTAATTTTTAACCAGACCTTTAACCACCGCAATCACATTCGGCATGGCTTTATTGGCGGCATTCAGAACTTCTTCGTGGGAAACGGCCAGCGCAATATCAGGTCCGCCAAGGTCTGTAATAACGGAGATGCAGAAAACATCCATATCCATATGTCTGGCAACAATCACTTCGGGAACGGTACTCATGCCCACCATATCGCCTCCGATGGCTTTGATCATGCCATATTCCGCAGGCGTTTCGAAGGTCGGCCCCTGTAAGGCCACATAAACTCCCTGATGAATCCTGATCTGATTTTCAGCTGCTGCTTTTTCAGCGGTTTCAATCATTTTTTTATTGTAGGGCTCGCTCATATCCACAAAACGCGGCCCGAACGATTCAATATTTTTTCCACGGAGCGGATGTTCAGGCATCATATTGATATGATCCTTTAAAATAACAATATCTGCAACGTTATAGGCAGGATTTACGCCGCCGCATGCATTGGAAAGAATAAGATTTTTAATCCCCAGAAGATGGAAGACCCTGATCGGAAAAGTCACTGTTTCCATGGAATGGCCTTCGTAATAATGAAAGCGTCCGCTCATCATCAGCACTTTTTTGCCTTCAAGGATTCCGTAAATCAGCTTTCCTCCGTGCCCGGTAACAGTTGTTTGCGGAAAATTGGGGATTTCAGGGTATTCCAGAATGTGGAGGGCTTCCACTTCATCCTGCAGTTTTCCCAGCCCTGACCCTAAGACAATGGCAAAATCGGGAACGTCTTTGATGATGTTTTTTATAAAATCGGAGGTCTGCTTAATTTTTTCTAACATAATCCAGGATGATTTCATTGAATTCTTCCTTTTTATCAATGATCACATTGATCGGCCAGTAGTAAACAATTTCTCTAAGATAGTCAAAAGTTTTCAGACGTACATAATCTTTTTCTGTGGTCAGGATCAGTTTGTATTCTCCCAATTTTTTGTATTCTGCTGTGATTTTTTTGATATCATCATCCGTAAAATTATGATGGTCCCTGAATTTTATATGTTTCACGCGCTGCGAAAATTTCGCAAGATGCTCAAGAAGAGGCTTCGGATTGGCAATTCCCGTGATCAGGAGAATGTCATAATAGTTCAGGTTGTTATCCGGAAGCATTTTATCTTTTCCGTACACGTTTTCGTCATAACCGATGGATGAAAAGAATACTTTTTGGTTATGGGAAGGTCTTATCCTTGAAATATAATAGCGTTTGGTTTCTTCGGTAAGCTCATCAGGACATTTGCTGACCATAATGATGTCAGCTCTCTTGGAGCCGTTTCTTGATTCTCTCAGATCCCCGGCCGGAAGAAGGTGATCTTTAAAATAAGGATCATTAAAATCGGTCATCAGGATGTTGAAGCCTGCTTTTATAGCCCTGTGCTGTAAAGCATCGTCCAGAACCAGAACATCAAGATCCATGTCCTCGATCACTTTTTTGGCCCCGGGAACTCTTTCTTCCGAAACCGCAATGACGAAACGGTTTTTGAAACGCTCAAAAAGCTGCATCGCTTCATCACCCACAATCTTATAATTGCTGTCGTAATTGGTGACTTCGTAACCTTTGGTCAGCCTGCCGTAACCGCGTGAGAGCACCCCTGTCCTGTAGTGTTTGGAAAGGTATTGAGCCAGATACATCACCATAGGTGATTTTCCGCTTCCACCCACAGAAAGATTCCCGACATTGATTATCGGAGTCTTGAATTTTGTCGTTTTAAAAATTCCCAGATCATACATTGTGTTTCGGATACCCGTTACCAAGTGATAACCGAGGGAAAAAGGATAAAGGTACCATCTTTTCATACGTTTGCAAAAATAGGGATTTTCATAAGCATTTTGTGCAATATTCTCAAAGACTTTTCATTAAATTAAAGTATTTTTGTGGAGTTATTGCAATACATTGAGATACTTTATTGAATTTTCTTACAACGGAAAAAATTATTTCGGTTATCAGATCCAGCCGGATGCTATTTCTGTGCAGGAAGAACTGGAAAAAGCACTTTCCACCATTTTAAGAGAGGAAATTAAAACGACGGGTGCCGGAAGAACGGATACCGGAGTTCATGCCAAAAAAATATTTGCCCATTTTGATACGGAAAAAGCAGTGGATGAGGTGAACCTTCCCCATAAACTGAATAGTTTTCTGCCGCCCGATATTGCCGTTAAAAGGATATTTAAGGTGAAAGATGACTTTCATGCCCGCTTTGATGCTACGTACAGAACCTACGAATATTATATTTCACTGGCGAAGAATCCTTTCACTGAGGAATCTGCCTGGCAGCACTGGAAAAGAAAGCTGAACATTGGCCCGATGAATGAAGCCTGTAAGATCCTGTTTGAGTATGAAGATTTTACCAGTTTCGCCAAGCTGAAAACTGATAATAAAACCAATATCTGCAAGATCTACAAAGCAGAATGGGAGCAGGATGGAACGGAACTTAAATTTACGGTTTCCGCCAACCGTTTTCTGAGGAATATGGTTCGTGCTATCGTCGGAACGATGGTAGAAATAGGGAGCGGAAAAATAAAACCGGAAGAACTGAGAAGAATTATCGAAGATAAAAACCGGAATGCTGCCGGAACGTCTGCTCCGGGACATGGATTATATCTTGTGGATGTGGGCTATGAATTTGAAACAGAGAATATATGATTTCAATCCTGATCGCCGTAGGAGCTTATTTTCTTATCAGAAATTAGCGGTACGCAACGGCAGAGTGGGATGGCAGTACGGCTTTCCGGGTGTGGCATTATGCTTTGCGGTTCAGTTTAGTTGTATGCTCATGTATGGATTTGCCGGAATTATTCTGGATCCCAATCATTATGTTCAGGAAATTGATTTTAATACGCTATCTTTAGTGAATATCCTGGCCTGGATTCTTTCTTTGATCGCTGCATGGATTGTTTACGGTTATCTTGAAAGAAGATGGAAAGGAAATTAAATCTTTGAAAACAAACAGAGAATTCATCAGGATCATCCTGAGATTTTTTAACAGATAAAACACAAATTATGTTATCAATTTTTATTCTTATCGGAGCGTACCGGTATTACGCACAACTTGCCGAAAGGTTCGGGAAAACAAAATGGCATTACGGAATTTTAGCGATCGGGATCTATCTTGGATCACAGCTGTTATTTGGTTTTTCTTACGGAATTTACAAAGGGATCACAGACCCTTCGTCGGTAGATAACGTAGATTATGCCGGGTTTTCTTTTGTCAACCTGATCAGCTGGATTATTTCCATTGCCGTGGTATATGGAGTGTATCAGCTTCTTGAGAAGAAATTCGTAAAAGAACATATCAGTAAACCTTCTGTTGAAATTGAAAAAATAGGAGAAAAAGATTAAGATTCTATGACAGAACCAGGTGACTGAGTTCTCAAAGTCATCATATGAGTTGGCTTCGAGTGCCTTAGTCAACGATCAGCCAATAAAGAAAAAAGTTCATTTTAGAAAGCATCAGAACAGCCAAAGAAATTAAAAACTACTGCCATGACTGAAATTGAGAAATTAGCTTTTGCCCTGAATCAGTTTGCCGGTCTTTCAGAGGATGAATTTAAAAAGTCTGAAGATTTCTGGCTTCCGAAAACCTATAAGAAAGGGGACTTCTACAATCTCCGGGGAACGGTCTGTACCTATTTCGGATTTATTGTGGAGGGCGTTTTCCGTTCCTATACCATTGAAGAAAAAACAGGAGAGGAGAAAAATGTGTTCCTGTATTCTGCCAATGGTTTTGTAGTTTCCTTTAAAAGTTTTATCAATCAGATTCCTTGTGACTATCATACCCAGGCTTTGACGGATGCCTCTATTATTTATATCCGCTACACAGATCTGCTTTCCCTGTATCACCAGTCTCATCGGTGGGAAAAGTTTGGCAGGCTTCTGGCTCAGGAAGCGTTCAATATTACCATGACCAGAATTGAAGGGTTTTTGCTGAAGTCCCCTGAAGAACGTTATCTGGATCTCATCAGGCAGCATCCTGATATTTTCAATAATGTTCCCCTGTATCATATTTCCTCTTATTTAGGGATTCAGGGACCTTCTCTGAGCAGGATAAGAAAAAGAATTTCAGGAAAATAATACGATTTTAACCGAGGTTAAAATAATCCTCATTTTATCTGCGGAACTTTGTCTCATAATTTAAAACAATATACATTATGAAAACAAAAACTATCGTATTGATTCATGGATTATTTGTGAATAATACAAGCTGGAAAGAATGGAAAACTTATTTTGAAGCTCAGGGCTATACCGTTCATACCCCTTCCAATCCCGGACATGAAGGTGATCCTGCAAAACTGAAAATCAATATTCATCCGGAACTGAAAAATGTAGGTTTTGATGATACGGTGGATCATCTGGTGAAATTTATCGATACACTTCCGGAAAAACCTATCGTGATCGGGCATTCATTCGGAGGTCTGATGGTTCAGAAACTGATTGACCTTGGAAAAGCTACGGCCGGCGTAAGCATAGACGGTGCGCCTCCAAAAAATGTAATGGCTCCTTTTTCTACCATAAAAATAGTATGGCCGGTTGTGAATTTCTTCAAAGGAAACAGTCCGTATCTGGGAACAAAAGAATGGTATCATCAGGCTTTTTTCAATAATTATTCAAAAGCTGAAAGTGATAAGCTGTATGAAACGGTCGCTGTTCCTGAAAGCCGTAAACTGGCCAGAGATCCGCTTTTCAAGTCTTCCGCGAAACTTGATATGAAGAAACCTCACAAGCCGCTGCTTTTTATTGCAGGTTCCAATGACCATATTTTTCCTGCCGCTTTTTCAAAAAAAATTGCCTCGGCTTATCAGAACAAAAACAGCATCGTAGATTTTAAGGAATTTGAAGGTAGAAGTCACTTTATCTGTGGTGAAAAAGGCTGGGAAGAAGTAGCCGGATTTATTCTTAACTGGCTGAAAAACCTTGCCTGAGCTATTCATACTGTAAATAAGTGTTATCTGGAATTTTCTATAACGTTTTGAGCAACTTCTAAAGGCTGTCAAATTATAAAGTCTTATTTTTGCATAGAATTTTAATATTCTTTCTTCAACTCGTACAATGAAAAAACAAGATACATGGGGGATTGTTAAGCGGTTGTTCTTTATCGGAATGAAATTCCGTTCCTGGTTCATCCTTACGTTGATAATTTCCGTCATACTGTCCATAGTTTCTACTTACAGGCCTTATCTTACCATGTTGGTGGTGGATAATGACATCACTAAGCTGCAGGATAAAGCTTTGATGATGAAGCATATCTATATTTTGATAGGGCTGGTGTTTGCAGAAACCATTTTAAACTTTTTCCTGGTTTATTTTTCCAATTTTATTTCGCAGAACGTGATCCGCGATATCAGGGAAAGGCTGTATGCGAAGCTGATCTATTTCAGAACTTCATTTTTTGACAAAACACCGATCGGGCAGCTGGTAACCCGCGCCGTGGGGGATGTGGAAACTATTGCTACCGTATATACAGACGGTTTTCTGATGGTTTTCGGGGATGTTCTGAGAATTATATTTGTGTTGGTGATGATGTTCAATACCAATGTCCATCTGAGTTATATTACCCTGGCGATTCTGCCTTTAATGGTACTGATCACCAGGTTTTTCCAGAAAAGGCTGAAAAAGGCATTCGGGGACGAAAGAAACTGGACTTCCAATCAGAACTCATTTGTGCAGGAAAGGCTGGCAGGAATGTCTATTATCCAGGTGTTCAACAGGCAGGATTCTGAATTTAAAAAATTTGACGATATCAATATCACCCTGAAAGGAGCTTTGCTGAGAACGGTTTTCATCTTCTCTCTGTTCTTTCCGGTGGTAGAACTTATATCATCATTATTCATAGGATTTATTCTTTTTTACGGTGGATATATCACCATCAGTGCCGGGGTGGTTATTGCATTTATACAATATATTTCCATGCTGATCCGTCCGTTAAGACAGATTGCTGACCGTTTTAATAATATCCAGAGAGGGATCGTAGGAGCAGAAAGGGTATTGGGATTAATGGATGAAGAATATGCCATGCCGAATACAGGGACTGTGAAAAAAGATCATTTTGACGGTAAAATAGAGTTTGAAAATGTACGTTTTGCCTATGATGATAAGCAGGAGGTTCTGAAGGGAATCGATTTTAAAGTGAATCCAGGAGAGACCGTAGCGATTGTAGGAGCCACCGGTGCCGGAAAATCCACGATCATCAGTCTTATCACCAGACTTTATGATATTAATTCCGGAAAAATTATAATTGATGATGTTGATGTAAAAGATTATGAACTCTACAACCTAAGAAGCCACATTGGGGTGGTGCTGCAGGATGTATTCCTTTTCCACGGAAGTATTTTCGAAAATCTCGCGTTTGGGGATGAAACCATTACGCTGGAAAAAATAAAGGCAGGGGCAAAAGAAATTGAGGTAGACCAGTTCATTGAGCAGCTTCCTGGAGGCTATGATTTTGTGGTCAGCGAAAGAGGTTCTTCTATTTCTTTAGGCCAGAGACAGCTGCTGTCTTTCCTTAGAGCTTATTTATCTGATCCGAAAATCCTGATCCTGGATGAAGCCACTTCGTCTATCGATCATGAGAGTGAAAAGCTGATCCAGAGGGCTACGGAAAAAATTACGAAGAACAGAACTTCCATCATTATTGCCCACAGGCTTTCAACCATTGAAAAAGCAGATAAAATTATTGTCATGGAGCACGGGAAAATTGTGGAAGAAGGAAAACATCTGGAACTCCTTGACCGTAACGGTTATTATGCTACCTTGTACAAAGCCCAGCTGAGACATGAAGTGGAACTGGAAGAAGAAAAGCAGAAATCTTAAACAGATACTGACAAAAAATAAAATAGAGCCCTGTGAAAACCGGGCTCTATTTTTTTAATAAAATAAAAGGTTTAGAACTTTAATTTTTTACTGATGACTTTTCCGTTTTCCATCACGGCAGTCACGGTTAAAACGGTGTTTTTTTCATTCACCGGAAATCTGAATTCAGATGATTTTATATCATTTCTGTTGCTGAGAAGCCTTCCCGAAGCATCGTAAATATGAAGTGAAGAAATTTTAAGATCACTTTTTATATAGACAGAATTTTCATCTTTAACGATATTGATGGTGCTTGTTTTAGTGGCATTGTCAACGGCCAGTAAATTCTGGCGCTCGATGATTACGGAATAATCTTCCACTTGCCCGTATTTTGGAGTAGAGCATGCTGTGACAGCTGTTCCGTTGAATTCACCAATTACCCTCATTCTCAAAGGAGTATTGTTGACTGCGGTTGCAGGAGGTGTTACAGATGCCGTAGCAAAAGAGCCGCTGCTCACACCGCTTTGATTGAGGACAAGTTCCGTGGTTTCATTAAACTGTCCGTCGTTATTATAATCAATATAGGCTTTTATAATATGGGCGTTGCTGGTTCCCGGAGCGACGGTAAGAGTGGTTGCCGATCCGGAAGGTATTGTTGTTTTTGAAACTCCGGCACAGTAATTACCCGTAAAGTTTTCATAAAAATTGTTCGCAGCCTGCTTGTAATTAGAAGAATAATTATTGATGTTCCCGAATTTCACGGAAGTCACCCCAATATTAAAGTTTCCGGGATTGGTGATCGAAGAAGGGGTACATGCCGATGTCAGCACAACACTGTTGTTTGGTGTTGTAGTGGAAGCCACCGGAGAATTGATTAAAGACTGTCTGTATTGCAGAAGCTGCGCAGTGGCTCTGTCCGTCTGTCCCTGGGTAAACAGGTCTCTGAAGCAGTAAGTATACGCCATTACATTTCTTTCTCCGCCGGCATACGTTACACTCGTGCATGGATTGATCTGTCCTGTCTGGCAGCTGCTCGGTACAGATGAATGGTAAAGGCTTTTCATGGGTTCCGTGTCACATACCAGGTCTCCCTGCAGGGTACAGTCCGTATTGGTAGGGCAGGCGCCCGTAGATTCAGTGTAGCCTTCATGGGTATGGCGGAGTCCTAATGCATGTCCGAACTCATGGGCTAATGTCTGCTTATTCACAGCAGAAGCACTGGTGGCCATAAAAGAGTAATCTTTGCTTCCTCCCGGATAATAAGCATATCCGTTCAGGGCTCCTGCATTAGAAGTGAGTTTTTTAACTACGTAAATATTGTAATATTTGCTGGTGTCCCACATTCCCAGAGCGGTAATATCAGTAGCCGGTACTGCATTGGTGGTATTGTCATCATTCACCCCACCACTTACATATTTTGGAAGATGGGAAGCATTGATCCTGTTGATTCCATTGGTAGGAGCACAGTTCGGATCTACTTTGGCAAAAACAAATTTCACCGGCAGCACCGCACTGTTAGCGGACATTCCGCTGGTTGAGCTTCCGGAGAAAACCCCGTTGGTGTAATTAACCCAGGCGATGATATCTGCATCAGATTTGTTATTGACAGTGCCAAGTGCGCTTCCGTCGCTTACAACATGCACCACAACAGGAATTTCATACACTTGTTTTTTATTGATTGTTTTGGAAAATTTTCCGCTTTTGATCAGCTTTGAAATCTCAAGATTAAAAGCATCATCCTGGGCTTTCTGTTCCGGATACCTTTCATAATGTTTCCGCATCAGCTCGTCGGTACCGCACACCTCGACTTCCAGCTTTTGTGCATAAAAACTGGAGCACAAGGTCCCGGACATTAATAAAAATAGTAGTTTTTTCATAGTATTCTGATATTATATTTAGGTCGGGTAAAAATAATAAAAAAATTAATGAAATGTAATTTATAATGCTGAATTTTTATTTTTAAATTGATTTTACGTTAAAATATTCATTAAAAAGTCAAAAATAAACAATATAACATAAAATTATTAATTTAATAATGATAAAAAGTTTTTTAGGTTAAAATTTTAAAGTTTAAATGAATTAAAGAAGTCCGGCTAATTCTTTTTAAAGTGGCAAAAGACAAAATTCTGGATCGTTCCAAACGGGGTGGTATGATCCAGGGTGAAGCATTTTATTATGCTGAAATCAGATTCAAATGTTTTGGCCAGTGAGGCTTCGTCGTATTGCTGGATATCCAGTCCGCTGCATTTCTTCGGTCCGTTCTTTGAAAAAGTTCCCAGAATCATAAATTGGGTCACGTTTTCACTGGCGGTTCTGATGTATTTTGAAACCTGGTCAGGAGCCGTCAGGAAGTGAAAGGCTGCCCGGTCATGCCAGATGTCATACGTTTGATGAGGTTCAAAAGCCGTAATATCTGAAACAATCCAGGTCACTTTCCCTGCCTTTTCTCCCAATCTTTTTTGTGCTTTTTCCAGGGCTTTTGCAGAGATGTCGAGAACGGTGATGTTTTCATAGCCTTCTTCAAGAAGGAAGTCCACAAGATGACTGTCTCCACCTCCGATATCAATAATTCGGGCATTCTTTTCCAATCCGCAGGAACGGATAAGTTCAAGAGAAGTTTCCGGCTTTTCCTGGGTCCAGCTTACCTCGTCAGGATTTTTGGTTTCATATACAGTTTCCCAGTGATTCTTATTTGGATGATTCATCTTTTAGCTGATTGTTTAATTCTTCAAATTTATCAATTAATCCGTTAATTTTTGCCTGTTGTTTACTGATGGTTTTTGGCCTTAAATAAAACCAGTTGATGCCTATCCATAGAAGTGTGGCTGTATAGGCGGTCACAGCATATATGGGTTCCATTCGTGAAGTGTACTCATACATATAAAGACCTATTCCTGTAGAAAGCATGATGAAATACAGGTTCATCATCGTGGTCTGGATGAATTTCTGCCTGCTTTTTAATGAATAAAGACCCTGAAGATATTCCGTATTGGTAATACCGCTGCTAAGTTTTTGGAAATTCTTAAAAAGTTGATTGTAAACAGCCAGAAATATGACCATAGCCAGGATAACCAGTACAATTCCAATCTTTGTGGTAAGCATCTGAGGCTGATAATGGTACCAGATCAGTCCAATCCCTGCACACGTAATGATCAGCAGGATATTGGTTAAAATCAGTTTTCTTACATTTTCACTTCTGAATTTCTTCAGTTTACCCAGCATCTCTTCTATACTGGGTTTTTGGGCGTTCTGCTGCTTCCAGAGGTTGTTGAAATCTATATTAGTAGCCATTTTCTTTAAATCTTTTGGTTAATTTTTCCTTTATCCTGTGAATTTTTACCCGTATGTTCGATTCTGAAAGTCCAACGATAGCTGCTATTTCCGCCTGTCTTACCTCTTCCAGCTCAAGAGAAATGATGATCCTGTCTGTTTCCGGCAGCTCCGAAATAAATTGGTAAAGCAGCTGGATCTGCGGCTCTGTGGATTCCTGTTTTTTTCTCTTCAAGGTTCAGGGGGAGCTCTGTTTTGGTAAATTTTTTCTCCCTTTCGATCTGCTTCAGACAATGGTTAGACGCAATCCTGAAAATCCAGGTTCCGATTCCGGATTCATTCCTGAACTTCGGAAGCTGCTGCCATACGATAATAAATGTTTCCTGTGCAAGATCCTGCGCCAGTTCGGCATTATTTACATATCCCATACATAAACGGAAAATCTTCTGCCAGTACAGCTCATATATATCTTCAAATACCATTACTGAGATGATAAAAAGTTATTCAACTGTTCAAAATACCATTCCTTATCGTCATACATGATAAAATGAAGGCCCTTCGAAGCATATCTCATATCTGCGTTTTTTAAATTTTTATACTGATTTTCAATAGCCGGTTTAAAATTAACAAAATAAGACTCCAGCAAAACAAGGGTGGGACACTGTATATTCTGAATTTTTTCGCGGAGGTCGGTATTGGAGAAATCACAGTACATTTTTGCAAAAGTAGTTCTGTCTGAATTGATGCTCCAGCCAATAACCGTTTCCTGTTTGGAGACATCGGCTACAAGGCGGGGGATCATGCCGGTTTGCATTTGTTTAAACTGTTCATCCGTCATGGATTTCATTCTGGTAATAACCGGAGTACAGTCATTAATCTCTTTGGATTTAAAATTGGGATCAGATAAAGCAGCGAGACAGGGAAGTGCATCTACGACCACTATTTTAGAGATCAGTTGAGGATAATCTGCTGCGAGCGCCATGGCAAGGCCACCGCCCATACTGTGTCCGATAATGATGGGCTTCTTCATTTTCTGGTCCTTTATGTACTCGGCAATTCCTTTTTCCCAGTCTTTAAAACTGGCGTCTCCGGCCGGTTCTAGACCTGCGAAGCCTTTCATCGTTAAAACATGGCAGCTGAAATTTTTTTCAAATTGAGCTGTAGTTTCATTCCATACTTCTCCGGAAGACGCGAATCCCGGGATAAATATAATTGACTGCCCGGCAGTTCCTGTCTTTTTAACTTCGAACGGATAGCTTTTTGTCTGTCCGGATATATGGCATGCAGCAGCAAAAACCAGCATCAGGATAAAGAAGACTCTGTATTTTTTCATGGGATAAATTGTAAGGTGGATATGCCTTTTAGAGACCTGCTTCTTTAAAATGTTACAGAATATTTTAAATTTTCTTACATATGTTGAATAAAACCGATTGCGGGTTATTTAAGGGAGAAAGAATTCAAAATGTATTTTTTTTCTGCATTAAAAACGCTTTCTGATGTTTCAGGATTCTTAATAACAAGAGCATCCATGCTTCCCTGCTTTTAATTCCATAAATTTTTCAGATAACTCATATTTAAAATGCTTGTTTTTAAGACTTTATCTTATTCGTTGAAAAAATAATTATTCGCCTGTTTTTTCCTGAATTAAACAGTGTTTCAAAAGATTTTTCTATGCTTTTATTTCCGTATGGAATTTTCTGAATTCGGGTAAAAATTATAAAATCGGTATTTAACCATTAAATTAAATAAAAAAATTACATCTGAGTGATGATTATATTGAAAAAATCATTAATTTTATTACAGGTTTTGATCATGCCCCGGATCAAATTGGGGGTATTGACATAAAGTTGATTTTTTTTTATAACTAAAATTCCAAAATAGAAATGAATAATATACAAGATGAATTTGAAGTCTTTAAAGACGAGCTGAAGAAATTAAACATCGATGTGCAGAAAGTAGTGAAAGTAGGCAACGGAAGTATGGATTTTCACGAGGTTTTTTATAAGTCACCGAGATACGACGATGTGAAAAGTGTATATGTCCAGCGTCATAATCTGGATAGCATGATTGAGAAATTCAAAAAAGCATATCACTAAAATAAATTCGGGCGCCGCAGAGAATCTGCGGCGCCCGAATTTTATATAGATTGTTAATCCTGATCCAGTGTAGAGGTTTCTTTAGTGTCCTTCATTCTGGCATACACAATCAGTGAAAATAGGATACACCCTGTAATATACCAGTAAAAATAGCTTTCTGTTCCTGCCTGTTTGAACCAAAGGGCAATATATTCCGCCGTTCCGCCAAAAATAGCCACCGTTAGCGCATACGGCAGACCTACTCCCAGGGCTCTGATTTCGGAAGGGAAAAGCTCAGCCTTTACCACCGCATTGATGGAGGTATAGCCGCTGACGATGATCAAAGCTGCCATAATCAGGAAAAATGCGGTCCACATTGATGTCGTTGTGCTTAAAGCCGTAAGTAAAGGAACTGTAAATACCGTTCCCATAATTCCAAAACCTAACAGAAGCGGCCTTCTCCCGATCCTGTCTGATATCGCTCCAAAAACGGGCTGCAAACAAGCAAAGATGAATAACGAAATAAATGATATCAGGGTAGACTGTTCTTTGGTAAGATGTACGGTATTCACCAGGAATTTCTGCATATAAGTGGTGTATGTATAAAAGGCCAGGGTTCCGCCTAATGTAAGGCCGACTACGGTAAGGAGTTCTTTGGGATGCTTCAGGAGTTCTGTTACCGTTCCTTTTTTCTTTTCATTAATACCTTGTTTATTCTCAAATGCCTCCGTTTCATGAAGATTAGCTCTTAAATATAAGGCGATAACAGATAGCAGTGCCCCAATAACAAAAGGAATTCTCCAACCCCAATCTTCAAGCTGAGCTTCAGTTAAAAGCAGTTTCTGCAAAACCAACTGTATTCCCAATGCGATCAGCTGGCCTCCGATTAAGGTCACATACTGGAAACTCGAATAAAATCCTCTTTTATCTTCCGATGCCATTTCGCTGAGGTATGTAGCGGAAACACCATATTCACCACCGACACTCAGACCCTGTAAGAGTCTGGCGATGAGCAGTAAGGCTGGTGCCAGGATTCCGATGGTTTTATAAGTTGGGGTGAGGGCAATCAGCAGGGAGCCGAATGACATCAATAATACTGATAAAGTCATGGCTTTTTTTCTTCCGATTTTATCCGCAATGCTCCCGAATATCCAGCCTCCTATTGGTCTCATCAGAAAACCTACTGCAAATATGCCCGCTGTGTTCATCAGCTGCGCATTCATGTCGGAATCCGGGAAAAATGAATTGGAAAAATAAATGGCAAATGCGGCGTAGGCATACCAGTCGTACCATTCTACGAGATTTCCTACAGAACCGCCGACGATCGCTTTGATCCTTTGAGCGGTTGTAATTTGAGTCGTATTCATAGGAGGAAGATATAAATTTTTTTAACATAATAAAAATTCATCTTCTCTGTCAATAAATAGAAATTCCATTCAGATTTTCTGAACGGAATTTGTATAAGTGATTTATCAAGCAGCAATAATTTATTAGCTGGCCGTCATTTTTCAGATGTTGAGTTTCTTCTTATTTCCCTGGTCATCTGTTTGATAGTAGATCTTGTTTTCAATAAGGAGTCCTTTGGTTTGTCCGCTGCCGAATTTCTTTCCGTGTTTGATATCGATCCTGATGACTTTTCCATTGTAACCCGGCATAATTTCATCCACAATTGAGTGGCCGATCACTACTTTGTCGGCATTGTAATATTTCAGAATCCGGTCAAGCTGCTGTTGGCTTGTTTCTTCAATATTGATTCCGTTCAGTTTGAATAATAGTTTGTATTTCCATTCAAAGTTCAGCCTGCGGTCCCAGTATGGACTGTCTGTAGAGCTTAAAATGAGTGCTTCCCTTTTATTCTCGGTATTTCCTCCATTACCATAATATTTTCTTGAAATTGTGTTCATCTCATGAATGGAATATTTACCATCGGCATGCAAGTGGTTTAATCCTCCGTGTACAAAGATCGTACGACCTGTTTTTTCAATTACATTTTTGGACCGGAGCCATTTACCCAATTCAGATTCTTCAGAATATACATATTTCAGTCCGGTCTCCCAGCCGTTCTGCTTACTCACCCTTTTAGCCGCTTCGATATATTTAAAATCATTATACGATACATCTCCGTAAAGATTCATAATTTCATGGTTTCCAAGAATGAAATGGACCTTTCCGCCTTGTTGTAAAGCCTGATCTTCCAGGTTGTAAATCAGCCAGAGTACCTGCGTTACCTGATTGCCCCGGTCTACGAAGTCTCCGTTAAGCACAAGATGTCCGTTTCCAAAAATCCATTGGCCTTTGGCGTCAATCACATGGTTGGCCACAAGAAAGCTGTAGAATGCAGTGAAATTACCTTCAATATCAGAAATGGCAATAAGCTTTTCAGGCATATTGTAGAGGTCGTTCTCTACCGGATATTGATTTCTCAGAGAAATATTGAAGACAGGAAGCTCTTTACAGTCTGTTTTCACAGGGATCAATGCTGTACGGTCAATATTTTCCTCCCTGAAGACATTGCCTTTGCTGACGGTAAACATTTTATCATTAAAAATATAAGGCCCGTCTGTGCCGTCAAAAGAAGTTTCTACAGGCTGGTTCATCCTGAATCCGAAAGGCTTGTCTTTTTTCCATAATCCGTTGATCCCCGACCAATAGAAATTATAGATTCCTTTTTTGCTGTCTATATCATCATATCCGAAGTAGAGTGTACTCAATACGTAGTAAGAGACAATCACAATGACTGTCCACTTTAAGAATTTTTTTATTTTCATATTTTATTACAAAGTGTCTGGCTGGTATTCGATCAGGTCGCCCGGCTGGCAGTTTAAAGCTTTGCACACGGCTTCCAGAGTGGAAATTTTTAAAGCCTTTGCTTTTCCGTTTTTAAGAATAGAAAGGTTGGCCTGGGTGATTCCTATTTTTTCGGCGAGTTCCTGTGACTGCATTTTGCGTTTGGCGAGCATCACGTCAATATTGAAAATAATAGGCATGCTTAAATCGTTAAATCGGTTTGTTCCTTTAAATCATTTCCCTGTGCAAATATCTCCTTTATGATCAGAAGGGTAATTCCGATGCCGATACTGAGAGAAGGTGGCGTAACATCAAAATGATTGTTATCGAGGATGAGATCAACGCATAATGTTATGAAGCCAATAATGATTAACCCATAGCTTAATATCTTGAAATTTTTAATTACAGCAGAATTAAAAACATTGTCCGTAGAAAAACCGTGGATAATTTTTGAGGCACAAACCAGGGAAAAAGATAGGGTGATTATGTTGAGGAGTGCGAGCAATACGCCTTCCTTGGAGTCATTCATGGTCAGGATCACATTGGAAAAAGGATAATGAACCTGCAGAGTGCTGTAGGTTTTCTCATTAACGGTGTATATTTTTTCTGAAATATTCGAACTGGGAACTCCTGCAAAAGCATGTGAAAACGCCAGACTGCATATCCATACTGAAGAAATACAAAAGATACCGGCAAAAATAGTAAAGGGAACCTTGATCCAGGATACCAGGGATTGTTTTCCGATTATTTTCATAACACAACATTTATTTTCTGTAAATATATAAATTTTTATTGTGTTACGATAAAAAATATTTTTTTTGAATAAATTAAAATCTATATCCGATCGATAAGCCGCTTCGGAAACCTGCCCATGGACCATCTACTTTTACTTTTGCACCGTTTGCATTGGTTTCTACGGTGTACTCTACAAAAGGAAGATCCAGGTTTTCAATTTCTTTTTTAAGCTGTGCCTGCATTTCCGGGGTCAGTGTATAGTTGCTGGTCATCGTGAAATCTCCTTTTCCGCTGCCGTAATGAGCGCCTGCGATCCAGAAATCAAGGACCAGATTCTGGCTTCGGGTAAGGAAAAACTGTACACCTACCATCAGGCCGCCGCTGTTTCCGTTGGTGCTGCCCTGGCCTTTAAGCGGGATCTGGTAGGTGTTTCCGTCGATAGCGTCATAGTCATAGTAGAAATCAAAGCTGTTCGAGGAAACATCAGAATACCGGTAATAAGGAGCAAAATAAAAGCCTTTTCCATATCCCTTCCCTATATAAAACCGGGGTTCTATGGTAAAATTCGTGGCTTTCACCCTCAGATTCTGAAATCTTTTTTCGTCTTCCTCCTTCAGAAAGGAGTTAATGAAAGGTACTTTTCCCTGTGTCATGGTTCCAAAACCGATATTTAAAGAGAACCATTGGGTAATTGCTCTTTCATAGGAAAGGTTGATGTTTCTGAATGCATAGGCTGTCACATTGGTTTTTATGATATTCATTTTATCGGCGGGAACAGCCTGAACTTCCTGAGCATCTGTCTGAGAAAACAGGAAACATGGAATGAAGATGAGTAACTTTTTCATGACTCTATATTTTGTGGTGTAAAATAGTATCAGCAAAAAGCGGGCAAATAATCAATAAAATTTCAATATGATTTTATTTTTAACTTAAAAATAATGATTTGTTTATTGTTTTGTTATCTGACCTGCGTCAGAAGGTAAAGGCTGACACCAATGACCATATAATAAAGCATCAGATTGATGAACAGGGATTTTAGTTCAGCTTTCACCATGGCTTTCCGGTTCAATGTAATGATCCCCTCAACAATCAGTGCCACCAGTGAATATAAGGTTACTAGAACAGACGCAGCAAGAAAACCCGTCACGACGGATTCGTAGAAGCTTAAGCTGAAATTGAAATCTGCAAAGAGAAAATGCTGAATCCCGAAAAGAATAATCATCACATAAACCGCAGTCTGGAGTCGGTAAACAGTTAAAATTTTCATTGAAGAGATGTTTTGTAAATAATTTTGTCAAATCGTTTGCTGACGATGATAGAGTCAAAATATTTTCTGTGCGGGAATTGTTTCCTGAAATCGTCCACAAACATTCGGATCGTATCTTTATTTTCAGGTTTTTCACCGAGATATATAAGATGGAAATGCTCCAGTTTCTGTATTTTATGCAGCTTGAGATCCCGGAAATACCATAAGGTGTCCGGCCCGTCGCTGATATCCAGGTCCGTACGGTATTTTTTTTTGAGGTTCATCATCAGTTCTGCTGTTTTCTGACTGGGCTCATATCTTCTTATTTTTCTCATACCCCAGGTAAAAGGATTCAAATAAATGACCATTGGAAGAAGAATGAGTATAATAAAAATAAAGGTCACGAATTTTTTCATGTGTGCTAAGGTATTCAAAAAATAAATATTTACGGTAAGGATAGTCATAAACAGGCTTTATCTATTCAGTTTTAATATTCTGAAAAGCAGGTATGAGATGTAATGGATCCGGAATATGGGATGTCTTATTTTCATACTATTCCAATTCTGCTATGAAAAAATGTATATGTTCTCTGTTCTTTCTTTGTGGTGTCTTTATGTTTTCACAGGAGCAGGTTAAAAATGATACCATTACCACAGATACTCAGGAGATCCAGGAAGTGATTATTAAATCCCAGCGCAAGAAACAGTTTGCAGACAGATCCGTTTATACCTTCGATAAAGAAGCATTAGAAAGGGCCAGGTATGCTAAAGACCTGCTTCAGACTCTTCCTGAACTGCAGCTGGACCCTGTGTCTAATACCATTACAAGCACAAAAGGCGGAACCTCTCTTTTCCTGATCAACGGGGTAGAGGCTACAGACCTGCAGATCCGCAGTATACCGCCCAGTGAAGTGGTAAAGGTGGAATATTATGACATCCCGCCCGCCAGATGGGCTTCGAGGGCAGATATGGTGGTCAATATCATTACAAAATCCAATGAAACAGGGTATGTTTTCGGGGCTGATCTGATGTCCGGATTAACGACCGGGTTTATCAACGGATCAGCTTATGCTAATTTTACAAAAGGGAAAAATAATTTTGGATTAGAATATTCCCTTAACTTAAGGGATTATGACAACCGTAAGGTTCGGAGTATTTATGATTATGACCTCCATGGAGAACATTACCGCTCGGAAGAAAACAGGAAAGACCATTTCGGATATACTGCCCAGAATATTGCCCTGCGCTACACCCGCCTCGTTCCTGATGATTATGCTTTTCAGGCTAAGCTTACCACAGATATTTTCAGCAGGTTTTCAAAAGGGACAGGAGAAAGTATTTTTACGAAGGATAATTCCGCTGAAGAGCACGAAATGTTTAAAAATAACGGTTCAAATTATGTAATTCCGAAGCTGGACCTCTATTACTCCAAAAAAATCGGACCTAAAGATGAGCTGAGCTTAAATCTGGTAGGTTCCCATTATAAAACCAACACCACGGAATCTGCCAGAGAATGGATCGTGCCTTCCGGAATTTCGGTATATGATAATGAGATGATCCTGAAAACGGAGCAGACTAATTTTGTCGGTGAACTCGCCCACACCCATGATTTCAAGGCTGGAAAGCTTTCTTCAGGGTACCGGGTTTCCAGCACCGCTATTTCAAATGATCTGAATAATCTTGCCGGATATTCACAGTATAAAGTTCATTATCTGGAGCAGTATTTTTATTCGGAATTCTCCGGAAAAGCGGATCAATTCAGCTACAGAATCGGGGCAGGACTTACCAATATCCATAATAAAAGTGCTGAGAATACTTTTGATGAATGGTCGTTTACACCAAAAGTTATTTTAGGCTATCAGCTTAAAAGTAACCAGAGCCTGAGGTTTACCAGCAGCTACAGCCCTACAAGCCCCTGGAGCAGTGCACTCAGCAGCAATGTGGTTCAGCTGGCCCCGAATATCGTGCAGAAGGGAAATCCTTTCCTGAAATCGCAGCAGAATTTTTCCAATACTTTAATTTATTCCTTTAACAATAAAAAGTTTGATTTTAATGCAGCCCTGTTCTACAGATATACAGACCGGGTGATCAATCAGTATTATATCCTGGATGATACGTTCGGAGGCTATGCGCTGACGTACGAAAACGGGAAAAATGCCCAGCGATATGGAGTGAAGCTGACCGGTTCTTATAAACCATTCGGAAACAATGTACTGGTGTTGAAAGCCGTGCTGACCCCTACTTCAGAAACTTTAAGGACGAGTAAAGGAGCATTGATCAGGAATGATTATTTCGCTAATAATTTTGTTGTGTCTTCAGAGTATAAGTCCTTCAGTATACAGTATATGTTCAATATGCCTGTCTACACCCTGAATGGGGCCTTCTTGAACACCAATGAGAACCAGAATCATATTTTTGCAAGCTATAAACTGAACAGCTGGAGCTTTACTGCGGGAATGTACTGGCTTGGGATGCCTTCGGAATATAAAACGAAAAGCCTTCCGGAAAGCCTGGTGGATTATAATACCCACACCCGGATTATGAATAACAAATCCATGTTTGTTCTTGGGGTAAGCTTTGATTTCTCAAAAGGGAAGAAAACGGAAATTCAGAGAAAACTGAATAATGAGACGGCTCCGGCGGCTACTTTCTAAAATGAAAACCTGTAAAATATTTAACCATTAAGATTTTTATTAAGTTGTTAAGAATATTAAGAGGAGCTTCACTTCTTCAATATTCTTAATATTTCAAATTGAATTTGTGTATTTTTTTCACGCAAAGTTTTAATGAATAGACTTTCGATTTTAAGTAATCAAAGATTCAGTCAACTGTGTTGACTGTGATGAAGGTGTGGGAATTTTCTTTGAATTTCTTAATTCCTGACTTCTTGAGTATTATTAATGTTTCACACTAGATCTGCATCATCTGCAAAATCTGCGTGAGATTTTAGATTAAAAACATCATTCTTAAAGGTAAAAGGAATATAGGATCTAAATAAAATTCCCGCCCGGCAAAGCCGGGCGGGGATTCTGTGCGTTATCTATAATGTTTAGTTGCTCATGATGGTACGATATGCGTGGATATCCTCGATAGTCACCACACACATCTCTTTCTGAATCGCAAAATCAACGATTTCCGGAAGCCTTGCCATAGAGCCGTCTTCATTGGTCAGCTCGCAAAGCACGGCATCATCACCAAGATTGGCCATTTTCACAAGATCTACACTGCCTTCCGTGTGGCCACGTCTTTCGAAAACACCTCCTTTTTTAGCTACCAACGGGAAAACATGTCCCGGACTTGCAATGTGGGCGGCTTCCGCATTTTCTGCTACGGCTGTTCTAATCGTTGTGACACGGTCTTTCGCAGAAACTCCGGATTCCACTCCTTCTTTAGCTTCTATTGAAATGGTGAATGCGGTTTGGTTTTTTGAATTGTTGGCTTCCACCATAGGACGAAGATTGAGATGTCTGCTTTTTTCTTCCGAAATGCATAGGCAGACAATGCCGCTGCATTCGCGGATCAGAAGTGCCATGTCTTTTTCTGTAATGGTGGATGCGGGAAAGATGATATCACCTTCGTTTTCGCGGTTTTCATCATCTACTAAAAGAATTCCTTTTCCCTGTTGTAGTTTTAGAAGTGCATTTTCTACACGTTCTGTGGAGGTTGCTCCAAATTGTTCTAATAATTTTTCCATGTTATTTTACTTTTAAAAGTTAAAATAGTCTTCGGTACATGGAAATGAAACACGGTACCATAAGCCCGTAAGGAATCTTACTGACCGTTTCATTTTCTTCTCCCATCCAGACTTTAACTGTCGGTTTTGGAATTTCACCAAATCAGTCCCTTCAGAAGAAAGGAGTCGCGGACTGTAACCGCCGGTAGGGAATTTCACCCTGCCCCGAAGAAAACTTATACTAAGTTTTACTGTATGTTCTGATTTAAAATTTTATTTCATTCATTATATTTTAACGCACAGGCCACAAATTTCGGGAAGTTTTTTGAATTGGGGAAGGGATTTTTGATCAGATTTACCATCGAAGGAAATTATATATAATTGCCCTGACTATCCTATGTTCTGGACAGAATTTTTGAATTCCTTGGCGGTCATTCCTGTTCCCTGTTTAAAGAACCGTGAAAAATAAGCAGGGTCTTCAAATCCCAGTTCATATCCTATTTCTTTGGTACTTAGCTTGTTGACTGCTAAAAGCCGTTTGGCTTCCAGTAGAAGCCGTTCTTTAATGACCTGGGATGCGGATTTATTTAAAAACTGTTTTACCAGGCTGTTTAGCTGGCGTGGAGTGATTCTGAGCTGTTCCGCATAATCCTGAACTTCATGATGGGTAGTGTACTGTTCATTCAGCAAGCGTTTAAAATCCAGAAGATGCTGGTGCTGCGTATCTGTCCGGAAATCCTGCTCCTGAAAATGCTGCTGCCGGATGCGCAGAATTTCCATCAGAATAATTTTCACATAGGCGGAAATCAGGGAGGTGGTTCCTGTAGTGTTGCTTCTGTATTCCATCAATGCCATATTTACCAAGTTCTGCAGTTTATCCCATTCTGCTCCGTTCACAGGAATTACGGGATGATTCTGAAAATGATCAAAAAGAAAGTAAGAATACAGTCTTGAATCTGTTCCGTTATCATGATTAAAAAAATCATCCTCAAACTGTATGGCAAAACCATGCCCGCCTTTTGTTCTTATCAGCTGATGAACCTGCTCAGGTGCCGTAAGGAATATAACAGGTCCCGAAAAAGGGTAGGCTTCGAAATCAATATGATGTATACCGGAGCTGTCCTGCACCAGGAATATTTCATAATAGCTGTGACGGTGAGGATACTGCCGGTCAAAAATTTTTGAACGGTCATCAAAATCAGCAATAACAATGTTTCTGCTATGTTCTTCAAATTTTGAAAAACTAGTATTCAGCGGGTAAGTAGGAATTTTTGATTTCATGTCAAAATGTACAATAGATGATACAATTTATCCATTTTCCGGGGCTTGTTTCCGGTATAATTTTACATAAAAATAAGAACAATGGCAAAAATTAACCGAAGAAAATGGATCAAACAAAATACGTATGCAGCTTTAGCCCTTACGATTCCCGGATCTTTCACATCTTCATTATACAAAAGTAAGGAAATGAATACAGAACATCCTATTTGCGCTACCTGTGGCGTACAATATGAGTCTGCTGCGCAGGAACATTGTCCGGTCTGTGAAGACTCAAGGCAATATGTAAATGCAGACGGCCAGCAGTGGACTACACTGACGGCACTCAATAAAACGCATAAAAACATTATAGAAAAAGTAGCTCCTAATATGTATGCAATTTATACCAGCCCCCGTTTTGGAATCGGGCAGCATGCTCATCTGGTGGTTACTCCCAATGGCAATATATTATGGGACTGCATTGCAAATCTGGATGCAACTACTATTGACATTATCAAAAAACTGGGTGGCATCAGGGCAATTGCGATCTCCCATCCTCATTATTATTCAACTATGATAGAATGGAGTAAAGCCTTTGATGCACCCATCTATATTCATCAGTCCGATAAAAAATGGGTACAGCGTAAAGGTGAAGCTGTTCAGTTCTGGGAAGGCAGGGAAAAAACGTTATGGGATGGCTTGAAGTTGGTATTATGTGCAGGGCATTTTGACGGTGCAACGGTATTATATAATCCTGATCATGGCGGACAGCTGCTTACCGGAGATATGCCGCTGGTATGTTCGGACCGGAAGTCGGTTACCTTTATGTACAGCTATCCCAATTATATTCCTTTGTCTTCCGAGGCCATTCGGTATGCTAAAGAATCTCTGGATCCTTTGAGGTATGATTCTGTATTCGGAGCTTTTGGAACTTATATCAGGGGAGATGGTAAGAAAGCAGTCGATTTTTCTATAAGCCGCTATCTCGGACAAATCAAATAGTCTTCTTTTTTTATTGGACTATCAGAAAACCGCTCTTTATGAGCGGTTTATTGTCTTGTATATGGTGTTTATACTTATGATCTCAATATCTTTTCCATCTTTTTCCCTTTCGCAAGCTCATCGATCAGTTTGTCCAGATAGCGGATATTTCTCATCAGTTCCTCTTCGATATCTTCTACACGATATCCACAGATGACGCCTTTGATGAGGGAAACATTGGGGTTGATTTGCGGGGCCTGTTCAAAAAATGTTTTGAAATCAGTTTTGTTCTCTAAGATCTCCTGCAGACTCTTTTCATCATATCCCGTTAGCCAGAATATAATTTCATGAACTTCGGCTTTGGTGCGGCCTTTCTTTTCCGCTTTTTGAATATAGTGAGGATAAACACCGGCAAAAGACATTGCATAAATTCTGGTATTATTCATAGGCTTTCATTTTTATGATGGATTTAATTCCTGAAGAATATTCTCCAGGATTCTGTTAAATTCTTCTGGATTTTCCAGCATAGGGTAGTGGCCTGTTCCGGCTATTTCACTATAGTTGTAATCTTTTAAATACTTCCTGTTGTTTTCTATGTTCGTAGGGGTATTATCGGAACTAACGGCCCTTACCGGAACCGTAACCTTTGATGCGGTATCCCTGAAGTCCGTATGATATAAAGGCCTCAGCAGATCAATCGCTTTTTCCGGGTTATTCTGAAGAAATTCGGACTGTATTTTCTGTTGTACATCCGGTGGCGTTTTTTCTGCAAAAAGATATTGGGGAAGGATATTTTCTACTGCATTTTTAAAATCATTGCGGTAATGGGTGAACAGAAACTCATCAGCCTGTTCTACGGTAAAAGTTTCATCGAGATCTTTTACAGTGTCTATCAGAATCAGTGCTTTCAGATTGGGAATCTTTAAAGCAGCTTTCAAAGCATATGCACCTGACATGGAATGGCCCACGAGAATAATCTCCTTTGAGTCAATGGCAGCTGCCACAGCTGTAATATCATCCGCATATAAATCACTGCTCCACTCTTTTCTGGATGCATCAGACTGGCCGTGTCCCGGAAGATCCATCTGAACAATTTGATAACGGTCTTTGAAATATTCCTGCTGGTTATTCCACCATTCTGCGTTCCCGAGCCAGCCGTGCACAAAAAGGAGTGCTGTATTTCCTTGTCCGCTTTCTTTGTAATGAATGTTTTGTCCGTCTGAAGACTGTGTATATTTTTTCATAATGAATATTTTCTGAGGTTGGATTATTAATTTTTAGATTCGTAAATGAGCTGTACCACTCCTGATCTGAATACATGGGTATTGATAAGTTTCAATTCCAGCCTCTCCCTGAGATTTTCAAATAAAGGTTTTCCGCTGCCCAGTGCAACGGGATGCACAGAAATCCTGTAAGCATCAATAAGATCAAGAGCAATAAAGGTTTTAATAAGACCTGCGCCGCCATACAGCCAGATGTCTTTTCCGGGCTGCTGTTTTAGTTCAGCTATTGTTTCAGCAATATCTGAGCTGATGAATACTGCTCCTGCATCTTCTCTGCTTTGGTGAGAAAAAACATATTTATTTTTCGAGTGAATGGTTTCCCAGAATTCTTTTTCTTCAGGTCCGGCGTTTTCATCCGGCTGATACGTGCCCCAGGCATCATAGCTTACCCTGCCGTAGAGGATGGTATCGATGCTGGTCAGAAATCCGCCAAAATTCATATCGTCATCCATAATGCACCAGTCTGTTTCTCCATTGGGGCCTTCAATAAATCCGTCTAAACTGACCGCCAGGTCCAGAATTATTTTTCTCATGTAAGGGTAGGGTATGATTTAGTTTCTGTAAAAATAAAGAAAAATGCCCTGTATTCAGAGCATTTTAGTTTGATAAAATTTACCATTTCCAGATCTGCGGTTCATTTTTCCAGATCAGAAGCCTGAACTCTTCATAATGGTTTCCGTTACCTATGGTATGGGTATCCCTGTGGCCTTTTCCCAACTTTAGCTTATGCAAAATTCCTGAATGAGCAGCTACCCAAAGCGTTTTTTCATCATCGGAAATCGTCATTCCGGAAATAGTGGAACCCAGGAAGTGTCTCCATACTGTATTTCCCTTTTTGTCAAATGCTTTGATATACCCATAGGCATCTCCCAGAATATAATAATCTTTGGCTGCTACTCCTGCATAGACTCTCATTTCTTCATTAATCACTACATAGTCGTCACTTTCCGTGTAAGCTTCAATATCAGCTCCCACATACTGATCGGAACTGATGCCTATCGTAATGCCGTTATAAAAATGGCAGGAATTCGTAATCAGCTGGCTGTCGTCTTTTGCGAAAAGACAGAAGTGCGGATATGAAGATTGTGCGCCGATGGTGCCCAGCGTATTGCCTTCCGGATCTAAAATTCTGTGGTCGTAGCTTTGATCACCCACTACGATATAGGAATTGTTATTGGAAAGTGCTGCGTTTTCCATATCTATATTGGGACTCCAGTCTTCTTCATCGTCTTCATTGAGCGGATGAATGAGCTTTTCCTCTCTTTGGGAAACCAGATAAATGCCTTCTGAGGTTACTAAAATGACTTTGCTTCCATCATTGAACGGAATCAGTTCTGTAATGCCAAATTCTGCGGTCTGATTAAGTTGAAATTCATTAATCAAAGCTCCATCCCAGCCTTTGTATAATGAGATCTTATGATTGGAAGCTATGGCAAAGACGTTATTTTGTTTTGATTTTCCTATCGCATGAATGTTTTCATCAAGTTCTGTAATTTCATCATGATCGAGAAGGTAAGCTTTTCGTTGTTCATAGGAAGTGCCGGTGAGGAATACGATCTTCTGATCGCTAATGAACTGAAGGTGCTCAATACTCTGCGATCTGTTTTCTAGTAGAGGAATAATCGGAGTGTGGGCAGGCGGGAAAAAGACTCTGAAGTTGTCCGTATCCCTGTTCTGGTTGGCTGATTTAAGGAGGTCAAAAATGTCCGGGGCCAGGTGAGCCCTTTTGTCTTCGGGTTCTTTGCCTTTCCAGTTCTCCCAGCCGTTTTTTTCACCGAAATCAACCATTTCATTAATTTCTGTGGCATATTGTTCTCCTTCTGAGAACCATTCTTCCTGGATTTTAGTGTTTTGCATATTTAGTGTTTGAATAAAAATTTAATGTTTTTTGAAAAGAAGTTTATCAGAATATTTTTAATCTCTGATACTGTAATCAGACTTGAGTCTTAGGTGTACACAACACAGGAATATAAAGCTTTGTTTTTACATAGCCCTGAATTTTCATCATATGATCATGGGTGACAAAGTGTACTTCCTACGCCTCCGACTTTACTTCCGAGTTTTTAAATACATTCCAGAAATTATAATCTGTCATAGGAGCATCGGTGATTCCCACATTTCTTCCCATAGTAACGATCTGTCCTCTGTGGTAGGCTCCGTGAACCACTGCATGCTGGATGTACTCGTATTTGGAAAAGTCGCACTGAAACCATGGAGATTCCACTTTTACATTTTGGGCCAGATCTTCTTCAGAAAGGCCTTCCACATATACCATTAATTTTCTGGAGTTTTCTTTTATGCCATTGAAAATTTCTTCTTTGCTGATGGCTGCAGAGATCTGTTCAAAATCAAAATCAGCATTTTCTGCGATATAGGCCCACCAGTATTGCTGGGTCTGCCATACGTGGTGCAGGGTAGATAAAATGGTAGGGAAGCTGGAGATCACCTCCTGGTTAAGCTGTTCATCAGACTTTGTAGAAAGCCAGTCGATATACATATTAACAACCCAATCATTGTACTGAACCGTGTGTGTGATTAATGTTTTTAAATTCATGATAATATTTTATTTTTAATGATTTTGGAAGGATAAAAATAAGTAAAATATTAACCTGATTTTACAAAAAATAGAGCTGCCGGAAAAACAGAAGACAGCAGTTCCTGAAAATCTGTTGAAATTTTAATGTGCTAAAATCGCATCATAATTCGCATAGTATTTTTTGAATTTAAAAGTATCCTGATCTATTACAATTTTAGAATCATCCAGTATTTTGCACTCTCGCGTATACCTGTAAATTTTTCTTCTGTTATAAGAGGTCAGAACAAAATTTTTACCTGTAAGTGAATAAGAATCTGCTTTTTTATATTCCTCTAGAAGATCTGATCTTGTCCAGCTTAAACGGTGAAATAATACATCAAAAATAAACCTGTTGTCAGGATTTGTAAGAGGAATCTGCCACATTTCACCCCTAATTCCGCGGTAAACTGCCCTGCCATCCCGGCTAAACATATATATTGACAAATGAGCAGGGTCTAATTCGGGAATATGCCTTCTTGAAATATTTCCTGAATCCGGTTCTGGTTTCCTCTGATAACAAATATATACCCCGTCATATCTCAAACCAGATTGAGCCATTGCTTCTTTGGTGACAGGTTTATAATCCATCACTGAACAATTGACTAATAAGAGAAGGAAAACAGGAAAACAATATTTTATCATTTTAATGGGCAATGTCATAAAAGATTTTAAGATGAAATGGTTTGAAAGAGAGATTTTATATTATTTGTCATTACTTTTCAGACCGGCTGATGGCATCCAGTTTTATGAAATACTCATCCAGCAGATCATAAATTGCTTTCTGATCTTTTCCGGTATTGTTTTTATCCCAATCTGTATTTACGATGAGGTATCTGCCCATTTTTTTATCTTTAAAAAACCAGATGACAGAGTTCATTCCCGGGTCACCGCCCGTGTGTCCGAAGTTTCCGGTTGACCCGAAGCCCATGCTTATTCCCATATTGTATTCATCGCTGTATTCGCTGGTGCTTCTGTCCTCGAAATTTTCGGCTTTCAGCTGAGGGGTAAAATATTCTTTATAGCTTTCTTTTGAGAGTATTTTTCCGTTTCCGTAATAGCCTTTCATGAGCTCAAGAAGATATTTGCTCATATCCTCTGAAGTAGTAAGCATTCCTCCGTCAGGATAAGTATTGAGAGAATAATAAGGGTAGGGCGTTTGCTTGTTGATGAAAGTACGCGTGTATTTTGAAAAATTGATAGCGTTAAAATTCCAGCCTGAATGGGTCATTTGCAAAGGCTCAAAAATATATTGCACCGTAAAGGCATCGTATGACATTCCGGTTGCTTTTTCCAGAACCAGTGCTGCAAGAGTGGTCCCGATGTTGGAATAATTGAAAAGTTCTCCCGGTTTTTTATCCGTGAATATATCTTTTGAGTACCATTTCCCTTTTTCATTAAGAACATTATTTAAAAATTCCTCAATGGAAATTTTGGATGAAGGAGGATTGAATTTTGTGGGTGAAATATCGATCTTTAAATGGTCTGCCAGGTTGGTGGTGTCTTTTAAAATAATGGTTCTGGTCAGATATTCGTTATTATCATTGATAGATGAGGTATGGGTGGTGAGCTGGCGGATCGTGATCGGAATATCCGGATGCTGTGGATTGATGACTTTAAAAGGGAGATATCGGCTAATGGGATCATCCAGTTTCAGTTTTCCCAGCTCCTGAGCTTTAAGGATGGCAATGCCGATCAGGGTTTTTGAAACGGATGCTATATTCTGGACTGTATGTTCATCGTATTTTTTAAAGGGCTTTATGTTGGCGGCTCCGAATCCGTTCTGGTATAAAACCTCACGGTCATTCACCAGTGCAACTCCAAATCCGTTAAAACTTGCAGTCTTGCTGATTTCTGCCAGTTTATCCGTTAATTCTTTCTGAGCTTTTCTCATTTCCTGTGACTGCTTTTTCTGTGCAGTAAAAACGTTAAGCATTAACATACAAAGAAGAAGAACATACAGATTTTTCATAATAGGTTTATTAAAAGAACAATTTTAAAGGAGTTATTGTTACATCCACAGATTAACAACTAATGCCGGATCACAGTCCGAAATGACGGTTTTGGTCAGTATTTTCAGGGTTAATCAGTGCTTTATTGCAATAGGTGGCTCGTTCAAATTCATTAATATTGACGGATAGGAAGGAAAGATCCTGAAGCAGGGCTGTCAGCTGTGTGCATATCTTGTTTGACAGGTCTGCTTTCTGTTCCGTATCCCGGCCTTCCATAATATACCCGAAAACATGAAGGAAATTTTTCTTGTGATCTCCCAATTGATAGTACTGGTATGGCTGAAGCCTGACTTTGATATCATTGGGAGCAAACAAGCCTGTTGAATCGGCTGCTTTGTAAACGGCATCCATGATTTCGTCCGGTGATCTTTGCTGAAGAACATCCTGAGAGCATTCTATGATGAAATGAGGCATAATGATTTTCTGTTCAGTGGTTTAGGATAAAGATAAATATAATATAGAGATTTAAGTTTTCTCACTTATATTTATTAACATTTTTTAGCATCCATATCAAAAGAATGGTTTTCCCGAACATATAATCTTGTTTTTTCAAGTCCAAAATTGTTAACCTTATTCGCCTGGTTATTTAATTCCCATTGGGGAAGATGGTTATAAAGTTCTTCTGCTAATTTTTCAATTCCGGGCGTCTGTTTATGATCAAACTCATAGCTTTTTTTATCGGTAATAATTTCCAGGCCTGTTTGTCTTATACGATATAAAATAGGAGCACTGAAAGAATATACAGAAACAATTTCTTTCCATTTTACGAATTCAGTTGAGTTTTTTTGTTGAATATAAAAACCGTCATCGGTATATTCAAATATTCCGTTATCCTGAAGTAAATGATCTACTTCTTTTTCAACTGATTCATAGCTATCATTATCATTAGGAAAATAGATTTTTGCAATTGTGAAAATAATAGTAATGAAACAAGCAAGAATAATAAGATAAGATATTCCCTCACTATCAAAGACAGGATAGTTGAATAAAACAACAATTAAAATGATACAGCTTATTAAAATTATTTTTTTCATCACTTGGCTTTCTCAACTGAAATAGACAATTAAAACTTTAACTCACTTTAATTTTTCAAAACAAAGACTCTCCATTTAAATCCGTAGTAAGCACTTCGCTCATATAATCAAAAAACGGACGCATGGCCAGCAGGGTGAGAAGGACTTCTTTCTGAAAACTGTCGGAGAAAACTTCTTTATCCGTAAATTTCCGCATCACTACGAATTGTTTTTTCCTGATCAGGTCAATGGCCGGATGATCTTTATCAAAACCTCTCGGTGCTGTTTTTACGCCATCACCTTTGATTTCTTCAAAATATTTGACAAAAGTGGGGTCGGAAGTGATTTTTTCAATTTCTGAAGTATTAAGCTCGAATTCTTTACGGATACGGAGCAGGTCTTGGGTGTCAGGTGCCCAGAATCCGCCTCCTACAAAGCTGTTTCCAGGTTCCAGATGGATGTAATAGCCGCCTCTCAACATCGGTTTTGAACGGGAATATCCAACCCCGAAATTATTTTTATATGGAGCAGGATCTTTGGAAAAGCGCACATCCCTGTAAATTCTGAAAATATGAATACCTTTTAACTGATCATATTCCTGGAGCTCATGATAAATCTTAGTGAAAAGAACTTTGTTTTCTTTTACAATGGAATCGTATTCCTGCTTGTTTTGGATAAACCATTCCCGGGTATTGTTTTTTTCTAATTTTTTAAGGAATTCGAATGCTTTTTTCATTTTTATGGATTTGTTTTTTCAGGAAGACTGTATTTTTCGTTTTTAAAAGGGCAATTTTTTTAATGATATCCCTTTATTTTCTGTAAGATAGTAGAATCGTTCTTATTGGTGTTTTTTTCAATAAGAAGGTCTAAAATTCCTCCATATAGTGCCTTTTGCTTTTCATTCGGAGCATTCATAGGATTGATCTGAATTAATTTTCCATCTGAATATACAATAATAATATTGGTGGACATCCCATCAATTGCCGGCTTTACATTTTTATCACTGAAGTCTTCCGATGTGAAAGAATCTGATATCTGCCGGATTTTTTCGAGATCATTTTCTGTGAGTTCAATCCTGAATGGTTCTAATTTTGGCCTTTCACTTAAATATTCCTTGTATTCAATACTCATTTTTTGTCCTTCTTCTCCTGGAGGTGGAGGTGGTGCAATGCTGTAAGCAACCGGACTGTAAAAGATTATATATTTCTCATTAAAATTTACTATGGTCTCCGCAGAATTATGAAAAGTAGGATGATATCCGATTTTTATAAGAACAGGCTTCGGTTTGCCGGCTCTGTTTTCACCATTTTGCTTACTGCAGGAGCATATGAATACAAGACAAAACAATAATGAGTTAAGGATTTTCATAGGATTCAAATATACAGGAATGTTTTAAATAAACCGTTTGCGGGATAGATCTGTTGATTACTCTATAAGTTGAATCCCTTTCCATGTTTCTACCGCCCAGCTCTCATCTTCTTCATAGTCAAAATATAAGGCTGCCTGTATCAGTTGATGGTCAATAATTGAAAAAGCATAGATAACATAATAGGTCCGATTTTCATCTGATTCTTTTATCATATAACCCAAACGGGAAACCTGATGATCGGAAAATTCAAAGGTTTTCAACATTTTTCCCAGTGATCCATCCCTGTTTGCAATCATCTGGCGGTGTTCACTGTAAATTTCAGGTTTTGATCTGTCATCATTCCAGACTGCAAGACGCAGTGACTTGTCTCCTGTTGTATAGAGTAAGTCCCCGTTCTGCTCTTTTTGCCGTTCAAATAAATTATTAATGCTCAGTTCCCATTTTTCTGTCAGTCTATGTTTCACCATATAATCGTCTTCAACCCGGAAATCTGTCACCTTGTACCAGGATGATTTTTCCGATTTTCGCTCAAAGGCTGAACCAAAGCCTCCGGTTAACAAAATATCTGCAATGGAAGGGTCAATAGCCAATAGCGTTGAAGGATTGTAGATACCTGCATTCTCAGGGTTATTTGTGTATTCATTTGATTCAAGTCCTGAAAAAATCCGCCAGCCGCTGTCTTCGGGCCTGCTTCTTTTGTCCCTGTACATGAACATGGGCTTTTTATTTCCTTCGGTGATCATTTTAGAAACCATCAGCCTGCCAATCGGTGGAAAGCTGTCAATGTCCACATTCTTTTTTTTCTTACCGAATAATCCCATAGATGTGTTTTTAAATGTTAATCATCAGTTTGCGGACAATAATTCATCTTCGCTGTCCGGTTTATCATAGGCATCTGCTTCTGTGAGATGTCCATCCTGACTGCTTATTCTGGTGAGCTGCTTTCCTTCTCTGAAAACCAGCTGAAGCCCATGTTCCTGTTCCCATTCGCATGAACAGGCAATCTGTACATATACTTTCTGATCCCTTCTGTGCCTCCTGGAAACGAGAATTTCAGAAGGATGTACAAAGTTCCATATTTCTTCATTGTCTTTGATTTCCCATAAAGGTTCATCATCTTCGTCATATCCTACAGCCTCCAGAAAATCCATACAGTTTTTATAGACCAGTCCGGAAATTGATTTTCTGTCTTCAACTGTCAGTTGCAGGAAATTGGCCAGAGCCTGGTCTGCTTCTTCAATAAAAGCTGCATCTTGCTCAGGTTCAAAATCCATAAAGGTAATATCCAGTTGCTCATGGTTAAAAAACGGAATTTCGGTCCCTGTATTTTTCCACCAGTCAGGAAAGTCTTCATCCTGTTGTAATGGTCCTATTACTTTTGAAATAATTTCTTTGCTCATGGATTTGATGTGTTTGGCAGTAGTTATTTTTATATTGTTTGTAAAGTGTCAGTCTGGAAAATTAATGTTCAAATTTTTCTTCAACATTGGCTAAAATTTCACAGTCGCAATACCCTCCATGTTCAGCTAAAGTCGGCTTTCCGTTCTCCGAAGTCTCCAAACTTCTGAACATGTTTAAGGGAATACTTTATGTAGTGCTTTCTTTGAAATTTTATTATTATCAATTCTGTACACGAAAAGTTTATTGCCCCGGATCTTGTATTTCACATGATAATTGATGCCATTTTCATTTTTTAAGTCATAGTTATGATGGCTACCTGACAAAATTTCTACTATTGTCAACGAATCACCTTTCGTTTCTATTTCTCCTTTATTTTTATTGAATTTTAAATACAGATTATTATCCTTTAGTTGATAAACTCCTGATAACTCTGTGTGCTGGAGGTCTCCTGAAAATTGATATTTAAATTGATTATTATTTCTTAGCTCAATCTTGGTAATAAAGAATCCCAGTTCAGCCTTTTGGGATCGATAAATTCCTTCCAACTCTTTTCGGGAACTGCATGATGAAAGAAATACTAACACTAAAATGAGAGTGAACATTTTCATAATGTTATTTATTATTCTCGGAAGTTTCCAGACTTTGAGCAGATGGATGTTTTTTGTATTTAATATATATAATTTAATGGTTGTCAGGTATTTGATTTTCAATTATTCTAAATTAATAAAAACTAAACTGGGAACAATGACTTTGAAAAATTTATTCTGCCGGTTCAGTTCTATTAATTTCCGGAACTGTTGATTCTTCGGCTACAGATAATCTTTCTGAAAGGTAAGTTCTGTTTTCAAGATCTTTCATAATGTTCAGAAGTTCTTTTTTCATCAGAAAATATTTTTTATGAAGAAAATAAGGTTGGATATTGATCGCTGTCATCAGAAGCTGAAGATTGGTTTCAAGGTATTGGTTGTTATTGAAATAGATCAGATCTTTTTCCACATAATATTTCAGATCTTTGATGGTTTGTTCCTCAAGATCATCAATCATTTCAGGGCTGTCCAAATAGGATGTGATTTCACTTTTCAGCTTTTCTTCATGAGGTTTAAGATTTTTAAAGTTCCTGATGATTTGTTCAAAAGGGGTGGTGGTGCTAAGGAATGCAGTTGCATTGCTTATATCAACATAGGGTTTGAACCTATCTTCAAATTCACTGTCGTACTTTGAAAATTTTGCGTATATATTCTCAAATTCACTTTTCTTACCCGCTTCACCAGCCAATTGTATGAAATAGGTATAGATATCCGAATCATTCTGATGGACCAGGTTTTTCACTTCTGCAATAGAAGTGTCGATTTCAGAAATAAGCTTTCCTGCTTCTTTTGTTACATATTTCCTCCCATCATAATCGAAAGTTTTTAAGATGATTTCTTTGTTGGCAATGGCTTCTATTGTTTTTTTATCGTTTTCAAGGGCTATTAATGTATATACCATTTCTACTTTATCCTTGCTGAACAGCTCCTCAAAAGAAAGATCTTTCGCTGCCGGGTTTTCCTGAACGCTGAAGTCCGGATTTTTGTTATCATAATAATTATTGAAAATTTTATCAAAAGAATCTTTAAAATGCTGGTTTTCAAATTCCAGGGCAAAAGTTTCAAAATCGAGATCGCTTTTCCCTTTCTGATATTTTACATTTGAAAAAATTTTAACGGTGAGCTTTTCCTGTGTTTTTTCAAAATCCCTGAAAAGATCTCTGGCAGGTCCGTTTTCAGAATCTTTGATGATATTTAGGGTCCGGAGCCTTGCAATACGGTCTTCATTGGATGGGTGGGATGCCCACTGGTTTTCAAACATCAGCTTCGATTTGTTAAAAAGTCCGGATTCGGAAAGTTTTACATTGGGAAGACCATGTTTGGTGTCCAGTTCACTTTGCTGCGCCAGAAAATTCATCACAAAAGACTGTTCCTTATAAATGTTCCGGCTGGTCTGGTTTTTTGAAATCTTTGCTTCGTAAAAACTGATGACATTCTGATACGAATTATTGGCAAGCTCCATTCTCAGCAGGGATTCTTCCAATGGAAGTGATCCGGCAATATGGGCGGCCACTTCATCGGCATGAAACTCCATTTCTCTGGAAAGGGCCATATGACGGATGTTAACAAAAGAATACATTTTGGTAAGTACCCACTGGATTTTACCGGTTATGAAAAGTGCCAGTGCTGCGAAAATTGAAAAATATCCACTCCAGCTTGCCCATTTCCCGATGGAATTACGGTAAGATTCATCGTCATTTACCAGATTGAAAATAATCTGATTAACATTATATACATAGCTTCCTACCTTCATGGAACGTTGGGAAAAATGTCCGAATTCATGGGAAAGAATAGCTTTCAGTTCCTGTTTTGTGGAAGTATTGATCAATCCAAGCCCAATGGTGAGGTTCTTTTTAATAGGATAGAACATACTCCAGAAGCTTGAATCGTAGAAAACGCTTGCATTGACGTCGTAAGATAAATATACTTTTTTAGGGAAATCAGTTTCGGCTTCTTTTACAATGTCATCAATCATGCTGAAAAGTTCAGGTTCATCTGACCTTTTGATTTCAGTAAGGTAGCTTCTGTCGTTGATGTGTTTTTTAAACAGAAATTTGATGATAAAGAAAAAGATAAAACCTCCGGTTCCTGCAAGACCTGCTCCCAGCATAATGGTCACAAACATTGGTTTTGCAGCAATAAGCAAAATTCCTCCAATAACACACCCTGCCGCCAGGGCTATAGTGAGAAGAAACATGAGGATATAAACGATAATAAAGATGGAAATGGCCAGAACAGCAGACCTGCTTTTCTTTCTGAAGTCCTCGGAAACTTGAATATACATGGAAATAATTTTTTTTACAATAATACACACATCAGTTTAAAGTGACAAGAAAAAATGAAACCGCTCTGGAAACAGGGCGGTTTAATGTTATTACAAGATTAGTTTTTAATTCTACTGTTTCATATGGTATGGCTTAAACAGTCTTATCGGAGTTTTGTTTATTTTGGTAAGTTGCTTACTCCAAACCAGACGGTAGAGTTCCTTAAGGTCTGCTTTGTCTGCAGGGGATAGGCTTGAGTTGGCGCCGTAATTCATAATGGTAAATGGAACATGCGTTCCGAAAATTTCAGCATCCCATTCTTTTTCGTCTGTTTTGGCAAAAAAATGTCTGAGTCCGAAGATATGTCCCAGTTCATGAGCCATGGTTTCTACCTGTTCCTGATAGGATTGGGCAAATAATTTAGGATAGATAACCAATTTATCCCGACCCTGTTGCGGGAAGAAAGCAGAAGCTAGAACACAGCTGTTTCCGTTACATCTGTCGGGCAGCATGGTAATTTCAAAGTCCCAGAGATCCTCGTTTTCAGAAAACCTGATAGGACAGGCATCTTCCCATGCTAAAACTGCTTCGCTAAAAAGTCTTTTTATTTCTGTTTTAGCCAGCTCCGGATTCATGAAAAAAGAGTGCATCGATCTATCAAATCTCCAGTTTAAAGTAACATTTTCTTCCCAAAGCGGTATAAATCCTTCCGAAGAATCAACAACCAGCTCAAAGGGAGATTTTTTGTGAGCTTTGTTATCAGTAATACATAATACATGCTTTCCGTACATATGCAATCTGTCTTCTGAGGGTAAGAAGTTCTGAGTTTTAAGCTCTAAAGGAGTAGAGCCGGTTTCTAAATTATCCATGATATGTAGTTGGTTTTTAGTTTTACAATAATAAGGCAGGCTGCTTTTTTTAGTAAAAGTAAAATATGTATCGGGTGTGGACAATTACCCTTTTGTGTAGTTTGTATTGTGGATATTTTGCGGAAAAACCGCTCTGGAAAACAAGGCGGTTTTTTATTATTTCAAATTAGGATACTGCGTTTTAATTTGACACAAGCGAGACTTGAGCCAGCAGAGGAACGTGGTGTAGTTGGGAAATTAGTTGGTTGAAACATTTAAAAATCCATCAATTCCACTTTTTCCATATAATCTAACTGATTGACTTTTTGGAGTATAATCGATTTGTTTAACATCCAATTTATTTAAAGTTTCTATTAGGTTTCCTTCTTCATAGTTTACTATTTGCCAATTGACCATGAGTAAAGGATCTTTTCCTAATTCGTCACTTGCAATTTTTGTTTTCATAAACTCCGACACATCATATTTTTTTGAGGAATTAGTCTCTATATTATAATAATTGGGCTTTTCAATATTTAAATGATAGTCTTCGATTAAGACCCAAAACTTTTCAGACCAATATCCGGTGTCCCAAATTTTTATTTTTGAATTTAGTATTTGTTCAATTTCGGGTTTATGCTCTTTGTTATCAATTAATAAATTCGTCAGGATATTAATATCGTAAGGGCGTTTTGATTCCCTTAGTTTTTCAATTAAAAGTGGCTCAAAAGGTTTTAATTTTATTTTAGATTCCTGTAAATGATAAATAAAATTACCTAAATCGACCCCGGTTTTAGTTTTTAAATTTGAGAAAATAAAATTATTCCGCTCATTTTTATTCATTTTTTTCAGACCAAATGCGTCATTTGTTTTACAACTTAAAATTATTGTGAAAACAGAAAAGAAAAATAATAATCTCGAATTTGATTTTATATTCATAATAATGGCTTATAGTTTTGCAATATCCAAATCTACATATTATAATATATTTATTGCATCGATGATTAGAGAGTTATTACATTTTTTTTGCCTCGGAGCATATACTTTAATAGATTCTATGATCCATTCTTGTGCTTTATTTCGAAAATCTGGATTTTTTAATATCCAAAGCTTTCCGCTTTATCCATTGTACAGCAATATCAACAGGAGCTGTATCATCGCCGGAAGAAGTATTGTGTCCAAGTTTAGAAAATAAAGTATATTCGAAAGGTTTGCCCTGAGCTTTCAGTGTATTCAGTTGTTCTATACACATCTTTACCGGAATCTGGATGTCTTTTTCACCAAAAAGCCAAAGACCGGGAATTGAAAGCGTATTCAGAGAGGTTTTTGGATCGGTTGCTGCAAATTGATATTTGTCCGGGTCATTTTTAGTATGCTCAATGGCGTCTGCTTCTGTATGGTTTTCCCAGAATTTGTTGTTTCCATTTGTGTAAAACTGAAACCGAAGCTGTTCCAGTGTTGTAATGGTAGGGCAGCTGAATAAAACCATAAAATCAATTTGTGGATTTTTGCTTGCCGCAATCGGGATAATCCATCCTGCCTGACTGAAGCCCACTAATCCTATTGATATTTTTTTATCTTTTAAATAAGTCTGGAATGTTTTTACGGCTGCATTGGCATCGTGAGCCAATAGATTAAGATTAGCAGGGTCTATATTATTCGTGCCAACGGAAGGACCAACGTATACACCTTCGGATTCTCCCACGCCACGTTTGTCATAGGTGAATACGGCAATACCTTCTTTGGCAAGGCGTTTTGCAAATTCCAGTTCTCTTTTTACCGGATCGGACCCGTGGACAATGACCACTGCCGCCAATGGTTTTTTGGGTTCTACAATTGAGCCTGCAAGCGTGATTCCCTGACTTTCAAATTTTACATCCTGAATGATAAATTCGGCCGATTGTGAAAATGCAAAATGTGGTAAAGCCAGTAGTAATAACCAAATATAGAATTTAGAAAAAAAGTTGATTTTCATTTTGGATTATTTCATGTATGGTAATTAGTTGTCAAATATAATATAAAAAACCGCCCTATAGAATAAAGCGGTTGCATTTAAATTACCTTGGTAATGCACAAATACGAGTAAAGAAGCTTGTATTTTTAGAATTAAAATTTTTTCGTCAGCGCCTTTTTTTGTTGAATTGTATTCACCTAATCCGGATGTAAAATACCTATGTCCTATTTTGGGCTTAAGACTTTTCCGGTATATTTCCAGGGAAATGAATAATAGCCAATCCCTTTAGTTACCTGTCCTGATAGGGTATCGGAGCATTTCGTAATGTAATCTTTTATTTTATCCACATTTTTACTATCCTTCATGAGAGACTGCAAGCTTGAAAGCCATGCTGCATTAACCCCCTGATCAGCCTGATGGTTAGCAAGATATTGCTCTACCTGAGTATCGATAGTTTCACCGGGAATACCGCCTCTGTTTTTATCCTCCGGAGCTCTGCAAATATTAACCGGATTCCAGGTTACAATGGAGAAAAAGCCTCCTACTTTAGTTTCAGGATCATGATCATCAAAAATAAACATGGGGGCACCAATTTTTTTTCCGTAATCATAAACTGACTGCATCCATGAATTCTTAATGAAATTTTCAACCTGGGAAATAGTATTACAATTTTTTGCCATATCCTTCATTAGAGGATTTAATACAAGATTTAGTGTGTTTTGGGGGACAATATGCCCTTGATGATCATCAACTACAGCACCAGGCCCATCAATGGTTATCCTTTGGTAGATGAAATTTTTTGGTTTGTTCTTATTATCCAGTTCAAAAGAGTGAAACTTAACGGGCTGCTGCGTGCGATAAACGGCATTGTAGCCATGTATTCTGCTATCGTCTCCTGCCATAATAATTGAATTTAATATTGTACCTACTCTCTACAGTTTTCGGCTGACCTGTTCAAGAAAAGAATTTCTTTATTGTATCTGTAAAATTAAAGGAATGTAAGCGTTGAAAATACCGTATTTATTACTCAAAAAGCATGTAAGTATTTCTACTAGTAGTGAAATAATACAATAAAAATTCTTTCTTAATTTGAAGACTTCTTTCTTTTCAGAGAGTTAATGCATAAAAAAACCGCTCTGGAAAATAGAGCGGTTTTTATTTAGATATAGAGGTTAAGACTGAATGTACAGACTTATCATATTCCTTTCAGCTAAAAGGTTATAAATTCTTCTCTTTCCCAGGTCTCAGATTTCGGAGAAGAAAGAACAGGGAAGTTTTGTATGTTTGAAATTGATGAGTCGTTTTGAATTATTAGGCGTGGGCAGGATACCTGCATCAGCATGGACCCTTATTTTTAATATTTAATCTTCATCGGCTACCATCTGCAGAAAGTACACTTTCGCTAATATCTGCCACTTGTATGCTTTTAATAGCTGAGCTGGTAAGAGACGTTGTACTTCCACCGATAATGTATAATTTATTGTTGTATACTTCCGCTGTAGCGTGTCTTCTGGGAATCATATTGGATGATAACTGGTGTAATTTATGGGTTGTTGTATCAAAATAGGCCAGGAAAGTTTGGCTATTAACACCACCTGCAATAAAAATCTTATTACCGTATACCGCTAATGAGTGTCCGGATATGCCAACAGGCATCGTATACTTATCGATCCAACGATTAGTATTGAGGTCGTAAACATTGATCAGACGGGATGGGGTCCCGTTAAAACCACCAATTACATAAAGTTTATCATTTACAATTTTGCCTTTTGCTTCTCTGGCTGTGGGCATATCCGGTAATGGATTCCAGGTATCTGAAGCGATATCATAGTACTGGAATCTATCTGAAAATACGGTAGTGGCAGCTCCATTTAATCCGCTGCCGCCAAATACATATATTCTGCCATTATGGATGGCTGAGCCTGAATTTCCCGTATAGGAACGGTTAACAGCCCCTTTCGTGACGGTGTTGGTGGCAAGGTCTATAATTTCAAGATGGCTGTTTCCCCAACCGTTAAAAATATAAATTTTATTATGGTAAGTCTCTGAATTGGCAAATCTTCTGGGAAGCAGGGTAGCATTGAGAATACTCCAGCTGTTACTGGTGATATTATATTTTTCAACATACCTTGCATCACTTGCTTTTGCCTGATACCCGTTGCTCACATATATATTATCATCTACTATTACACTGGCTGTGGCGCCTCTGCCTGAAGACATATTGGCGAGATTTTTAAATTGAAGTGTTTGTGCATGGAGTAACCATGAACCAAAAAATAAAGGGAGTAATAATTTTGTTTTCAATGGTGTTAAGATTTAGTGTTTGGTTTTATTGGTGTTAAGAATTCGATATTTTTTTAGTAGTGAAATTTAGCATTAGGATTTATTTTTCCTCATTAGCTTTTTATATCTTTTATATTCTGAATAATTATCCTTATTTATTAATTTTACGGCATTCCAGGAAACACCATCTTTTGTCCAGCTAAAATAGGGGATTTCTTCTGTGAATTTTTTTCTATTTTGCTGATAATCTATTATTTCGTCTACTTTAATTATAAAATAATTAATAATATTGGATTCTACAAATTTCTGTTGAGAAGTTGGTGTCCAGTAATGTTTGTGAGAATAATTATTCCCAGCTTTTAATTCAAATGTATAGGTGATTCCATCAAGACCAAAAGCCCAATTTTTAATCTGATTATCAGTTGGAATTTCATGAATTTTTAATGAGGCTATAAGGTTTTTTATTTCATTAACCTGTTTTTCGGTTAAACTAAATTCTTTAATAAATGTTTTTCCTGTTTTTTTACCCTCCCAGGTTTCCTCAACATACATTAGGTATTTATTGGATTCACTGGAAAGCTCCAAATAATATTTATCTGAACCAAACCTAAAAAAATCTTTCTTTTCTTTAGGTTGGATAAGTCTTAATTTTTCGATGATTGGTTTTTCATATTTATAATAATATAGAGTGTCACTGTCTTTTGTTAATTCATATTGTTGAGCAAAAAGCCCCGGTGCAAAGAATGAAAAAACTATAAAAAGTATTGATCTCATTTTATTTTGAATATAGTAGAGTGCTAGACTTTATAGGTATGTTATCTTTCTTAACTTAGTAAGTAATAAAGTCATATCCTATTTCTTTTACTCCTTTAAAATCCTGTTTTGACTCCCTTGGGATTAGAAAACCATCTTCACTAAGTTCTTTTAGGATATATTTTAGTGTTAAGATCACTGCTTTATTTTCAAGTAGGAAGTGATGTTTAGAAACAGGAAAACCACATTTTTTTAAAATTGAAATAGGAGTTACAACAAATTTCTTTTTTGACATTTGTAATTTTAGAAATTCGAGTATTTTGATTTTGTCTAATTCTTCCAACTGTATCATTTTATTTACAATTAAATTTGTTGCTTAACCGAATAGGATATCAGCACGAAGTACTCTTTAAAATTTTGTTTCAAAACCTTTTCGCAAAGCTTTTAATTCAGGTTCTGTTAAGTCCCTTTCATTAATCTCCTGCCAAAGCGATTGTGCTTTATTGATTTCTGTTATTCCTGTTTTTTTCACTGCAGCTGCCCACATTAGTATAGCAAAGTCTTTTTTGTTATACAGGATTCCATCATAATTTATAAAGGCACCTTCATACTTTTCAACCGTATTTTTAAAGTCTAACTTTCCTCCTTTAGACTCTGTTTTGATATAGTTTTCGAGATCAGAATTTTCATTATTATGATTGTTAATGAATTTTTCCTTTACAATATTTTTCACCTCTTCGATGACATCACTATACTTTAAAATTTTAAAATCTTTGTTGTTGAGTTTTAGAACGCCATCATTGATTATTGCTTTGTTTTTTTTGATGTCTGCTAATTCTTTTGCCCTGGTCTCTGTTATTTTCCCTTTTAATTTTGAAGGAATTTGAAAACTCTCATTTTTACTTGGAATGACTACATTATAGAAAAAAGAATCATCTTCATTTTTAGGAATTAGCATCAGCATTCCCTTGACATTTCCTTTATCAGCAATCATGAAATAGTAAGAGGGTAATTTGCTCGAAAAATTCCAATAGTCATCTGAAGTTGGATTTTCATTGATAAAAACAGATGATTGCTTATTGTCAATATTATCTTTTATGGTGTAATAACTTGAAATTATTTCAACATTCTCAAGAGTGAAATTTTCTATTTTTTCACTGTTAAATATTGGATTTCCATTTTTATCAAGCTGAGCGTACAGGTTTGAACCCGTTAGAAAAATCGAGAATATAAATATGAATAATTGTCTTTTCATCGGTAGTTGTATTATTTTATTTAACTTGCAAATTTAGGCAATACGCAAAGAGTAAATATATACAAATTGTATTAATTCTACCTACTTCTAGTGAAGTTACATAGCCTTTCGTAATCCTGTTTCTCATCAATCACAACCGGCGGAATTCGCAAACACCTGTGTTTATCATAAAACAACTTTTACTTTTGTTTAAAACATCTGTGTTTCTTATAAAATAAACGGTAAGGAAATCTTCTGTAGTTTGCGGGACACCAACGGAGCACTCCGGTAGGGATAAATAATAATGGATGTAACTAAATACGACAGCTTAACCTAATTATGTTACCTCGCTTTCCTTTCAAGAATAAGGTGCGCCGCATCCAGCATTTTAGTCAGGTGAATATAGGGGCATACGATATTCCTTTCCGGGAGATGGCCATACACCCGCAGTGAGAAATGGATAATCCCGGTCATAAAATAATCAAATTCCTTTGTGCTGTATTCCCTAAATGCTTTTTTAAAGACCAACAGGGGATTCCGGTATTCTTTCTCCGAAAGCAAGCCAAGAACCAACGGAGAGACCTCTTCCAAGTGAGTATTGACGGCACGTTTCTTTTCCTTTAGCGCTATGAGGTAGGCTGCATGGATGAAGGACCGCATAGTCTGGTGAAAATGAAGAATAACGGACGGATCTTCCTTGATCCAGCTATTTCTTTTAACAGCGTAATTCATAATGGTGTTTAACCGTTCTTTAGAGACTGTAAGGTCATTGAGCTGGAAAAATGTTTCCATCTGCTGTAAGCCGCAATGTTTCTTGCGGCCTTTCCCAAGCCGGGATTGAAAGTCTGTTCTGGTTTCTTTCATGAGTTTGTATTTTTAGTGATTTGTAAAATGATTATTTAGTGTATAATTTTTTTAAACCATTAAGAGTTTTTAAGTAATTAAGAATCATTAAGATCATAGCTGAAGCTATTGATGAAGCGGGCTGCTTTACCATCTTTGATGGGGCTTAACTTATCTTACTATCTTCATTTTTCTTAATGGTTTATATTTTTTCACGTATTAAGTTCTTTTCAAAATAATTAGTTGAATACAGTTTTTTCTTAACCATTAAGAGTTTTTAAGGGGTTAAGAATTATTAAGATCATAGCTGAAGCTATGGATGAAGCGGGCTGCTTCACCATCTTTGATGGTGCTTAACTTATCTTACTATCTTCATTTTTCTTAATGGTTTATATTTTTTCACGTATTAAGTTTTTTCAAAATAATTATTTGAATACAATTTTTTTTAACCATTAAGAGCTTTTTAAGTAGTTAAGAATCATTAAGATCATAGCTGAAGCTATGGATGAAGCTGGCTGCTTCATCATTTTGGATGGTGCTTAACTTATCTTATTACCTTTATGTTCCTTAATGGTTAATTTTTTTTGTGTTTCTAAAAGCCCGAAAGCCGCAATGGATTGTACACCCCATTGTACCGTATCATGATACTTTATGTGGTAAAGCAGGCTTAGAAAAAGATAATTGTAGAAGAGCGGAACGGCATGAAATAAAAACGGCATGAGACTCTACAATATCTGTAATAGGGGTACTGGTATACCTTGAGACAGATAAGAGAGCCCACGCCTAGGTCGTGAGCTTCATTACTTATCTTCTTGTCTCTTAAAAATTACCAGTTTTCTATTACAAGATTCTAAGCAATAGCTTCTATATTTCTTTGAAGTATCGCAAAGCTACATTTATTGTAGCTTATGGCACAAATATAATATAATTTCTGGGTTGTAGGTTAATTCAACTACATTTTTTTATTGTAAACTTTTCAAATTGCTTTAATAATGGTATTTGCAATGGATAAAATTGAATTTCGAATAGCTTTTGGTAAAAGAGTTGAAAAATTTAGAAAGAAGTTGGGATTAAGCTATCGCGAGTTAGCTCAGAAATGTGACGTAGACCATAGTAATATCAGCAAAATTGAAAAAGGAGAAGTTGATTTAAGGATTTCAACAATACAGGAATTGTCTAAAGGCTTAGAAGTTCATCCTCAAGAATTATTTGATTTTAAAATAGAATAAATAAATAAGCTCCGAAGTTTTCAGGCTTCGGAGCTTATTTTTAAATAAATTGGTTTTATTTTATTAGATCAATTTCGGGAACTTTGTACAGAGGTTCAATCGAAGCACTTCAGCCCCGATTTTTGGCAACCCTTGTTATGTACAGGCATTATAGTTTAATTCTGCTTAGAGATTTGACAATACCTTTGTTTGTTGGTCGTAATAAAATTTTATGGTTAATTGCAATTTCCTCTAAAGTCAATTCGCTCCTTGTTAAAAATGCTTCACTAAATGGCTCTATGATTTTTGGAAATGAAACAATTGCAAATACCTTTTTGTTTTTAGGAATAATCTCATTATTCCTAAAATATTCAACAGTACTAACAATTTGTTTAATCGATGTATTAGGGTGATCAATAATCCCCAAAAAAGCACTAGTATGATTATTAGCATACTTTGTTTCTACGAAAAGTATCCAGTCATTTTCATTTAGCGTTGTTGGAAATAATATACATTCACATTGTTTAACCTGTCCTTCAGGCGTGTTTACTTTTAAAGCGTTCTCGTTAAATGCAACATAATATATACTTATTCTATGTTCGTTTGTGAGGTGAACACAACTGTCCCCTGGTTGGTTTTCTAGCACTTCAACAATTCCATTATTTATATTCTTATAGTCAATTATGTAAATGTTTTCCGTGTTAATTGTGCTACTTCTTTGTTCAACTATAACTTCATTAATTTTCTGTATCATAGTCATAGTAACTTAACATTTCAAAATACTCATCCATTATATCCTTTGTTATTTCATTGAAATAATGTTTAGTAACTGTTTTGGTTTGTAAATCTTTAACAGAAACTAATGTGCCTTCTTGAACTTGCCATACTGAAACAACATCAGGATTTATCCAAGACTTTTCATTTTTAATCTCGTCAACTTCTTCAGGCTTGATTTTGTTTTTAACATTGTATCCCATTAAACAATTGTTTATTGCGTATAGAATATATGGGCTATGTGTGGTAAGTAATAACGAATGGTCTTTGTCATCATTCATTTTATCAAACAAATAATTAATCAAATCCCTTTGAGTAGTAGGGAAAAGATTTTGCTCTGGTTCTTCTATTATAAAGTTAGTGAAGTGATACCTTTCCAATGATTTAGCACGTTGATATGAATTAATAATTTTAATCACATCATCATTGTCTAAATCTAAATTATCTATTTTTGATAAATCATTAGAGTATTTATTGAAGTCTATAATTTTAGATAAATTTTTCACTAAAAAATTTTTCAGGGCATCTTTTTCTTCTACAGAATTTGATGTTTGTCTATTATAAATAAACTCTGTCAAATACTCAATAAGAACTATTAATGGTATAATTGATTGTAATCCACTTGAGCCTTCTCGTAGTTGTATTTCTTTATTATTTTTTAAAAGTAGAATATCACTCTCATTTTCAGATTTTGTATAAAATTTAATATCTAAATTCAAAACCTTTAAATTATTAGTATTGCTAAATATGCGTTTTGCTGTGAACCAATCATAAACAAAGCTCATAATATTGTCATTAGTTTCTTTATACTTTGATAAATTAGGTATTACCGAAACAAAATTTCTTTCTGAAGGAATGTAAATGTTTTTTGACTTTTGGTAAATTTTAGTTGTTCTTTTTTTTCTAAAGCTTTTTTTAAGTTTTCTTCCTTTATAGGAAATAGTTATAAAGTCAGAAGTATAAGTGAAAATAGAATTTTCACTGAAATAATTTTCGCTCAGTCTATGAAATTCCAGTAATTGTTCATTTACATCATATGCAAAATTCCCATCCAATAAATATCTTTTTTCTGCCCACTGGCAAAAGCTGATAATTTTGGCTATTGTACTTTTTCCACTACTTTGAGGACCCATTAGAATATTGACTTTGTTTAATTCAAAGTCAACATTTTTGATAGGTCCAATATTTTTTATTTCAATTCTAGTCATTTTGTCAAATCTATAATTGTACAAAGATACAAAAAGTGTTCTTGGGTATTCTACCGTTATTCTTTGAAAAGCTTACACATACCAACTAAATTTACGCATTGCGCCAATATACAATATATAAAATTTGCTAATGTTGTTTTGGCTTTAACCATCTATTTATTAATCATTAAAATATACTATTTCCTTATGGAAAACCATAAAAAAATAAAAAACCGCCCCACAAAAGCAGAACGGTTAGTATATTAATTTGCCTCGGTCGCTGACCGTTACATCATTCCTGGCATTCCACCACCCATTGGCATAGCTGGCTCATCCTTTTTCACTTCAGTGATTACACATTCAGTGGTAAGAAGCATTCCGGAAACAGAAGCTGCGTTTTCAAGGGCAACTCTGGTTACTTTCGTAGGGTCAATGATTCCTGCTTCAAGCATGTTTACGTACTCGTCAGTTTTTGCGTTGTATCCGAAGTCACCTTGTCCTTCAGCTACTTTAGCTACGATTACGGAACCTTCTCCTCCTGCATTGGCAACGATTTGTCTTAATGGCTCTTCGATGGCTCTTTTCACGATTTTGATCCCTGTAGTTTCGTCAGAATTGATTCCTGTAAGGTTTTCCAAAGCAGAAATAGCTCTTACCAAAGCAACACCACCACCTGCAACGATACCTTCTTCCACCGCTGCTCTTGTAGCGTGAAGGGCATCATCCACTCTGTCTTTTTTCTCTTTCATTTCTACTTCAGAAGCGGCACCTACGTAAAGTACAGCAACACCACCGGCTAACTTAGCCAGTCTTTCCTGAAGTTTTTCTCTGTCGTAGTCAGAAGTGGTTGTTTCCATCTGAGCTTTGATCTGTGCCACTCTTCCTTTGATTCTGCTTTCGTCACCACCACCGTTTACGATCGTTGTGTTGTCTTTATCAATAGTTACTTTTTCAGCAGTTCCAAGCATATCCAAAGAGATGTTTTCCATAGTGAAACCTTGCTCTTCAGAGATTACCTGACCACCTGTAAGGATCGCGATATCTTCAAGCATTGCTTTTCTTCTGTCTCCGAATCCTGGAGCTTTTACAGCAGCAATTTTAAGAGAACCTCTTAATTTATTTACCACCAAAGTAGCTAAAGCTTCACCTTCCACTTCTTCAGAGATAATCAATAGGGATTTTCCGCCCTGTGCAATCGGCTCAAGAACCGGAAGCAATTCTTTCATGGAAGAAATTTTCTTCTCTACCAAAAGGATATAAGGATTTTCTACTTCAGCTACCATTTTCTCAGGGTTAGTTACGAAGTAAGGAGACTGGTATCCTCTGTCGAACTGCATACCTTCTACAACATCTACTGTTGTATCGATACCTTTAGCTTCTTCTACCGTGATTACTCCTTCTTTACCTACTTTTCCGAAAGCTTCAGCGATCAAAGCACCGATTGTTTCGTCATTGTTAGCGGATACGGAAGCAACCTGCTTCACTTTATCTGTAGAATCACCAACTTCCTGAGACTGGGATTTTAAGTTTTCAACAACTGCAGAAACTGCTTTGTCAATTCCTCTTTTTAAGTCCATTGGGTTAGCACCTGCAGCTACGTTCTTAAGACCTTCTCTTACGATAGCCTGTGCCAGTACAGTAGCGGTAGTAGTACCGTCTCCTGCAATATCATTGGTTTTGGAAGCCACTTCTTTTACCATCTGTGCTCCCATATTTTCTACTCTGTCTTCAAGCTCGATTTCCTTTGCTACAGAAACACCGTCCTTAGTGACGTGAGGAGCTCCGAAAGATTTTTCAATCACTACGTTTCTTCCTTTTGGTCCTAAAGTTACCTTTACTGCATTAGCCAATGCATCAACTCCTCTCTTTAAAGCGTCTCTTGATTCAATATCGAATTTTATTTCTTTTGCCATGTTTAGTTGTATTAATGTACAATGTAAAATGTAGCATTGTACTTGATTTACTTTTTATTGTTTGATTTTTTTATCAGTTATGAATACATTGTACATTTTACAGTGTACAATGTACAGGTTTACCCGATTACTCCCAGTAAATCTCCTTCCTTAACGATTAAGTAATCTTTTCCTTCCAGCTTTAATTCAGAACCTGAATATTTCCCATAAAGAACTTTGTCACCTACCTGAACAGTGGTAGGCTCATCTTTTTTACCTGGACCTACTGCTACTACAGTACCTTCCTGCGGCTTTTCCTTCGCTGTGTCCGGAATAATGATACCTGAAGCTGTTTTAGTCTCTGCAGCGATAGGCTCAATAAGAACTCTGTCTGCTAATGGTTTAAAGTTTACTGACATAATATATTTATTTTTTAATTATTTCTTCCATGTAATTCTCTAAATGTATGCCACGGGAGGCTGGTGGCTGAAATGGCAGAATTTTATTTCTGAGTGTGAAAATTTGGCAGAAAAACGGAAAAAGAGAAAGCCGGAAAATTCCGGCTTTCTGTATTGAACTCTGATTATTCGGTGAATTAAGGGCAGTGTTGTCCCGGACCGATCCATAAAGTACATTTTCCCTGGTCGTCTCGTTCACAGCAAACAAGTCTGGCTCCTCCCACAATGGTTTTCTGGGCGGCTCTGCTTAATGATTTAGCATTTTTCATAATTAATATTTTGTTGATTGTACGTTCCTGAACATTTATTGTCAATCAGGACTTTGACGGTTTTGTGAATAATGGTAAACCAAAGATAAAAATAAATCTATATAAATAATACACAGTATGTAGATTTATTTTTGCTGTTTATATTTTGATAATCAGTGTGGTATAATTGAGTTTGATGCGTATTTTTATTATTTAAACCAAATTATTGGATGAAAAAGATTCCGTTTTTTCAATTGCTTGGTTTTTATTGAATCGTTTCCAGCGTCATTTTTCTTCCGCCAAGTTCCATATCCTGTTTCAGGATTTTGCGGGTTTCGGGATCAATATAATACGTAACCGTTGTTGTTTTGTCCTGGATGTCATCCGTAGTTTTTACAGCCCAGACTTTTTTTCCGTTAAGGTCGGTTTTTTTCATTTCTGTGATGTAGGCTTTTAAAAGTCCTTTTTTCGCATCCGGATTATAATCGAATATGGAGAGGTCAGCGGTATAATTTTCTTTCAGCAGAGAAAACCGGATGATCACAGGATAGCTGCTGCTGTCAAAATAATCTGCTGCAGGAATCTCTATATTGTCTTTTTTCTGTGTTTTTTTATCAAAGTAATATCCTGTTACTTTGGTTTTACCTGACCGAAGGACCACATCCCTCATCATATTAAAAGAAGAGTGGTACACAGGCTCGAAATTGGCTGTTTTTACAATCGTGGAATCCGTCCATTTGGCATCAGGAGCCTGCTTCATCTTTACCGTAGTTTTGATCAGCAGATCTGTCTTATTTAATTTTTTAAGCTCTGTAGTAATGCTTCCTATTTCTATTTTGGTTCCGGCATTATCGGCGTACCATGTCGCTTCTGAGGTTTCGTCTTTAATGAGCTTAGCATCAATTTTAACATTGGCGGGAGTGAGCAGGTTCTGGGAAAATAAATTCGCACTGCTGATGAGTAAAAGTAAAAGAAATGTTTTCATGATATTTTTTACCATGATAAGTAGTTTTGATTTTCAGAAAGTTACAAAGGGGTTGACTTAATAGGGCTGGAAGAGGGAAGAGGGAGGATGGAAGTTACTCTACATCTGATAATTTCTTGCAGTCATTTTAAAATGGGGTTATTTGCCCAAAGATTATAAAACCGTGCATAATGGGTCTTTGGAGCTCAATAACTTCCATCTTCACACTTCCTTACTTTTTTGATTCATTTTCGAAATCACCGCGCCGGAAACAGCAATACTGATAAAGTTCGTAACCGATCTTGCTTCGTTCATAAAACGGTCTACAGTGTAAAGAAGGGCAATATCGGTTAAAGGGATTTTTCCAAACCGGTTTAATGTAAAAATAAGGGCCAGAAACCCTGATCCGGGAACACCGGACGCTGTTTTGGAAGTAATGGTAATAATAGCGAAAAGCCAGAGATAATCGCTAACCGTTAATGAAATATTATAGAACTGGATCAGAAAGCAGCACGTCACCGCAATATAAATACACGCTCCCGAAAGATTGAAATTATAACCCAGAGGAATCACGAAGCCCAGGATTTTCCGGCTGTACCCCTCAGATTCCATTTTTTCAAAGATAAGAGGGAATGCCGTTTTAGACGAGGATGTGGTGATCACCAGGATAATTTCTTCTTTTAGGTCAAGTAAAAATTTCCACAAATGGATTTTAAACAGATAAGCCACAATTCCCAGAATCCCGAAGATAAAAACAATATCAGCCAGATACACCGTGGCCACCACTTTGCTCAGCGGCAGCAGGGTATTGATCCCATAGACACCAATTCCGTAAGCAATATTACAGAAAATAACGACGGGCAGAATGATATAGAGATATTTGATTACCGTGTAAAAGGCTTTCAATCCTTTGTCTAAAATATTCAGGAACTTCTCCCTTCCCGAAGAAAGATTCATAAAAATTCCTGCTGCAATGGAGATAAAAAGAAAAATTCCGTGCCGGTTGAGGTATAAAATCCCGGATAAATCTCTGTCATTGATCTCAAAGGTTTTGGGAAGGGAACTGCTGATTCTGGTGGTATCAATTCCGGTCTCAGCACCGGGTTTTACGGCAAAACCGAAAATAAATCCAATCAGAATAGCCACAGAGCTGATGACCAGAAAATACAGAATGGTTTTCCAGACAATGCTGCTGGCATTCCTGATCCCGGACAGCTGGCAGATTCCGTACATGATCGCCATAAAGATAATAGGAAGGATCAGCATTTCCAGAACCATGAAAAAATAGCGGCTTACAACGCCCAGCCGGATCCCTGCCTCAGGCGCATAATAGCCTGTAAACACACCTCCTAGAATGGCGGCAAATACATATAAGGTAAGATTCTTTAAATACCTTCCTGTGAATGTTTTTTGAGGTTCAAAAGGATTCATCTGAATATACTTCTACTTTCCGTACAAAGATCTGTTGTTTTTTTTACATCTGAAAAAGAATAATGGGGTAGGGAGGCATGAAGCTGGAAGAGGGAAGGTATTGCAGCCGGAAATAACAGCTTATATTGGCCTTAAGATGACCTTTTAATTTTTAACTGTCAGTATTATTCTGCCCGGTATAAACTTCCATCCTCCCTCTTCCAGCTTCCATCCATTAATTTAAATCACTCCAAGAATCAGCGCCGCGATCAGCATAACCAACGAAGATCCCAATGCCCATTTCAAAGTATATTTCAAATGATCTGAAAATTCCACTCCAGCCAGCGAAACCAGTAAATAAGTTGACGGAACCAGCGGACTCAGCAGGTGAGACCCCTGCCCGATAAGGCTGGCCCGTCCCAGGATCTCCGGGGAAATGCCAAGCTGATGCCCGGTTGCTATAATAATAGGCAGTATTCCAAAATAATAGGCATCATTGGAAAGGAAAAAGGTAAGCGGAATACTGAAAAGGGCTGTAACCACATTCAGGTAGCTTCCCCAGCTTTTCGGAACAATTTCAATCATGCTGTTTCCCATGGCCTGCATAATGCCTGAGCCGTTCAGGATTCCGGTAAAAATTCCGGCTCCGAAGATCATCCCGGCCACAGATAAGGCATTTCCGGCATGCTTGGAGATAATTTTCTGCTGGTCTTTTAATTTAGGATAATTGATGATGGAAGCGATACAGAAAGCAATCATAAACGCAATGCCCAACGGAACCACATCCAGGATCATCACGACCAGAAGTGTGATGGTAAGAGCGAGATTCACCAGGATCAGTTTTGGGCGGCGAAGCTTAAGATCTACCTCTCCGATGATATCATTGCTGTTGTAATTCGTGAATTTTCCGTGCTTTGCAATTCTTATTTTTTCTCTTCTCCCCAGAATATAAGCAACAAATATCACCCAGATAATGCCTATGGCCATAATGGGGATCATGGGAACAAAAATTTCTGTATGCCCCAGCTTCAGTGAGCTCATCACCCTTGCTGTAGGCCCACCCCATGGAAGAATATTCATAATCTGGCCTGCCAGCATAATGATACAGGTAAGGATAAGAGGATTCATGCCCTGTTTTTTATACAAAGGAAGCATCGCTGCCACTACTATTAAGTACGTGGAAGAACCATCGCCGTCCAGGGAAACCAATGCTGTAAGAACAGCCGTTCCTATGGTGGTTTTAATAGGATTGTCCCCAACTGCTTTTAAAATAATATTCACCAAAGGTTCAAAAAGCCCCGTGTCTATCATTAAGCTGAAATAAAGGATTGCAAAGATCAGCATGACGCCCGTCAGTGCGATTTCTTTCACTCCGTTCTTCATCATTTCTCCCAGTTCAGGACCGAAACCTGCAAAAAGAGCTATGGTTACCGGTACAATGACCAAAGCCGTTAGTGGCGTCATTTTTTTGTTCATAATCAGGACCATAAAGATCAGGATCATGAGAAATCCAAGGAATGTAAGCATAGATGATTTGATTTTATCGTTATTTATTTTTGTTTTTTCTCCAGTCGAAGCTGTTCCGGTAACCGATGTAGCCGTAGTTGCTTGTAGATCCTGTTTCCAGCTGATTAATGAAAGCCACTTCTATCGCTGAGTTTTTTCCGACCTTTATCCCGAGTCCCGCTGTTAAGCGGTTGCTGTCGAAGGGATCTTCTTTCACCACATTCATCCTTAATTCATTTTTCAGAATACCGTAGAGTTTTTCTTTCTCTCCGGCTCTGTTAAAAGGAATTCTCAGGGAAATCAGGTAGCGGAGCCTCACGATGAACTCATCAGGATTGCTGATAAAACGTTCTTCCACCCGGAAACGGTGCGAGACCGAAGTTCTTCCGATATTCCCGCCTAAAGTCACCTGCTGGAAAGGTCTTTTCTCATACCTTTCTTTTTTGGTATTGTCGGATTTATAAGAATCCAGCACCAGAAACATAAATCCGGCAGCGGGTTTCACATCATTCGCTACTTCATAATCTACATACGCAGAAACCAGGAAAAGTCTGGTGTCATATGCCAGGTCAAAAGAACGGTACTGCGAGAGAGCCGTCAGTGTACTTTTATCGGTCAGTCTTGCAGACATCAGATACTGGAACCACATATTATAATTGTCCCGGCTCTGGGCATCGATCTGTGAGATCATTCCAAGCAGTAAAATCACAATTAATTTGAATTTAATTTTCATGTAACGTTTAATTAATATCCCGATGTCTCAAATATATTTATAAGAACCAGCCGCAGATTTATTTTTCAATCAATGGCAGTTTTTATCAGTGAACTGCAGGATCGCATGAAAAAGATGGTATATTTGAAAGATTGAAAATTGGAGTTTTTAGATGTTTTTAATTATAAATATTGTATTTATATTATTGGTTTTCAGGATTTTGTTTAATGCAAAAGTTTTGAAAAGACTGATGGAATACCACTGGGGATTTTTACTGAAGTTTCAGCATATTTTCTTCTTTCTGGTCTTCATCATCATCACATTTTTTACGGAAAATTACTTTTTGGATGTTCCGGAGCTCATCTGGAGTGTTTTGTCCGTCGTTATTTTTAATGTCGGAATTTACAGTCTTGTCTACTTTTATCTCGTCCCGGAATTCTATCTTTCCAATAAATATCCCGAGTTTATTCTCTACGCGCTGATCAGTTTTCTGGTCTCAAGTCTTTTCAGGATTCTGCTGGAACCGGCTGTCTTTGATATGAATTTTAACGAAACCCTTTCCAATACGAAATTTCTTTACAACGTTTATACCGCACAGGGCATTGTTATACTGGTCGCTTCCTTCCTGGGAATTACAAAAGATAAATTCCTCATTGAGCAGGATTTTAAAGATCTGGGCGAAGAAAAAGACCAGCTGTATCTGGATCTCCTTAAATCCAAAATGAATCCCCATTTCCTGCTGAATACACTGAATAATATCTACTCCAAAAGTTTTCAGCCTTCCGAAAATACTTCGGAATCTATCCTGCAGCTGAGCAAGTTGCTGCAGTACGTGATTTATGATACGAACAAGGAAAGAATCAGTATGGCCCAGGAATTTTCATCCATAAAATCCCTAATCGGATTGTATCAGCTGAAATATAACAATGTCCTGAACATCACGTTTGATATTCAGGATGAAGAAACTCTGGAACTCATCGATATTCCTCCGTCTGTATGCCTCACGCTGTTTGAAAATGCATTGAAACATTCGGCGGTAGGGATAGAAGCAGACAGCTATATTAATGTCATGTACAAAATAAAAGACCATGAGCTTCTGTTTGAGATCCGGAATTCTGTAGCAAAGAAAAAAAATCTTGTGGGAAATATGAATAACAGTGGTCTGGGGAACGAAGCGGTCATTAATATCCTGGAAAAAAATTACGCAGGAAGCTATATTTTTATTTCCGAACCTGCAGACCTGAACAATTATCAGACGATTTTAAAAATTAAACTCTAATGGCTAACCTCACAATCGTAAGTGTAGATGATGAATATCCGGCATTGGAGCTGATCCGGAAATATTGCGCACAGATGGAAGACGTGGACTTGGTGAAGATATTCCAGGATCCTGAACAGGCACTGGAATACCTTAAGGAAAACAGGGTAGATCTTGTGATTCTGGATATTAATATGCCTTATATCAACGGGATTGAGCTCCTGCATCAGCTGCCTTACCAACCGCTCTGTATATTCCTTACCCTGGAAACTCAGTATGCAGTCAAGGCCTTTGAACTCGATGTGGTGCATTATCTTGTGAAGCCCGTGGATTTTGAAACGTTTAGAAAAGCGATCAACAAGGCAAAAGATTTCTTACAGTTTAAAAACTCGACGGAACATAAAAAGAAAGAAAATTTCATTATGTTCAAATCCAATTACGTAATGCACAAAGTCCTTTTGGAAGATGTGCGTTGGGTGCAGGGATTTGGAGAATACATTATCCTGGTGACCCGTTTGAAAAAATATATGATCCTGGAGCGGATGTCCAATTTTGAAGAGAAATTTCAAAACCTGGGATTCATCAGGATTCATAAATCATATATTGTTTTGTCTACCCATATCGGTTCTTATGATACGGCTCATGTATACCTTAAAGACGGGGAAAAACTTCCGCTTGGGAGAACCTATAAAAATGCTTTGAAAGCGTATTTAAATTAGAGCTGTATAAAAATCTCCCACGGATTTTTGTTGAGTGGTTCACATTCATTGGGAGCGGGCTTTAGCCCGCAATTTGATCATAAACTTATGTATAAATCTCACGCAGATCAGGCGGATTACGCAGATTTTTGATTGGAACTATAATTCAATGGAAGCGGGCTTTAGCCCACCCACCATATAATTGTAAAAATAAAACTTTAGGCAAAATTATTCAGTCCCACAAAAAAAAAGATGTTCCAATTTGAAACATCTTTTTATTTTTTATGATTTCTTTCCTGCAGCCTGCATCGGATTTACTTTTCCGTTGGCGCCTCCCCTTACAGGACCGCCGCCCTGTTTCTGTTTAAACAGCTGGAATTTTGAAGTTTCACTGCCGGCACCTGCACTGGTCCATAAATTATTGGAAGTATCGATATCTGCAGTTTCTCTCATCGGATCAAGCTGTATTGACTTTATCTTCTTGTCGAAATAATACGTCTTTGAAACTTTCTGCTCATTCTGTCTCCAGATCTGGGCAGATGATTTGTCATACAATTTTGTTCCGTCTTCGAATGTAAATTCAAGGATGATTGGCATTACCAGTCCACCTTTGTTCACAAAATCAATCTGGTATCCTGTGATATTCCTGAATTTCTCCTTGTCCTTGGCATCCAAGGCGGGAGATGGATCTGTTTTTATAGTGTATTCTTTTTCAGCATCTACTTTTTCCTGTCCTCTGTCGTATCTGTAATAGAAATCCTGAAGTTCCTTGTCTTTATCTACAGAAAATGCAATGCTTTTATCTTCTTTGTTTCTGATTTTTGAAATATCTTCAAATGAATTCTGAAGCGGTTTTTCCACTTTATATTTGATCTCTTTGGCTTCCAGTGGAGGCGTATTGAGATCCGGTACGGCAACCGTTACTTTGTCGATGGCAATGTCTACAGGATCTGTCCCGTAGAACCATCCTCTCCAGAACCAGTCAAGATCTTCACCGCTGGCATCTTCCATGGTACGGAAGAAATCTGCAGGTTCAGGATGCTTAAAGGCCCATCTTTTCGCATAGGTTTTATAAGCTTTGTCAAAAAGTTCTCTTCCCATAATAGTTTCACGAAGGATATTTAATCCCGTAGCCGGTTTGGAATAGGCATTCGGACCAAACTGAACAATATTTTCAGAGTTGCTCATAATAGGTTCCAGCTGATCTTTCGGAAGCTTCATATAATCCACAATAGTCCATGCCGGACCTCTTTTTGAAGGGAATTTATTGTCCCATTTTTCTTCCGTAAGATATTCCGTGAAGGTATTCAGGCCTTCATCCATCCAGCTCCATTGTCTTTCGTCAGAATTAATGATCATCGGGAAGAAGTTATGCCCGACTTCATGGATCACCACGCCGATCATTCCGTTTTTAGTTCCCTCAGAATACGTTCCGTCCTTTTCCGTTCTTCCGAAATTAAAACAGATCATAGGGTATTCCATTCCGTTGGCTGCCTCTACAGACTGGGCTACCGGGTATGGATATGGGATGGTAAATTCGGAATAGGTTTTAATGGTGTGGGCAACAGCTTTTGTAGAATATTTTCTGTAAAGGTTATAGGCTTCTTTTGGATAAAAGCTCATGGCCATTACCTTATTGTTGTTTTCAGGAATGGTAACGCGCATTCCGTCCCAGACAAATTTTCTGGATGAGGTCCAGGCGAAATCTCTTACATCATTAGCTGCAAAAACCCAGGTTTTTCTTTGTTTTGAATGATTTTTTTCAGCTTTTTTAGCTTCATCCAACGTTACGATCTCAATGGGTTCTGCAGCACCTTCGGCCTTACGGTATCTTGCCATCTGGTCAGATGTTAAGACCTGCTCGTAGTTTTTACATTCCCCGGTTCCCCCTACAATATGGTCTGCCGGAACATTCATCGAAACTTTAAAGTCACCGAATACCAAAGCAAATTCACCGCGTCCCGTGAACTGGTGGTTCTGCCATCCGTGAAAATCGCTGTAAACGCACATTCTCGGGTACCATTGGGTCATGGTGTACAGGTCATTTCCGTCTTCCGCAAAATTTTCATAGCCGCCGCGGCCGCCCATTTTGATCCTGTTGGGAATATTATAGTTCCAGTCTATTTTGAAAACCAGTTTTTCTCCTTTCTTTAATACTTTTGGAAGATCAATACGCATCATGGTTTTGTTCACCGTGTATTTCAACGGACTTCCTGCGGCATCTGTTACTTTTTCAAGGTTCACACCGTAGCCGTTGTCTTTTTCCGGAAGTTCACTTACTGCAAGCTGCTGGTCATTGGTAGAAGCCGGAAGCGTAGAAGGAAACTGGAATCCTGCATTTTTTACAGTGGACTGCTCATTTTCATCCAGCTGAAGCCAGATATAATCCAGGTCATCAGGAGAATTATTATAGTAGGTAACGGTTTCTGAGCCTTTAAGGTTTCTTTTATCTTCATCAAGGTAAGCGGTAATATAATAATCAGCCCTGTTCTGCCAGTATCCGTGGCCCGGAGCTCCCGAAGCCGTTCTGTAGATGTTGGGTGTAGGAAGAATGGTTCCCAGTTGCTCAAATCTGTTTCCGTGGTTACTACCAGGGTTATTCTGGATATTTTGTGCGGCGAAACCTGTGTAGGCAAATACAGAAAATGACAATAGAAGGGCTTGTAGTTTCATTACCGGATTGATTTAAAAGTTATCAAAGATAATAATAAGTAGTTGAAAAATTAAAAATGTTTCAAGGTTAAAAAGGAATTCTTTCCAAAGTCATTTTTAAAGCCAGTGCAAATACACCAGATGATACAAAAAGAACCCAGTCTTTTTTATTCACCTTAAAAACACTCAGTAAAATAAACAGCACGACAAGAATAGCACATACAATAACGATCTGCCCCAGTTCCAGCCCGATATTAAATCCTAACAACGGGACGGCAATGCTCTGGCTTTTGGCGATCATCACCCTTGCCGTATTTGCGAAACCCATCCCGTGAATAAGGCCAAAGATGGCTGCCAGATAATAATTGGCGCGCATCAGGGTCTGTTTTTTATTTTTCATCAGGATATTATCCAGAGCAGTCAGTACAATAGTCAGCGGGATCAAAAACTCTACCCACGCAGACGGAACCCGGAATACATCAAGAATACTCAAAGCAAGCGTTATGGAATGCCCGATGGTAAATGCCGTAACCAAAACCAGGATTTTCTTCCAGTCCTGATATGAATAAACGGCAATCAAGGCCAGAACAAACAGCTGGTGATCAAGAGCATCCAGGGAAATAATATGTTCCCAACCCAGATTTAAATAGAATATAAAATCCTTCATTTTAAGATGATTTATTAATTTTTTATTTTGAATTCGATATATGAATTATTTTTTTTCGTTTTTCACTTTTCAAGAACACTTTTTACTATTTCTGATTCAGTTTACTTTGTTTTTATGTTTTTGTATTGATATTGTGAATTATTTTCTTTTAATCGTTGTTTTTATTGGGTGTTATTGATGTTTTCTTAGAATCTTTTATGAAATAAATATTGTATACTTGTGATGCGAAAAACTTTAAGATATGAATGTAAAAAAACTACTCACTGCAAAAGTAAACATTTCGAAAGGAGGGACAAGCCTTCTTAAAAATGCTGCTGTTGCTTTTCTGGGATTATACTCGTATTCGTTTTACGGGCAGGTGCAGAAATTAGATTCCAGATTTGATATTCTCCTGAAAAATAAAGAAAATGTATCGAAAGGAAAAGCCGTTAAAGAGCTGGAGCGTGATGATATGAAATTAGACCGGCATCTGGTCGTTACTTCCAAAGGAGCCCAAACCATGTATTCATGCATCATTTATACAAAAAGTCCGGAAAAACTGAAATCTGACGGTATTCTGGTACAAAGCCAGCTGCCTGATTTTGCAACCGCTCTGGTTACGATTGATGACATTGAAAAACTCATGCAGCTTCCGTATGTGACTTCCGTAATGGCACCTGCATTTGATGTGCTTCATAATGATGTGAGCAGGGCCCAATCCGGAGCAAGCCTTTTGCAGGATGGGGTTTTCAATAATACAGCGTATAACGGTACCGGAATTCTGGTTGGAGTTTATGATACGGGAATAGACTGGAAACATCCTGACTTCAGAAAAGTAAACGACCAGACCAAAAGCAGAATTGTTTCCATCTGGGACCAGACAATTACCGCACAGGGAACAGAAGCTCCTCCCGCAGGATTTGCAACAGGAGTGGAATATACAAGGGCTCAGATTGAAGATGAACTGGATGGAACTCCTACCGGTTTTGTACGTGAAAATGATATCAACGGTCACGGAACCCACGTAGCAGGAACAGCTGCCGGAAGTGGGGCAGGCTTTGCAGACCGCAGACATAAAGGTTTTTCTTCTGATGCAGATATTGTTTTTGTAAAAGGCGGAAACGGTTCTTTCCCTACCACAAATACCATTAATGCCTTAACCTATTTCCGGAATGTAGCTACTGCACTGAACAAACCTATTGTAGTGAATATGAGTATCGGAGGACAGGGAAGTGCTCACGATGGAACGGCTTCCCACGAAGTGGCGGTCAACAATTTTACCACCTCGGCCCCGGGAAGGGTAGTAGTGATTTCAGCAGGAAACGATTACGGAGCCAATCTTCACAGGAAAGTGGATATTGCACCGAATGCTGCGCAGTCTTATGCTTTTACAGTGGGCAGCAATACATCCGCATCTTCCGTATTTGCATTTTTAATGTATGCGAATAATGATACCGCTGTTACCGCGAAATTAACGACTCCTGACGGGCAGCAATATACACAGAATATCAGCACGAATACGGCACACAGTATTTTGGGCGGGGGCTTTACGGCAAGCATGTATAACTACTGGAGTACAGATAATAATAAACGTTATGTGCAGTTGGTGATCAGCAGAAATGTGGGTTCTACAGCGAACTGTCAGGGGAATTATACGCTGGAAATTACCAATAACGGAACCCAGCAGATTACCACTCATGGTTGGCTATACAGTACAGGAACAGGAGTTTCAGCAACATTACAGAATGGAGATAATGAATATATAGTAGGAAGTCCCGGTAATGCGTCCAATGCAATTACAGTGGCATCCTATATGGGAAGAGCAAGCTGGTACACGGCTGCAGGCGGCTATTATACCCTTACCCCGCAGGAATCGATCTCATCATTCAGTTCCCAGGGACCGAGAGTGGATGGCTTTCAGAAGCCTGATATTACAGGTTCAGGGCAGAATGTGATTTCTTCAAGATCAAGCAATTCCGCGCCGGGAGCTACTGATATTATCAACGGGACCAGTTTTTATGTGAAAAATCAGGGGACAAGTATGTCATCGCCGGGTATAGCTGGAGCTGTGGGCTTATTATTGCAGGCCAATCCGGGATTAACAGCTGCGCAGGTAAAAAGCCGTCTTACTTCTAATGCAAGAAAAGACGGAGCTACAGGAAATGTACCTAATGCAAGATGGGGATATGGAAAACTCGATATCTATAAGGCAGTGACGGATGAATTGGGATGTGTAGAATCCAATTTTGAAACAGTGACCTATGATGAACCCTACATCATTGCTAATACAGAGAATAACAATTACTTTGACAATACTGCGTTGGCAGTGAGATTTACACCGGCATTAACCGGGAAGCTGGGTGGTTTTTCCTTTTTAACAGGGACTTCCACTATTCCAAGCGATATGGCGGTGGATATTCAGATCAGAAAAGTAGATGCCAATGGTGATCCGGGGGAGATCATTGCTACAAAAACAGTAACTTCATGGGTGAATGACATCCAGAGATTTACATGGAATTATGTGGATTTATCCGGTTTAAATGTACAGATGGTAACCGGAAAAGACTTCTATATCGTGGTGAATGGTCTCAGCGGAAGAATTTCCATGAAAAACGAATCGGTGGCGTCCAGCGGAAGAAGCAAAACATCAGCCAACGGAACCACCTGGTCTGCAAGAACCTTCGACCTTAAAATGAGAGCAACGGTGTATGAAAACGTAGCTGAAGTTAAAGTTCTGGCGACATCCAATCAGAATAAAACATCAGCAGTATCAGCAGGAAACAATTATTTCACGAACAATTGTCAGCTGATTTCAAGAGTGGAAAAAGAAACAGCAAGTACAGTGGCGGGAGATCTTACTTCTAAAGTATGGGTAGATAATGCACAGCCTGGCTATATTTCAAGAAGATATGAAATGAATCCTGCGGCCAATGCTGCCACGGCTACAGGAAAAGTGACCCTGTATTTCAAACAGGCGGATTTTGATGCCTATAATCTGACTAATCCGGTGAAATTACCTACTTCACCTACAGATAATGCCAATAAAGCCAACCTTATTGTTGAAAAATATTCAGGAACAAGCGCAGGAAATACCGGAACTACAGCATCTTTCGGAAGTACTGCTGCAGTGATTACTCCTAATGTGGCTGATATTGTATGGAATGAAACCTACCAATACTGGGAAGTGAGTTTTCAGACCACTGGTTTCGGAGGATATTTTGTGAAAACCAACGCTACAGCACTGGGCACAGCGGATGTTAAATTGAATTCAGATGTTAATATCACACCAAATCCTGCAAAAGACTTTGTGAATGTTGCACTGGGGAGATATTCTAAGGCGGATGTAGCTATTTATGACGCCTCCGGAAAATTGGTTAAAACTGCTGCAGTAACTAATACTGCAGGAAGGATTGATGTTTCAGGTTTGGTGAAAGGAGTGTATCTGTTTACTATCACTTTAAACGATAATACAAAATTGACCAAAAAAGTAGTAAAAGAATAAGCGTCGGATATCCGGTACAGATCATATGGAAAGCAGCAGTTGTATAACTGTTGCTTTTTTTATATTTGTTCAAAAATAGAATCAATGCCGGGTAAAATTTTTTTCGCATGTTTTTTTGCAGTCGTTTTTATTCTTCAAAGTTTTACAGGAACTGATAATGTTCATCCTTACCATGTAGGATCGGTGGAGATTAATTATAATTCAAAATCCAGGACCTTCGAGGTGACCGGCCGGTTTTTTCTTGATGATTTAGAAAACGGACTGGGCAGAAAATATGGAAGCTCTTTTCATTTTAATGACGAAAAATATAAAGCTAAACTGAATGATGCCCTTGAAAGATACTGTGCAGAATATTTTAAATTGAAGGCTGACGGCAGGTTTTTAAAAGTAAATTATGTTGGCTACGAAGAAGACAGCGAGTCGGTCAATATTTTTCTTGAATCCGAAGCCGTTTCTGCTCCCAAAAAACTGGAGGCGGCCGTGAGCTTTCTGTATAACCTTTTTGATGACCAGATCAATATTGTCCATATGATCCTGAACGGACAAAGGAAAAGTGAAAAACTTACCTATCCCAATCGTTACCTCTATCAGCAGTTTTAGAAGAAACCTTCTCCGGTTTATTAATTCAAGGTTTATTCGCACGAATATTAAATCACTAATAAATGAAATATTGTATTAGTGTGTTAGAGTTTGTAATACATTTGATAATATTAAGTTTTCAATATAATTGATAAATAATTAATGATTTTAAATTTATAAATAATTTTTAGTTAATTTATTATTAATTTACATAATTTATGTTTAAAATTAGTTATATTTGTTTGTGCTGATTCCACGCATTTAATTTTATTCGATTTTTATAAATGAATATTAATGTGTGATTAGCGTACGGTTTTGTTAGAGGTATGATTTGAATTTTTACAGAAAATATTAAAAACTCATAAGTATGAAACCAATTTATTCTTTACTGGCTTTATTCGTAATGTCTACTGTTTGCTTTGGTCAGGTAGGTATTGCGACAAACAATCCGCAATCAACATTGGATGTTACCGGAAACGGAACCTCCACTGCTACTAAAGACGGAATGATGGCTCCAAGGATTACCAGGCAGCAGCTGGCAGCCAAAGTAGCGGGAACTTATACCGCAGCACAATCAGGATCCATGGTTTACGTTACAGATGCTACCACACCTACCGGAACCATTCCAAGTGTAGCACAAACGGTTGAGATTACCGCAGCAGGCTATTATTTTTTTAACGGAACCCTGTGGAAGAACGTCAATGACAATATCGTCAATCTTTACAATTCAAACGGAACACTTACAGGACCAAGAACCGTTACGCAGGCTGCCAATACGCTTGCTTTTACGGGAACTGCGGTTAACGCTTTTTCCGTAGACGGGACTACTTTTTCTGTAGATGCAGCCAATGACAGGATAGGAATCGGAAACAGTGCACCGGTGGTGAAACTTGATATTGTAGGAACTACATTCGGGATGAAAAGCGCTGCGGGAAGTGGAAGCTGGGATAATATCTGGTTTAATGTTACTCCAAGTATTCCTTCCATTAATGCATCCGGAGCAGAATCAGGACTTCAGTTTAATGTGGGGGCGAACTCTACAGGAACATATGGAGACGGACAAACCCTGACAACAGTCGCTACAATGCTGTCCAACGGAAATATGGGCGTAGGCTCCACAAGTCCCACAAGAAAGCTTCATGTAGAAGGAAGCAGTTTATTTAACGCAGCAGTGACCACATCGGTGACAAAAAATGCCATTGACATTAATATCGGGCAGGATGGTTTTGGTTATGGGAACAGAACCGATAATTTCGGGATTAATGTGAGGTCAGCCTCTACGGTGGGAACCGGTGCTGTGGCCAGAATAAATTTCGGAGATGTGAATACAACGACTGCCGGTCTTGGAAAATACCTTTCCTTCAGTGTAGGAAATGGCTTAAATGAACTGATGTATATGACAGATAATAACGGCGGAAGAGTAGGAATCGGAACCACAACGCCTACAGAAAAGCTTCATGTTATCGGAAATATCCTGGCTTCAGGAACCATTACGCCTTCAGATATCAGAATCAAGAAAGATATTGTCGATAATTCGTACGGATTAAAAGAAATTCTCGGGTTGCGTACAATCAGTTACAGATATAAAGACGAATCATTAAGTAAGGACAAAAAAGTAGGATTTGTTGCACAGGAAATAAAAGCTGCTATGCCCGAACTGATAACAACAGCCAGTGATGAGATGAAAACCCTTGGGGTAAACTATGCTGAAATGACGGTTATTCTTACAAAAGCAGTCCAGCAGCAGCAGGAAATGCTTCAGAAACAGGAAGAAATGCTGAAAAGACAGCAGGAGCAGATCAATTTCCTGAAAACAGAAATCAAAAAATTGAAAACCCATCTATAATCCCATTAAATTTTCATACAACAGGCAGGATAAGGCAGCAGATTCTAACAACACAAATAAAAACACTTACGTTCCCTGTGAGTGTTTTTTTATTGGTGATCCAACTGCAGCAGCGTATTGATCCCTTTAGCGTGGGCAAGAAGATCCGGAAAAAAATCGTTGTAACATTCCTGCAGAAAAGGTTTGTTTTTCAGGAAGGCTTCATAAACGGGAATGTCAGGATCCAGATATTTAGCTTTATGAAGAACATTCCGGATGCTGAATTTGATTCCCCAATCCTCACGGTAATTATACAGCCAGTCATCTTCTTCCATTTTTACCAGCATCTTTTTAAAATTTTCCGGAAGCCATTCCTGATGTTCGTTCAGAACCCTATAAACCCTTAGTGAATGGGCTTTCCATTCGGCCGTAGAATGGAGGCTGAGGTCTGTGGCCACGAAATAATCCATCGCAACATCTACAAAAGCGCCTGCGTACAGCCTTACTAAAGGAGAAAAAACTCTTTTGGCTTCATGAATGGCAGGATGCGAATCTGTGAACGTATCTACCGCCCTGTGTAACGTAATACCGTCCTGGATCTCCTTCGGAAAAGAATAACGGTCTTTGTTTCTGATAAAATCCTCAAGAAACTGTCCTACAATCTGGCCGTCCGAAAAACTGAGAAAAGAATGGGCTAAATAATTCATAAACGAATATAGAAATTTTTAGAGAATAACCTGCCATCAGAAAAAGTCTCGACCCAGACTCCCTGATCGGTTTCCCTATATTTAAAATCAATCTCATTCAAAATCATTTCCTCAGGAGAAATAATGCTGAGGTAGAGCTCATCATCGCTCACAAGACTTAGGTATTGGACAGGATGAGAAAAGTTGTTTTTAATCTGGAGGTCTTTATAACCATAAACCACCGTAGAATCGGCACCCAAAGGGGTAAAACGCTCTTCTTCTTTATAAATATCGATGGAATGCGGATATCTTTCAATAACAGTCAATCCCGCCTGCAATGAAGCATAATACAGAATGGATGAAAACTGGCAGATACCACCACCAGTGCTGCTGGAGATATTATTTTTAATCAGATTTCTGCCTTCCTTGAAATTATTTCTTTCCGTAGGTTTCCCGATTAATTTCCAGAAAGAAAATACTTCCCCGGGATAGATAACCAGATGATGGATCTTATCACTCACCACTTTTAGATTGTGAATTTTATTTTCATTGAATGCCCCCTTCTTGATAGGCTGCTTAAGCTCAATGCGATGATTACCAAGATGTTCCTGATGGTACTTATCTGAATAGCGGTGACCTGATTTTTGCTCCTCAAAATACCGCTGTATTAATCTGATCCTTAGTTTTAAAGGATCAGGGAGCCATTTTTTTAGGACCCGTTTCATTTCTTTTCCAGTACTACAATGTGATACGACGCCCATTTTTTCAGGAAACTCCTGCACAGCAGAATGTCCAGGGGCAGGAAGAATTTCCTTAAGCTTTTGGGAAGCCTGTGAACCGGAAACAGCAAAACGCCCGTTGTACTTTTAAGATTCCACTGGCTGTCCGTTAATATTGAAACTTCCTGGGAAGTAAAACTGTTGCCCGCATGCCAGTCTTCCTGAGGCGATATGGTCTTTCTTCTGGCTTTTGTGGGGAAATCAAAAATCAGAACTCCGCGGTTATTTAATTTCCGGAAGCATTCATTGAAGAATCTTGTGGTTTCCTCTTTCGTTTGGTGCATGATTACGTGAAAGCAGAAGATACAATCAAATTCAGTATCAAAAGGAATGTTTGAGATTTCTCCGGCAGCCGTTATTTTTTGCGGATGTTTTTTTGCAGCAATGGCGAGCATCTTTTCGCTGAAGTCTGTACCGTGGGTGGCAAACTCCAGCAACCGTCCCGTTCCACATCCCAGATCCAGAACTTTCTGATATTTTTTACCTCTGAAAAAAGAATTCAGAAATGCTTTTTCCTGCTGGTCAATATATTTCCCGTAGGAATTTTCAAAGCGGTTTTCATCGTAAGTGTCGGCAAGGTGATCATAGTATTCATGGATACTGTTATTCATGATTTGAGTTTCTTTATATAAAAATAAATAATCCCCCGTAATCTTTCAAAAAATATCCACTTTTAAATCTTATGCTTAACATTGCCCTCAATCTTCTAAGCTCCGGTTTTTCCTTGTAAATCTTAATGGATCCTGTTTTGCTACTTTTTATTCCTTCTTGGTATTTTTAATTCTTACACAAACATATTTATTCAATAGAAGCGGGCTTTAGCCCGCTTTCACTATTAATAAAATAAAACGGCTTTAGCCGAAACTTAAGTTCCAGGATTTTCGTATATCCTGTTATGTAATTTAAAAAAATCTGCTTTATCTGCCTGATCTGCGTGAGGTATTTCATTACCATTATTTAAATTGAGAAACATTGCTTCCTCGATGATCATATAATCCAATCTTATTTCCTGGCTCTTCCTGGAATAATTCCTCAATTATAATCCTATTTTTCCAACGCTAAGCTGATATCTCCTTAATGTGGATAACTCCATATTATATGCAGTTTACATTAAATCAGAACCTTACAAGGGTATTTATCCCCAATCCCCGCTGTATATGAATTTTATGTTAAATAAACTTGTTTCGTGTGTAGATAAGGGTGTATCTTTGCCCCACTGAAAACGAGAGTATTTGGTAAGCGCAGAAGAGCTATTAAAGAAGCGAAATTATTTACACTACTTAAAAAAAGATACATACCAAAAAGCTTTTAATTTTTATTCAGATAAAAGTTGTGGGATTTAAAAAAGTTTGTATCTTTGCAGTCCGGTTCGCCGGGGCGCAGGAGTAGATAAGGATAGGGTTTTTAAAAGAGGTTAAGGTTACTAAAAAAAACTTTAAAATTTTCTTCAAAAACATTTTGTCATTAGAAAATAAATAATTACTTTTGCAACCGCAAATAAGGAATAGAACGACAGAAAGAAAGTTCTTTATTAAAGCGGAAAGAATAAAGATC